>JARRQO010000219.1:0-4181 GCA_037381685.1 Deltaproteobacteria bacterium | reverse complement strand
ATGGCGATGCCGGAACCCAAGGCGGCGGCAACGCCGGCGGGCTGCCAGGTGACCGGGCCCAACCCCTCCACCAGGATAAACGCCACCACGACCAGGTGTCCGGAAATGGTCAGGAGATAAACCGCGGTGGAAGGCAGGTGCTGGGTAGCCACCTTACCCAAAAAGCTCCATACACCCCACAGAATCAAGGTCAGGACGGAAAACGCCAGCCAGGTCATCTCTTTTTACCTGTCTTGTCAGGTATCGGTCATTCATCTATTATACGAAAGAACGCCACGGCACAAGGACCAACTGCTTTGGGCGCGGTTTTCACAAGGGCAATTTTGAATCCTGGTGAAATATGACCCCTCTGGAGGCGACCTGCGAGGTCGCCATCATCGGCGCCGGCCCTGCCGGAGCCACCCTGGCTTACGAACTGCGGCAAGGCGGGCTGAGGCCGGTGCTTATCGATAAGGCGGTCTTTCCCCGGGTCAAAGTCTGCGGCGGCGGCCTGACTATCAAAGCCCTGGGGTTTCTCCCGCCTGATGGGGCTACGGTCCTGGAAAATGAGATTCGATGGATCAAGTTGAGTTTCGGTCTGAACCAGGCCTTTACCAAGTCCTCCCTCTCGCCCCTGCTCTATACGGTACAGCGCCGGCGCCTGGACGCGGCCCTGGTGGAGAGGGCCCGGCGTGCCGGGGTCGAGTTCAGGGAGGAGGAACGGGTCGAGCACGTGGCCGCAACTCCGGGGGATGCCTTAGTTATCACCACTTCCAAGGGGCGTCTCAAGGCGCAAGTGGTGGTGGGAGCCGACGGCGCCCGGAGTCGGGTGGCGGCCAGCGTGGGCCTTAAGCCGGTGGATTTTTTTCACCTGGGGCTCCAGGTGGAGGTCCCCCAAAGGCTGATACGTCAAAACGCCTTTGATTTCAGCCAAACCATTTTTCTGGACCTGGGGAGCCTGGCCGACGGCTATGCCTGGGGCCTTCCCCGAGGCGACCTTTTAGTTATGGGAGTTGGGGGTCTGCTGCATCAGGGGATGCGGCTCAAGGCGTACTTCGCCCGGGTGCTGGCTCATTTTGGGTTGGCGCTATCTGACAGCTGCTTTTCGGCCCACCTCATTCCGCATCGGGTCAGTCCCAGACCCATCGTGCAGGACCGGGTTCTGCTGGTGGGGGATGCCGCGGGTCTTACGGATTTCTGGACCGGGGAGGGACTGGGCTTTGCCCTGGAAAGCGCCCACCTGGCGGCTGGCCAGATCCTGCGGTTTTTCCGGGGGGAGGCCGGAGCCCTGAGCGAGTACCAGGCCCGGGTGGAGCAAAAGATCGCCCCGGAATTGGTGGCTTCATATCAATTTTCCAAGGCATTCAACTACCTGGGCGCCTTGGCCTTCCGGTGCCTGAAGGATTACGATTATCCCTGGGAGGTCTTTTGCCGGATCATGCGGGGGGATCGGTCATTTACAGAGATTAAAAAACGCTTCCGGCCGGATATATTTTTGCGCAAACTCCTGGTAAAATCCGCCCGAAACCGGCCGATTGCTTAACCTGATGAGAAGAGCTTTTGGGAAAATCTCTTTTTGCCCAAAATTTAAGTGGCCCAGGCTTGCAGCCTTTAAGTTCACCTTTTCAAAGGTTGATTTTGAGGAATATCAATGTAGCGCGTATTCGCCTGCGGCTACAATAAATCCGACATTTGGCAAGAAGCTTGGAGGGTAATAGATTATGGTAAACATCATGGGACACCGGGGGGCGCCGGTGGATGAACCGGAAAACACACTGCGGTCCTTTCGGCGGGCCCTGGAGTTGGGGGTGGCTGCGGTGGAACTGGACGTGCAGTTGACCAAAGACGGCCGCCTGGCCGTGATCCACGACGACACCCTGGAGCGGACCACCAACGGCCGGGGGGCGGTGCGGGATTTTACGCTGGCGGAATTGCAGCGCCTTGATGCCGGCCAGGGGGAGCCGGTGCCTGGCTTAGAAGAAGTCTTTGACCTCGTCAGAGGCAAGGCCCTTTTGGTGGTGGAACTGAAACAGCCGGAGGCCGCGCCGGCGCTGCTTAACTTTTTCCGAGAGCACCGGGCCTTCGAGGCCGCGATCGCCATCTCCTTCTGGCATCCCGCGATCAAAGCCCTCAAGGAGCAGGAGCCACGCCTTAAAACCGGAATCCTCATGGTGGGCTGTCCGGTTGACCCTGTGGGTCTGGCCCGGGCGGCCCAGGCCGGCGCCCTGATCCTCAGATATAACTATGTCACCCCGGAACTGGTGGCGGCGGCCCACAACCAGGGGCTTTTGGTCTACGTGTGGAATATCGATGATATCGACACATTGAAACCCTATCTGAGTATGAACCTGGACGGCATCGGGAGCAACCGTCCGGACGTTTTGATAAAATATCTAAAAAGAAAGCAGTAAGCGGTGAGCAGTAAGCAGTAGGGGAAAAACCAAATACCGGCTTGACAGGCCGCGGTTTACTGCTGGTCACTCTCGGCTTACTGAAAGGAAAATCATGGGGAAAACCATTGTTGAGCAGGTAATGGCTGCCCACCTAGTGTCGGGGGAATTGAAGCCAGGAGCCGAGGTGGCGCTTAAGATTGATCATACCCTGACCCAGGATGCCACCGGCACGCTGGCCTATCTGGAGTTCGAGGCCATGGGGGTGCCGCGGGCCCGTCCCGAAGTGGCGGTGAGCTACGTGGACCACAATCTGCCCCAGACAGATTTTCGCAATGCGGATGACCACCGGTTTTTGCGTACGGTGGCGGCCAAATACGGCCTGTTTTTTTCGCCGCCGGGCAACGGCATCAGCCACCAGGTGCACCTGGAGCGCTTCAGCGTGCCGGGCAAGACCATGTTGGGGTCCGACAGCCACACGCCCACGGCCGGGGGCGGCAGTATGTTGGCCTTCGGAGCCGGCGGGCTGGACGTGGCGTTGGCGTTGGCGGGGCAGCCCTTTTATCTGATCATGCCTGAAATCCTGGGAGTGCGGCTGACCGGGCGGTTTCGGCCCTGGGTATCGGCCAAAGACATCATCCTGGAGTTGCTGCGGCGGCTGACCGTCAAGGGCGGCCGGGGCAAGATTTTGGAATTCTTCGGGCCAGCCCTGCGTTATCTCAGGGTGCCGGAGCGGGCCGCGATCACCAATATGGGGGCCGAGCTGGGGGCCACCACCTCCATTTTCCCGGCGGACGCCCAGACCCACAAGTTCCTGAAACTGCAAGGACGGGAGGCGGATTTTCGGCCGCTGGCGGCCCAGGGGCGGCCGGGCTACGCCGAGGTCCAGGAAGTAAACCTGGATCAACTGACTTCGCTGATTGCCCAACCGAGTTCACCGGACAAAGTGGCGCCGGTCCAGGATTTGGAGGGCACCCCGGTGGAACAGGTGCTCATCGGATCGTGCGCCAATTCGTCCTTGCGGGATCTAATGATCGCCGCCCAGGCTTTACGCGGCCGGAAGGTGCACCCCGGGGTGAGCCTCGAAATTAATCCGGGGTCCCGGCAGGTACTGGAAAACCTGATTTTGGCCGGGGGCCTGCTGCCGCTGCTGGAAGCCGGGGCCCGGGTGATGCCGCCGGGGTGCTGGGGCTGCATCGGCATGGGCCAGGCGCCGCCCACGAACGCGGTGAGCGTGCGCACCTTCCCCCGGAATTTTCCGGGACGGAGCGGCACCAAGGACGATAAGGTCTATCTGGCCAGCCCTGAAACCGCGGTGGCCGCAGCCGTTTTCGGAGAACTGCGGGACCCGCGGAAGCTGGGAGATTATCCCAGAGTGGCCGCCCCCCGGCATTTCCTGGTGACCGGGGGCAATATTATCCCCCCGCCAGCGCCGGAGGAAGCCGGGGAAGTGGTGCGGGGTCCCAACATTGTGCCGTTCCCCCAACTGACGCCGCTGCCCGAGACCTGGCGGGGAGAAGTGTGGCTCAAAGTGGGAGATAATGTCACCACTGATGATATTTTGCCCGCAGGTAGCCAGATTCTGCCGCTGCGGAGCAACCTGCCGGCCATCAGTGAGTTCGCCTTCACCCGCCTGGACCCGGAATTTCCCCGGCGGGTGCAGGGGCGGGGCGAGGGCGCCATCGTGGGCGGGGAGAACTACGGCCAGGGCTCCTCCCGGGAGCACGCGGCGTTGGCGCCCCGGTACCTGGGGGTCAGGGTCAAGCTGGTGAAGAGCTTTGCCCGGATTCATCTGGCCAACCTGATCAATTT
>JARRQO010000218.1:0-4210 GCA_037381685.1 Deltaproteobacteria bacterium | reverse complement strand
CCACTTTAAAATCGAGACCATCTTCGTCCGGCAGTGCGTCGACCAGGCCGTGAAGTTGCTCCAGAGCCAGGGGAAAGAAATTGCTTTCTCCCATTTCCGGGACCCGGGCACGCGGTTCTTTTTCTGCGACACTTACATTTATGTCCTCAATGAGAAAGGCCAGTGTCTGGTAGACCCGGCCTTTCCCAACCTGGAAAAACGGGATTTGACTTGCTTTAAGGACGCTTTGGGGCATTATGTTGTCAGGGAAATGCTCCAGCGCCTGCAACACCACAACACCGCCTGGGTGCAATATATGCTTCCCAAACCGGGGTCGGCGCTGCCGTCCCGGAAGTTGGCCTATGTCCGCAAAGTAAAGGTCAACGGTGAAACTTTGATAGTCGGGGCCGACTTTTTCCTGGCCACCCCGATTTGGATGAATCCTTAGAATCAGCGGCTCTGCGGCTAAAGCCTTAATCAGCTAACCCCGGAGGTCTTGGACCGGCCATGGCGAAACGCCCCGCAAACTTGACTTACGGCCTGGAAGATCGGCCGCCCCCCTCCACGCTGCTGCTGCTGGGGGTGCAGCATATCTTTCTGATGGCCAGCACGCTGGTCTTGCCGGTGGTATTGGTGAGCGGCATCGGCGGTTCGTTTGAGCAAGTCCGGGGCGTGGTGGCCCTCACCATGCTGGCCTGCGGCATCGGCACCATCCTGCAAGCCTTCCGGTGGGGCGTTTTGGGATCCGGGTATCTCTGCCCTAACCTGTGCGGTCCCAATTTTTTCACGGTCTCCTTGGAGGCGGCCTGGCTGGGCGGCCTGCCCTTGATGCGGGGCATGACGATTGCGGCCGGTTTGGTGGAAGCCGTTTTTGCCAGAGTGGTTCATCGCCTGCGGTCCCTGTTCCCCCCGGAAATCACCGGACTGGTGGTATTGATGGTGGCGGTGGGACTGATACCCCTGGGAGCCTCGAAATGCTTCGGGATCAACTACCGGGGAGAACCTATCCGCGGAGAGAATCTGCTGGTGGCGACCCTGACGGTGTTGGTTATGGTAGGGATCAACATCCGCAGCCGGGGCAGATTGAAGCTTTATAGTGTGCTCATCGGTATGGCCTGCGGCTATCTTTTGTCCGCGGCGGCGGGGTTGCTGACCAGGGCCCAATTCGTGCATGTGCTTTCTTCTCCCTGGGTGGCTTTGCCGTACTTCAAGGGCATGTTTTCCCTGGATTTTCGCTGGTCCCTGTTGCCGACCTTCGCCATCGTTTCCATCACCGGGGCCCTGAAATCTTTCGGCAACTTGATTATGTGCGAGAAAGTGAATGACGACGACTGGAAGGAGCCGGACATGGGCCGCATCGGTGGCGGACTGCTGGCGGACTCCGTCTGCGTCGCCTTATCAGGACTCCTGGGAGGTATGGCCTCGGACACTTCCGCCAGCAATGTCGCCCTGAGCAGCGCCTCGGGGGCCACCAGCCGCTGGGTCGGGGTCATGGCCGGCGGCCTGTTTATCACCCTGGCCTTCTTTCCCAAAATCGGCTCTCTCCTATCCATCATGCCGACCCCGGTGATGGGGGCCATATTGGTGTTCGTCACCTGCTTCATGATCATGTCGGGTATTCAAATCATCCTGGGCACCGGTCCTGACCCCCGGAAAGTTTTCGTCATCGGCATACCGTTGATTTTCGGACTGAGCCTGGAGATTCTTCCTGCCCTGTACGCCGGGATTCCCGGTTGGCTGCGGCCGCTGGTTTCCTCGTCCCTGACCCTGTCCACCGTGCTGGCGGTGGTGCTCAACCAGGTGCTGCGGTCCAAAGAAATGGAGCCGGCCGCGGCTGAGGCCAAATAATTCCGGCTGATATCGGCAGGCCCCTCGATTGGTCATAGGCATGGTTAACCCGCCCTAATGTCCCTTCACTGGGAATCGTTTTACATTATCGTCCCAGGTTGCCCTGGGTACCTCATTTTTTGCCCGAGCATACTTGGGCGCCACAGAATCCTTCCCCTGCACTTTGCCGCGCCGGATTTCCACTTCAACGGTGTTCTTACCTAAAAAATGATTATAATTCCTTCCCGGGTGCAGGAGGCGGTTGCCATGTCCGACCACAGGTCCCTGGCCAAAAGGCTCGCCGCGACCGGCGGCATCCTGTTTTTCTTTGTCATGGCCTTCGAAGTCATGATCATGATTTCTCCCTTCGCCTTTTTCTTTTATTCCGTATTCAGCCCCATCTTCAATTTTCTGGACCAGCATGCCGCCACCCGCTGGGCCACCATGTTTTTCCTACCCCACATGATCCTGCCCCCTACCCTGTTTTTAAAGAGCGTGCGGGTGGCCGGGTCGGTTTTATTTGTCCTGGGCCTGGTTACCTTCGTGGTCTGCGCCCTCCAGGTCTACTTGGGCAAAATCTTCAAATGGGGCATTGCCGATAAGGGACTCTACCGCTATATCCGCCACCCGCAGTATCTGGCTCTGGGGATTTGGGGCACCGGCATGGCCATCCTTTGGCCCCGCTTCATCGTCCTGGCCACCCTTTCCCTCATGTTCATCCTCTATTATTTCCTGGCCAAAGATGAAGAACGCCGAATGTTGAGTCTTTATGGCGATTCATACCGAAACTACATAGACAAAACCGGCATGTTCCTGCCCAAGTCGCTGGAAGCCCCCTTCGCCGCGCTGGGTCGCCGCATCTTCCCCAACAATGTTGTCAAATACCTGGCCGTGCCCGTGCTCATCGTCGCTTTGGTCATGGGCAGCGGTTTTGTGCTGCGGGCGATTACCCTCAGTTCGCTCCCCCTAAACAGCCGCGCCAACCTGACCCTCGTCTCCATCCTCCCAGAGGATGCCGTCTTGGAAAATCGGGCCTTAAACGAAATCCTGGCGGCCGGGTCCGCCGGCCAGATTCCCTTTTTCAAAGGCGATCAGCACTATCTGGGCTACTTTATGCCTGCGGACTACATCATGCAGGGCATGATCGCCGATACCGGCGGCCATTTTCACCTCTTTAAACAGCACCACACCCTAGCCTTGATCACCGACTGGGTGTTCCATCCCTTTTCTCACTTGAGAAGGCCGCCCGCGGCCATGATGGCGGCCAGCCACGGGGTGAACCCCAAGGAAGCCCGGCGCCGCCATTGCCCGGTGGGGCTCAACCAGGCTGATATGGATTGCAGTACCTGCCCCATCCGGCGGGTGATTCTGATCAATGTTAAGCCGCCCGCAGGCCAACCTGCCTCCGGCGCCAGCCTGCTGGCCGCGGGCGCTACCCACACCCCGGTAGGCTACATCGATCTCGACACCAGCACCGGCAAAATCATTAACGCCAAACCCGTGGGCCCTAGCACCGCCTGGAAAAATGTACCGACCCCGGAAATCTAACGAATTATCGCCCGTAGGGGCGGACCTGTGTGTCCGGCCCTCCAACCCACGCCCCCGCATTGCATAAATCCGGCTACCGGGTCATAATTTCCGGCAGGAGATTAGACTTATGCCGGAAACCCTGAGCCTCGCCGACGCCCTCAAGGGCTATACTTACGATCAAGACAAACTTTTAACCCCGGAGGAGACCGTCCGCCGGGTCCGCCAGCGCCTGGAAAACCTGGACCTGAAGCTCCTGCAGGAAACCATGCGCATCGACTCCGGCCGCCTGGACATCCCGGTGTATCTCAGCCTCCTGGGGGTGGACGCCCGCCGCGTGGTCCCCACCCACAAGCAGATGGGCAAAGGAGCCACCCCCATCCAGGCCGAAGCCAGCGCCCTCATGGAACTGGTGGAACGCTTCAGCTTCTTTGCCTATCTCGAAGCGGGCCCCCTGGAGTTGGGCTGCGCCCGGGAGTTTTCCGGCCAGGCCCTGCCCTTTCCGTATCTGGCCCGTTCCCTGTTTGATGAAACGCCTGAAGCCGCGGCCGCGGCGGAGATTTATGAGGACTGGCCGCTGTATTTCGTGCCCGCCACCAACCTCACCCGGGGCCAGGCGGTCCTGCTGCCCATCCACTGGTTTTACCTCATCGAAGAATACAACGGCCCCGCCGCGGGCAACTGCCTGGAAGAGGCCATCCTCCAGGGCTTAGGTGAAGTGGTGGAGCGCCACGTGGGCTCGGTGATCAGCCACGGCCGCCTCCCCACCCCGGCCATCGACCCTGATTCGGTCACCGACCCCGCGGCCCAGGAACTGCTGGAAAAATTTCAGAAAAACGGCATCGTCCTGCACCTGCGGGATTTTTCTATGGATACG
>JARRQO010000217.1:0-5895 GCA_037381685.1 Deltaproteobacteria bacterium | reverse complement strand
GCCACCCAGCGCGAAAGCCCCGGACCATGACTCTTCAGACCTGCATTAGTCGGCTGACTGCATCAGCGAGGATTGTGCAGAAGGAAGTGGCAAAAGGCTGATAAATAAATAAATCCCAGATAACTAGTTGTAATTATTGTTGATACAAATAAGATTAACACAATTACTGCAATAACCCCCGAACCTTGCGAATCCTTCCCACTTTAAACCCAAAAATGAGCTTAATTTGTCAAGAGCTACCACTTATTCGTAAAATTAGCCCTAAAATTCGGAGGGCGTGCCCTTGAGAAAAACCGAACAAAATATAATTCTATAATTAAATAATTATATCAAGAGGTTATATAATTATTGTGACAATTTCTCTTGACAGACGGATTTTGCCGATATATAGGAAGAATACAAACAAATATACTCACAGAGATATGTGAAGGATAATGAGCTTCATCATTGGAATGATGTGGATGGAATCCTAACACCGGGCGGACCTTGAGGACCGCGAGGCATTCGTCCTCCAGGTGTTTGCCCCGACAGGTTAACACCATAAATTATCAAAGCAATTCCGGGGCCAGGCCCCCAAAAATTTTCCGGTAGTATCCTTCCCAGCATTCCCCAACCAATCGCAATACCTACAAGTTTGCCCCAAAGCGAGGAAAAACCGAATGAAAAATATGGCGATATTGATAACTTGTCTCTTGGCGGTGGCGGTCCTGGCCTGTCCGCGCCCTACCATGTGCGTCACCATGTCCATCGTCACGGTAACGGCCTATCACCATTGCCCCGGCAGCAGAGGCATCACTGCTTCGGGCAAGCACGTTCGGCGGGGGATGATCGCGGTCAGCCGGGATTTGGAAAGCAACCTGCATTTGAAATTTGGCGACCGGTTATTGCTGCACGGTATGGGGGTCTATGATTTTCAAGACCGCATGGCCTCCCGCTGGCACAAAAAAGTCGATATTTACATGGACTGCCAGAGCAAGGCCCGCCGCTTCGGGGTCAAGCGCTACGTAGTTCTGGTCAAGCTGGTCTGATTCAGTCCTACTTGAGCCGCTCAATATAGGTGCCGGTGCGGGTGTCCACCTTTACCCGGTCACCTTCGCTGATAAACAGCGGCACCTGAACGGTCACCCCGCTCTCCAGGGTGGCGGGCTTGGTGCCGCCCGCGGCGGTATCGCCCTTCACCCCCGGTTCGGTCTGGACTACCTCCAGCTCCACGAACAGGGGAACGTCCACGCCCACCGGCTCCTGGTTGAAAAAGAGGATATTGACATCCAAATTTTCCGTTAAATACTGCCGCGCCTCCCCCACCTGGTCCTCGGTGAGCATGATCTGCTCAAAGGTTTCGTTGTCCATCATACAGAATCGGTCACCGTCACGGTAGAGATACTGCATCTCCCGCTCCACGAGGTCCGGCTTTTTGACTTTTTCCCCGGATCGAAAGGTCTGGTCCAATACCTTACCGGTGAGTAGGCTCTTCAGCTTGGTACGCACAAAGGCTCCGCCCTTGCCGGGTTTGACATGTTGGAAGTCCACAATTGTGTAAGGCACCCCATCCAGTTCGATCTTTAAGCCTTTTTTAAATTCCGCGGTTGAAAACATACCTCAAACTTTCCTTGTCTGGTTACTGGCGGATGAGATCCTGTATCAATACCGGGTCGTGTTGCAGGCGGTCGATGGTGCGGGCCAACCGGAGATTTTCTGCCGCCAGGCGGGAGTTTTCCTGCTCCAGCCGGATGCGCTCTTGCCTGAGGTGATAGATCTGGTACAGACCCCGGTGGCTGAACAACACCACCAGAACCATGACCACCCCCAAAGGCAGGGCAATCCACCTTAAGAGCTTATAGCCTCCCCCCAGCTTTTGGGTGTCGGCCGACGCACCTGATGAAGTCATGTCTCCCCCTGCAAGACTTCTAAGTTAAATTTTGCCTGAAAATCCCTACAGATGCAACAAAATTTGCTGCGATCCCCCGGTATAATGGTAAAAAAACCAAAATTCAATGATATTGTTCAAAAGTAGACCCTATTATCAGGTAACTATTATTGCCCTTGATCCCTTTTTTATTTTTTCGGTTTATGAGGACAAAAAATAAAATATTAATAAATTATTTATTAAGACGTTTGGATAGGGTGGCTGGCTTGATTTATCTTCCAGATAATAAGAACCTCAGGTTCCGAAAAATTCCAAGTTAATAGTTCAGGATCAGGTCTGCTAATTTTTGTCCTTCGGAAGACGGCATTGGTGATCCCGGCGCGGTTTCCGGGTATTTTTTCCCGCTATTGACAAGGTTCTGGAAACATAATACGGTTTATACAAACTTCTGGAGGTGGCAATGTCCGGCCTCGCCCCCCTGGCCGCTACCGGCATCGGTTCGGTGCCTTTCACCGACGCTCGGGAGACCGTGGCCCTGATTTTAGAAGCCTTGCCCCAAATACCCTTTTGGCCCCAAATGGTCCAACTGGGCTTCCTGGAAGACATGACCGCCCAATCCGCCCGGGGCCTGCCTGCCTTGAAGCTGGACGCCGAGGCCCGCACCATCCAGATGGACCCGGAGCTGCCCCGGGATGAGGCCCTGGCCCAATTTTACGAAGCGATTCTGTCCGGAGACTTAAGCCCCTTTGCCTTTGCGGAAGAGGACGCCCGAGGCTTTTTTGCCCTGTTGCAGGCGGTGGTCTCCGAGCGATGCCCCTGCCCGGCCCTCAAAGGCCAGTTATCCGGGCCGGTAACTTTTGCCGGGGTGGTAAAAGACGCCGAGGGCAAACCCATTCTCTTTGATCGCGAGCTCACCCAGGCGGTGTGCGCCGGGCTGGCCCGCAAGGCGGCCTGGCAGGCCGAGCAGTTCCGCCAGTTGGGCAAAGAGCCCATTGTCTTTTTGGATGAGCCCTATCTGACGGGGTTCGGTTCCGCCTATCTCCCCATTTCCCGGGAAGAAGTGACGGAAATCCTGACCCAAACCCTGGAGGAAGTCCGGAGCGCGGCCCACGGCCCCGTCCTCCTGGGGACGCACTGCTGCGGCAATACCGACTGGTCCCTGCTGCTCAACGCGCCGTTGGATATCCTCAGCTTCGATTCGCACGGTTACTTTGAGAGCCTCCGCCTCTATGGCCGGGAGCTCTCGGCTTTCCTGGCTCGGGGCAGTTGGCTGGCCTGGGGCCTGATCCCCACCAATGAGGACTTTCAGCACGAATCGGTGGATACCATATGGCGGCTCTTCACGGAACAGGTAGCCCGGCTGGCCGAGGAGCTGAGCCGGAGCCGCAAGGAAATCCTCTCCCAGTCGCTCCTCACCCCGGCCTGCGGCACGGGCTTTATGAGCCCGGAGGCGGCCCGCCGGGCCCTGACCACCCTGGGGGAACTGAGCTCCCGGGGCCGGGAGTGGTTCGCCTCCATGTAGGTAAGAACGAGGCTGGCACCAGGAACTTTGACCAACGCGGCAGCTTATGACTTCCTAAGGCGAATTCTAAGAAAAGGAATCTTCCATGAAAGTCAAAGAGATTATGGTAAAAGAAGTGGCTACCCTGGACGTCAATGACGAACTCAGCCTGGCCAACGATATCATGCGCCTGGGGCGGATTCGCCACCTGCCGGTGATCGACGGCCCCAACTTGGTGGGAATTATTTCGGAGCGGGACCTGTTCCGCAGCTCTCTGGCCCATGCCCTGGGTTACGCCACCAAAGACACCCGGGATTTGATGAAAACTTTGCGGATCAAGGACGTCATGGTAACCGGGGTGATCACCGTTCCTCCGGATATGGAACTTTGCGAGGCCACCAAGATCATGATGCAGGAAAAAATCGGCTGCCTGCCGGTGGTGGAAGATGGCGGCCTGGTGGGGCTGATCACCGAGACCGATATTTTGATGCAATACCTGAAAGAATGCGCCAAAGCTTAAAAAGTTTATGAAAAAAGCGCGGCTGACAAACATGGCAGAGGCGGGCCCAGGCCCGCCTCTTTATTGTCGTGTTGCCCAAATTTCTTGTAACCGCCGATTTTTCAAACCCACCTTATCTCACTGGGCCGGGGGCCCGGAGGAACTGCTTTAAATATAGGTCAACCACTGCTCGTAACGGACATTTTGACCCTTGACCGCCCCGAAATAGGCCTCCTGGATTTGCCGGGTGACGGGGCCCGGCTGCCCCGGGCCGATAATGCGGTTGTCCACTTCCCGGATGGGAGTGACTTCCGCCGCGGTGCCGGTAAAGAAAGCCTCGTCCGCCAAGTACAGTTCATCCCGGGAGAAGCGTTCCTCTTTCAGCCTGAGCCCCAGGTCCTCGGCGATGGTGATGACGCAGTTCCGGGTGATGCCCGGCAGGATCGAAGTCAAGGGCGGAGTTTTGAGCGCCCCGTCTTTGACGATAAAAATATTTTCCCCGGAGGCCTCGCAGATGTAACCTTCGGTGTCCAGCAGCAGCGCTTCGTCGCAGCCGGCCTGCACGGCTTCGAGTTTGGCCATGATGGAGTTGACGTAGTTCCCCACGGTCTTGGTCTTGGTCATCATGATGTTGACATGATGCCGGATGAAGGACGAAGTTTTGACCCGGATACCCTGGCGCAGGCCCTCGTCGCCCAGGTAGGCTCCCCAGATCCAACTGATAATCGCCACCTGGACGGGGCTGCCCTGGGGATTGAGCCCCATCACCCCTTCCCCCAAAAACACCAGGGGCCGGATGTAGGCCTCCTTCTGCTCATTGACCCGCAAGAGTTCGCAACAGGCGGCGTTGACGTCATCCGGCGTAAAAGGAATATCGATCAGCATGACGTGGGCCGAATCAAACAGGCGCCGGGTATGCTCTTTCAGGCGAAAAATCGCGGTGCGGCCGTCGGCGCATTGGTAGGCCCGAATGCCTTCAAAGACTCCCAAGCCATAGTGCAGGGTGTGGGTGAGGACGTGAACCTGGGCCTGATCCCAGGGAATCATCTTGCCATCGAACCAGATAAACTTAGCCTTCTCCACCATTAACCGTTCCTCCGAAAAACTCGCTGAAAATTATTAACTTTTCGAGCCCTGGATGTCAAACGGAATTTCCCCCGGTTTTCATTGCCTTGAAAGGCGCATTTCCGGTATGATGAAAAACATATCCAAACAAAAATTAATGTATTTTGTATCTTACAAAAGTTCAGGCACTTAGATGAACATGATGAAGAAATCTTTCCTTCCTCTGCTGATTCTAATTGGATTGGCGGCGTTGCTCGTTGTCATCCCAGCGAATTTGCCTTCCTTTGGAAAGCAGCTCCCCTACCGCCTCGTTGTGCTGGGTGACCCGCACCTCCCTGGAAAATTCCTGCCGGAGAAAATCGCGGTGATAAGGACCATCAATGCTTGGTCAGATGTGGCACTGGTGGTAGCTGTGGGTGATATCTGCGAAAGGTTTGGGACGGAAAAAGAGTATTTTGCTGCCAGACATTTCTTTAGCAGACTCAAAAAACCGTTTATTCCGATCCCGGGGAATCACGATTTTATTCTTAAGGATAACCGTGGACCTGGAAATAAATTCACATTAGGATCGGCTGCTGACAGACAGAAGAAATTAACTCGATTCCAAAGGACATTCAAAATTTCACAACTATATCACAGGAAGCAGGTGGAGAATTATCAACTCATTTTTCTTGCTACAGATAACCTGTATTCCGATCAAATAACCTGCATTTCTCCGAAGCAATTGCAGTGGCTTCAAGCAGAACTTCAACGCCACCCGAAGAATCCCACGATAATATTTTTTCATTCACCTTTGTATTTGACCATATCCAACAGCTACAAAACTGCCTATGAAGATAATAACTTTGCCCAACCCCGAAAGGCTATCGATGAAGTTCTGAAGAAAAATCCCCAGGTCTTTCTCTGGGTTTGCGGACACATACATCTTCCCGCCACCAGCAAAGATTTCCGGGCTGATATTAA
>JARRQO010000216.1:0-4281 GCA_037381685.1 Deltaproteobacteria bacterium | reverse complement strand
AGAGGTATAAGATACAAGGGTCAGAGTGAGGGGGGTGAAGAATAAACTTTTGTCATTGAATATTGCGTCCGCCCTCAAACGGGACGGACAGCCGGCCCGCCCCTACACCCGGCCCGCCCCTACAGCCTTCCCGCCGCTTGCCGCGCCTGTTTCAGGGCCAGGGCCTTTTCCACTACGGCCAGGGGCGTGGGGCCCAGGATGCGGATCATGGGTTCTTTGCCCCATTCCCCCTTATCGTAGATCAAATCCGGCGGCGGCGCGCCTACTTTGAGGACCGAAGCCACCCCCCAGGCCAGGGTGCTGCCTTCCCGGGCCTTGATTTCCGGGGGCTCCTGGCTGCGGTCGAAGCTGGCCACCTTGAAATGCAACAGGGGCGCCAAATCTTCAAGGCCCTCGAAGAATTTCACATTCATGGCGCTTCTGAGCTCCGGGTGCGTGGCCATGGCGGTAAGGACGATGGCTGCGATGTGGCGGGAGGCCCCGAACGCGGGCGGCGCGGGAATCAGCACCCCCTGGGGGGTTTTCAGGATGCGCCCGCCGAACCCGGCCACGTCTCCGGGATCTTCCGGGTAGGGGGTGGCGTAGGCCAGGTTGGTCATGACCTCCGGAATGAGCGGGCTGATATCTTCCTGCTCCAGCCGGGCCGCGGCGGCCTGCAAGGCCTCCAGCACTTTAAGGCGGGCCAGGTCCCGGGCCACCGGCGCAGAGGGGTTCACCGGGCCGGTGCCTCGGCCCAGAGGCAGGCCGTATTTGAGGGCCTGCGCCGTGAGGGAGCGCGCCCGGTTCACCGCTTCCGGCAGGGACAGCCCTTGGGCCAGGCCCGCCGCGGCCCCCGAGGCCAGCAGGCAGCCGGAGCCGTGGTTATGCGGCGCCTTAAGACGCACCCCGGTCAGGTGGTAGGTATTTTTGCCGTCCGTGAGCACGTCCACCGGCTCCCCCGGCAGGTGGCCGCCCTTGGCCAGAACCCAGCGGGGCCCCAAGTTCTGCAGGACGCGGGCCGCTGCCGCCAGGTCTTCCGGGGTCTGGACCTCAAGACCGGTAAGGCGGGCGGCCTCCGGGGCATTGGGCGTAAGCAGATAGGTCAGCGGGAAAAGATCATCTTTTAAAGCACTTATGCCAGCCTCGTCCAGCAGCGCAAAGCCGCCGCCCGCGGCCAACACCGGGTCCAGCACCAGGGGCGTCTCCTCCAGGCCTTTGAGGCGCTCCGCCACCAGACGCACAATCTCGGCAGTGGCCAGCATCCCTAGTTTGACCGCGTGCACGGGAAAATCGCCCAGCACTGCGTCCAACTGGGCCGCCACCACCTCAGGCCCCACCGGATGCACGGCGGTAACCCCCCGGCTGTTCTGGATGGTCAGGGCCGTGACCACCGTGAGGCCGTAAGCCCCCATCAAGGTGGTCGCCTTGAGGTCCTGTTGCAGCCCCGCGCCAGCCCCCGGGTCGGAGCCGGCAATAATTAAGACGGTTTTCATGGCTCAGGCACGCCTTGCTTTATAGAGATTGCCAAAACTTTTTTCCATTTATTTCCCTCTCCCCTTGTGGGAGAGGATTAGGGTGAGGGGTAAAAAGAAAAACTTTGGTAATGAGTACATATATGGCCCTTCCCCCCGCCCCGTTTGGCAAAGCGGGGGAAAATTCACGTCTTACCTTATTCATTAACGCATCTTGACAAATTTTTCTATTCCTCTCAACCGGAAACGCTCTCACCATCTCCGGCCGCCGGCCAGACAGCGCCTGGCTTCGGCCACCAGTTCCCGGCGGTAGTCCATGGTATGGTAAGAATTCCGGGCGATCCTGAGCTCCGCCAGGGCCATGTAAAACGGATTGAGCCGATAAAGCCGCTCCCTCAGGCCAGCCGCAAGGCCGGTGACCGCCAGATAGGCCCGGAAAAAATGCCCGATGGCCGCTTCGGCCCCGCTCCAATTCCCGGTCCGCCAGCCCCAGGCATTTTTTAATTCCCCGGCCACCCAGGACAAATCCCAGAGACGGTCGCCGAAACGCAGGCGCTCCAGGTCCAGGGCCACGGCCCGGCCATTGGGAAAAAGAAAGTTGGTGGGGGTGGCGTCGCCATGCACCAGCACCTGATCATCGGAAAAATCCTTAAAGATCGTTTGCCACCAAGTGCGCTCGAAGGTTAAAGCTTGGCAATCTTCCCGGGTTAACAGCCCGGCTCCCTGTAATTGCCCCATCACCTTATCCAGATAGGCCAGCGCCGGCTCAACTGCAACCCCTTGTTTCGGCGCCGGCCGGGAGTGGAAACAGGCCAGCAGGTGCGCCAGTTTTTCCAGCCCCCGCTCCAGGGCTGCCGCATTGCCGTAGCGGCAGGCCTGGTGGATGAGGCCATCCAGGTCCGGTCCGGGCACCGCCTCCAACAACAGTCCCAAGGCCCCCTGCGGCCATCGGCCCAAAAGCCGGGGAGTCAGACCCCGGCCGCCATCCAGGCCCAGGGCCGGAAGCTGCTGATAGTTGTCATATTCCCGCACCAGGCTCAGGTCAGCGGCGCGCAACGGCGGGTACGCCGAAAAGAACTTTCCCACCACCGCCCGGCCTTCCGGCCAGGCAAAGCGCAGAACCTGGCGGCCGGCGGGCAATGGCTCCACCTGAATCCCGGCGGCCGCCAGCCCGGCATTTGCGTCCCCTCCCACCAACTGCCGGAGAGCCCGGGCCAGTGGAGCCGCAGCGGACAACGGCCTCATGGCCTTTGCCCCCCTGGCGGCCGGGCGCTGCCCGGATTTTCCCCCTCCAGGTGACGGCCGGCTTCCAGAGCGCAGCCCAGCGCCCCGTTGAATTGAGGAAGATGCGGCGCCTTCACCTGAAAATCGCCCAGGTCCTCCAGCAGCCGGACCAGGGCGCGGTTCTTGGCCACGCCGCCCACAAACACCAGGGTGGGACAGCGGTAGCGCCGCACCATGGCCAGGGCCCGGCGGGCCACCGAGGCGTTGACTCCCGCCGCGATCCGGGCCGGCTCCACCCCCTCCAAAAGATGTCCCACCAGTTCGGTCTCCCCAAAGATGGCGCAGGTCTGGGAGACTTCCACCGGGTCCTGCCAGTGCCCTGCAAATTCCCCCAGGGGCATCTTGAGAAAGCGGGCCATGTTTTCCAGATAGCGCCCCGTACCCGCGGCGCAGCGATCGTTGGTGAGAAAATCGAACACCCGGCCCTCCCGGATAAACAGGACCTTGGTGTCCTGGCCCCCCATCTCCAGGAGGACAAAATGCTCCAGGCCCGTTTGCCGCCTGGCCCCCAGGAAATGGGCCCGAATCTCGGTAATGGTGGGGAAATGGGCCTTGAGGAGATTTTTGCCGTAACCCGTGGCGACCAGCGCGGCCGGCGCCGGCAAACCCAGGCGCTCCCAGTCGATGGCGAGTCGCCCCTTATCCCGCCCCAGATAATTCTGATAAAAGGTGATGCTGTCCCAGCGGCGCCGGCCCAGGCCCCGCGGCCCCCGCGCATAGACCAGCTTCACGGCGCGGCTGCCGAAATCCAGGCCGTAGGCGAGTTTTTGGATCGGAGGGGGCAAGGGGCTAAGGCCGCAGGACATCGACGAAGGCCTCCAGGCGCATGCGGGTGCGGGAATCAAGGGGCGTGGGCCGATCCCCTTCAATGGTCAGGATGGGCGCGTTGAGGCGCTCCCGGATCAGCTGATCAAACATCTGGCGGAAGCAAAAGCTCTGGGTGTAATGCACCAGGCCGTCCAGGCGGCGGGTGGTTATAGCCTCCTGAAGGTCGGCCATCCGGCCCCAGATGTCATAGGGATAGGTATAGCGCAGGTACTGCTCCACCACCTCATTGGTATCGTAGGGCATGGAAAATTGCCGGGGAAATTCGTGAAAGACCACCGCGGCGCCCAGTTCCTCCAGGTAGTCCCACAGGTCGGTGAAGATGGGCGGGATGCCGGCAAACCCCAGGCGCACCCGCCCCTCAGCGCCGTGCCGCTTCTCGGCTGCTTCCAGGAAAGCCGCCAATCCGGTTTCGTAGGAATCCAGATCGGAGGCAAAGTCCGAGGAGGAGATGAGCCACTGGAAATTCTCCCGGCCACTCACCTGGCCGGTTTCCCAGGTGAGGCGGTCCAGGCGGCGCAGCTGGCGGCGCAAGGGCGCCAGGCGCTGCATAACCCGGGCCACGGCCTGGGCGTCGGTCCCCAGACGGGCCATCAGGGAGTCGATTTCCCCGGCCAGTTGTTCCCGGTGGCGGGGATAGGGAAACTTGAAGTGAATAACTTCCACGCCCTCGGATTCCAAAATTTCCCCCAGGGCCTGGGTATTGGAGCAGTCCCCCTGG
>JARRQO010000215.1:0-4309 GCA_037381685.1 Deltaproteobacteria bacterium | reverse complement strand
TTTGCTGAGCTGCGCCATGGTCTGTTTTTCCGTTTTCAATTATCGGTTTGCGGTTTTAGGTAAGAAACCATCGGTCACTTTGGTTTTGCAGATGATTTGTGCTTTCACGCTCCCGGCTCACTGCTTCCGGGCTTTGGCCCGCTTCAGGTGAAACAGGCCTTCCCGCTCCCGCTCTTCCAGGGACCCTTCCAGGTAGTGAATGGTTTCCTCATAAGTAGGAATAAACATGTAATTCAAGGCGTTGGTGCGCCGCACGGTGCGCTGCAATTCGTCGGCCAGACGCCACAAAATGGCCTCCACCTCCGCCAGTTCGGCGAGGGGGGCCAGGGCCTCCCGGATGGCCAGTTGGCACTCGTCCAGGGCGCTGACGGTGCCCCCGAAACCGATGTGAGGCCGCGGCTCGCCGGGTTGAAGTTCCACCACCGGCATGGGCATACCCAAAAAACCCCGGTCTTTGAGCCTGACGCGATCTTCGCCCTTCACCCCCAGGGCCGCCCGGGCCACGGCTTCCCGGCCCATGGACAGCAGGCTTTTCTCCAGTTGCCCATAAGCCTTCTTTAAGGCCCGGTCTACCTGGCGCCGGAATTTGGCCGCCTGGCCTTGGAGCCGCAGCAATTCCCCCAGGAGCAGGTCCCGTTTTTCCTCCAGGAAGGTGACGGCCTCGGTGGCCAGGAGCTGCTCGTCCTTCACCCGGATGAGATTGCCTTTAGTAGCGGGTAGGGATAAACGGGACATGGTTTCTTCCGGTGAAACTCCCAAGGCGCCAAGAAAATCCTGGCGTCTGGGCGCCTTGGCGTGAAAAGATCTCTCGCAATGCCGCAAAGACCGCAAAGCTGAATTAGTAGTGCATCAAAATTGCCCATACTTCTCAATTTCTTCTTCCGTTACCCTGGTAAGGTCGCCCTGGGGCAGTACCGCCAGGATTTGCCAGGCCAGATCCAGGGTCTGGGTGATGCTGCGGTTTTCATCGGGTCGCTGGCGGATGAATTGTTCCTCAAAGGCCCGGCCGAAATTGAGCACCTGGCGGTCGCCCGCCGACAGGCTGTCTTCCCCGATGATAGCCGCCAGGGCTTGGATGCGCCGGGCATGGTCGTAGGCGGCGTAAAGCTGGGAGGAGACATGGGCGTGGTCCTCGCGGGTACGGCCTTCGCCGATGCCGTCGCTCATGAGCCGGGACAGGGACGGCAGCACATTGATGGGCGGGTAAACCCCCCGCTGGTGCAGGCCCCGGTCCAAGACGATCTGCCCCTCGGTGATATAGCCGGTGAGGTCCGGGATGGGATGGGTGATGTCATCGTTGGGCATGGTGAGCATGGGCAACTGGGTAATGGAGCCGCGGCGGCCCTCGATTTTGCCGGCCCGCTCGTAGAGGGAAGATAAATCGCTGTATAGATAACCGGGATATCCTTTACGGCTGGGGACTTCGCCCTTGGAGCTGGCCACCTCCCGCAGGGCTTCGCAGTAATTGGTCATGTCCGTGAGGATGGCCAGGACGTGGTGGTCCTTGTCAAAGGCCAGGAACTCCGCCACGGTCAGGGCCAGGCGGGGGGTAATGAGGCGTTCGATGGCCGGGTCGTCGGCCAGGTTGAGGAACATGACCACGTTGTTGAGGACGCCGCTGGCCTCAAAGGATTGCCGGAAGATGTTGGCGACGTCGTGCTGCACCCCCATGGCCGCAAACACGATGGCAAAGCGTTCCTCGGTCCCCAGGAGGCGGGCCTGGCGCACGATCTGGGCCGCCAGTTCGTTGTGGGGCAGCCCGCTCATGGCAAAGATGGGGAGCTTCTGGCCCCGCACCAGGGTGTTCATGCCGTCGATGGCGGAAATCCCCGTCTGGATAAACTCCTGGGGATAGGTGCGGGCCGTGGGGTTGATGGGCTGGCCGTTGACGTCCCGCTGGTCTTCCCCCAGTGGCAGGGGGCCGCCGTCCAGGGGCTGGCCCATGCCGTCAAAGATGCGCCCCAAAAGATCGGCGGACACCGGGATGGTCAGAGGCCGGCCGGTGAAGCGGACCCGGGTTTTTTGCAGGGACAGGCCCACGGTTTCCCCGAAGAGTTCGATGACCGCCTCACCCCGGCCCACGGCCAGGACCCGGCCGGTCTGGCGGGAGCCATCCGGCGCCGTGACTTCCACGGACTCATCAAAGCCCACTCCCCGGACTCCTTCCACCACCAGGAGCGGCCCGGAGATGGACTTGAGGCCCAGGTATTCCCGGCCTGCGGCCGGAAGTACGGTTTCCGGTTTCCGGTTTTCGGTTTTCGGTGATGGTTCCATGTTAAATGCCGGTTTTCGGTTATCAGTTCTCGATGTTTTACTCGTTCCAGCTTGGGAACGTATCTTTCCGCCCAAGCTCTTGCTGGGGCACATTAAAATTGGCATAAACGATTAATGCCTGTGCTCTAAATATCATGCTATATACCATTCCTTTTGTAGAGCTAAGGACATAATCGTATTTGCATGATTAAACCTCACCCTGCCAAAGACTCCAATTTGTCGTTCAGGCTCCTCTCCAGCTCCTCGAACCTGTCCGGCTCATCCGCCTTGAAGGTGGATTTCATGCGCACCAGGACCCCCAATTCTGCCAGGGCCCGAATCTGGTAAAAAGGCACCCCCTGGGCCAACACTTCCTTGGCCTTTTGATAGACCGCCAGGATGAGTTTCAGCATTTTCATCTGTTTGGCCGGGAGGCAGAACATGTCCACCGGGTCAAAGGCGCCCTGTTGCAGGAAACCCTCCTTGAGCCAGCGGGCCGCCTCCAGGGTGAGGCGCTGGGCGTCCGGCAAGGCTTCTTCGCCGATGATTTTGACGATGCGCTGCAACTGAAAATCTTCCTGGAGCAACACCAGGGCTTGGGCCCGCAATGCCTTCCACCCCGGCTCCACGTTTTCAGCCCACCAGCCTTCCACCATATCCGGGTATTCGCTGTAGCTGTCGATGGGATTGATGGCGGGAAAATAGCGGGCCGCGGCCAACTCCTTGTCCAGGCCCCAAAAGGTACGCACAAACCGTTTAGTCTGCTGGGTCACGGGTTCGGAGAAATCGCCGCCTGGGGGCGAAACCGCGCCGATGACCGACACCGACCCTCGGGCGCCATTCAAAGTGATGACACTGCCGGCCCGTTCATAGAATTCCGCCAGGCGGGTGGCCAGATACGCGGGAAAGCCTTCTTCCGCGGGCATTTCCTCCAGCCGGCCGGAAATTTCACGCAAAGCTTCGGCCCAGCGGGAGGTGGAGTCAGCCATCAGGGCCACGTCATAACCCATGTCCCGGAAGGCTTCCGCCAGGGTGATGCCGGTGTAAATGGAGGCCTCCCGGGCCGCCACCGGCATGTTGGAGGTATTGGCGATCAAAATGGTGCGTTCCAGCAGGGCATGGCCGGTGCGGGGATCGGCGAGCTGGGGCAGTTCAGTTAAGATGCCCGTCATTTCGTTGCCGCGCTCGCCGCAGCCCACGTAAACGATGAGATCGGCTTCGCACCACTTGGAGAGCTGGTGCTGGGTGATAGTCTTGCCGGTGCCGAAGCCGCCAGGGATGGCCGCAGCGCCGCCTTTGGCCAGGGGAAACAGGGCGTCCAAAACCCGTTGGCCGGTGATCAGGGGCGCCGATGGCAACAGGCGTTCCCGATAAGGCCGGCCCCGGCGCACCGGCCAGCGGTGCCAGAGAAACAGTTCGGTCTCCTGGCCCCGGGCATCTTGGAGCCGGGCGATGGGGTCATTCAGGGTATAGGAGCCGGGCGCGGCCAGGAAGGTAATTTCCCCGGCGATCCCGGGGGGCACCAGGACCCGGTGTTCCATGGCGCTGGTTTCGGGCACCACCCCCAGGATTTCGCCGCCGGCCACCTGATCCCCCACTTTCAGCCGGGGAGTGAAGGGCCAGGCCAGGTCCCGGGCCAGGGGGGTGACCATGGCCCCCCGGCCGATGAACACCCCGGTGGCCCGCTCCAGCGCCGTCAGGGGCCGCTGGATGCCGTCGAAGATCTGGCCCAAAAGCCCCGGGCCGATCTCCACCGACAGGGGCGCGCCGGTGCCCACCACCGGGTCGCCGGGGCGGATGCCGCCGGTGTCCTCGTAAATCTGAAGGGTGGCGATCTCCCCTTCCAGGGCGATGACCTCGCCGATGAGGCGCTCGGCCCCCACCTCCACCATTTCGTACATGGAGAGGGTTGCGCCCCCGGTGGCGCGCATCACCGGCCCACTGACCCAGATGATTTCGGCTGTGGTGTCAGTCATGGTTTACGCCTGTAGGGGCGGACCTGCGTGTCCGCCCGCTCAGGGCGCACCCATAGGTACGCCCCTACCAAAGAACAGGA
>JARRQO010000214.1:0-4312 GCA_037381685.1 Deltaproteobacteria bacterium | reverse complement strand
GTGTGCAATCTCACCCCGGATGATAAACCCTTTCCTCGGAAGGAAATGCTCCAGGCCCAATGGGGTATGACCGAAGTGCTCCAGGACCCGGACATCTGGCTCTGCCACCAATGCAGCGACTGCACCGTCTACTGTCCCCGGGGCGCCAAACCCGGCGAAGTCCTGGCGGTCCTCCGGCAGATGTGCATCGAGAAATATTCTCAGCCATCGCAGTTGGCCAAAGCAGTGGGAGACCCCAAGTTCTTGCCGCTGCTCATCGCTTTCCCGATGCTGCTTCTGTACCTGGCTTTGAAGGTTACGGGCCATTGGGCCATCCCCGAGGGACCCGTGGTTTTCTCTAAACTGGTCCCCACGCTGATGGTGGACTTCATCTTTGTGCCCGCCTTTTTCTTCGCGGTGGCGGTGCTGGCCAAGGGCGCCATGGCTTTTTGGCAGGATATCAATGCCGCCAATCCCTGGAAGGTCAAGGTGGAAGGGAACCTGGTGAAGAACCTTATCGCCACCTTGCAAGACATCATCATGCACAACCGTTTTCGGGAATGTGAAGTTACCTATAACCGTTCCATGAACCATCTTTTCCTGGTGTTCGGGTTCATTTTTCTGGCAGTGGTTACCAGTTGGGGCTTCCTCAATGAATGGTTCCTGCACCACGAATCACCGTATGCGATCTATGAGCCTATAAAGCTGCTGGCCATCGTGGGGACCGGCTGTCTGCTCTACGGCATCTACAACATCCTCAAAGAGCGTCAGGCCAATGCCGAAAAAGCCGGCTATGGCTCCTACTTTGACTGGTTTTTGATCTATGTGGTCTTTGCCGTGGGCGCCACCGGCCTGGGCGCCTGGCTCTTCCGCCTGGTGGGCATCCGGATTTTGGCGTACCCCACCTACTTTCTGCACCTGACCGCGGTTTTCATGCTCTTTTTCTACGCCCCGTATACCAAGCTGGCCCACATCGTCTATCGCACCGTGGCCATGCTCCAGGCGCGCATGTCCGACCGGGGCTTCTAAGTGCCGGCAGGGGCGCTCCTAGGTGTGCGCCCCGGGCGGATTGGACAACAGATAACCCGCAAACCACCGCCGGCCCTCTTCGGGAGGGCCGGTTTTTTCTTGCCAAGGCACGGCCGGGGTTAAAGGTCTATGCCCCACAAGCTTGATTTTATATAATTTGCGGCCTCGGCTCGGGTGTTGCCGGAGGTGGTGGTGGATTTTCAGGTTGATTTTTCCAAAATGCTGACAGATTAGAAGCAAAAGTGATTTCGGCGCCTCTTTTGTTATTAGGATTTTGATTTGGGCAAAATTTTGATAAGATATTCATAAGCCAAGAAAAACCGTCAAGGAGTTGCACATGGTAGATTTGAATATGCAGGTGGTCGAGCCCCGGAAGTTGACTGACCAGAGCCGCTTCAAGTTCCGGTGTCATCCGGGCGTGCCTTGTTTTACTGAGTGTTGCGGCAAGACCACCATCATCCTCACCCCTTATGATATTCTGCGCCTGAAAAACCGCCTCAATATGAAGGCGGCGGACTTCCTGGCTAAATATACCCGCACGGAATACCACGACAAATCGGGCCTCCCCCTGGTCATCATGGATATGCCCCGGTTTGACCACCGCTGCCCATTTGTGCGGCCCGTCACCGGCTGCACGGTCTACAGCGACCGCCCGGCCACCTGCCGTTATTACCCCATCGGCCAGGGCACCCTCATCACCGACGAGGGCCTGGATGAATTCTTTTTCCTGGTGCGGGAAGAACACTGCTGCGGCTTTGCCGAGGAGGCCCAATGGACCGTGGCTTCCTGGCGGCAGGACCAGGGTGTGGACAAGTATGACGAAATGAACCGGGAATGGAAGATCATGATGCTGCGCCGGAGCGCCGATGGCGGGCCGGTCACCGATGATCGGGGCAACCGGCTGTTCGCCATGGTTATGTACGACCTGGACCAGTTCCGCAACTTTGTTTTCAAAAGCCGCTTTTTGAGCATCTTCAGCGTGGACGAGGATGTCCAGGAAAGAATCTGGGACGATGACGAGGAACTCCTGAAGTTCGGCTACCAATACGTCAAAATGGCCCTAAAGATTGCGGATGCGGACACCCTGGAGTTGGCCAGGCCCATCGGCCCCGGTCCCGGGGGTACGACCATAACCTTCTGAACATTTCATGAGGGCCGGGAGTTTTCTTCCCGGTCCTTTCGGTTAAACCCGGCGAGGCGCGCATGACCACAAGCTCAGAAATTCAGGCCAGTGCTGCGGACATCACCGAAATCCTGAATAGTTGCCGGGTAGTGGCAGTGGTGGGGCTGTCCCCCGATCCAGGCAAAGCCAGCCATCAGGTGGCCCGCTACCTTAAGGAGCAGGGTTACCGGGTTATCCCGGTTAATCCCGGTTGCCAGGAGGTTTTGGGGGAAAAATGTTACGCCAGCCTCCGGAACATCCCCTTTCCGGTGGAGGTGGTGGACATCTTCCGCAAAGTGGAGGACATCCCTCCCATCGTGACCGAGGCCATCGCGGTGGGGGCCAAGGTGGTCTGGATGCAGCAGGGTCTGCAAGAACCCGTCTCGGCCCAAAAGGCGCGGCAGGCGGGGCTTAAGGTCGTCATGGATCACTGTATGAAGATCGAACATTCCCGGCGCCAGCAGGCGACCTAATATCCGGGGGGGAGCTCACCTGTTTGCCGTTAAGGAGTCTGAACTGCATGGAGATTACCCTGTTCAACAAGCATGGCAAGCCGGTCGCCTACATCGCTGATGACGGAGAGACCGTTTACCTCTGGGATGGCCGGCCGGTGGCTTACCTGGCGAGGGGCAAGGTTTACGGCTGGCACGGCCGGCAATTGGGCTGGTTTCATAACGGCACCATATTTGACATTTATGGCCTGCGGGCCGGGTTCATCAGGAGTAAATCCCCCATAGCCACGGAAGTGGAACCCCTCAAGTCCTCGAAATACCTCAAACCGGCCAAGGGCAGAAAACGGTCCCAAGTAATCAAGCCGGTTTTATGCTACGGCTATTCCACCCAGAGCCTGGAAGATCTCCTGGAGGCGGGGGGCCGGCGCTGATTTTAGCGAAGGCCCGGCAGCCCCGGCTATCAACCACATTCCCGCATGACCACGGGCCGCTTAACCATGCGGCCCATCCGCGCTGCTCCCGGCGCCCTGGACCGTCGTAGGGCGGAGGCGGCTGTCCGCTCGTTGCCGGCCCGAGGGGGCCGGTTGACCCATCCACCAGATTTGACTAAAAATAAAATTTGCTTAAAGATAAGTAAAATTGAGTTTTGTTTCCGGAACCCGGGCCCGGGGGATGGCTGGCCGGAATGGGAGGGAAAGGCTACCGGCGCGGTTTTGGGGAGGCGTTTTGCGCCGCCATGATACGGATCAGGCTTGCCAGCCTGGGGAAACCGGGAGAAATATGAATCACCGCGGGATTTTGGGAGGCGAGGAAGCTGGGTAGGGTGAAAAGCGGCGCGCTGTGGGGGGTGGACGCCTACATTGTTGAAGTTGAGGTGGACCTGGCTCCGGGCTTGCCGGCCTTTACCACCGTGGGCCTGCCGGAGACCGCGGTCAAGGAGAGCAAGGACCGGGTCAGGGCCGCGGTGAAAAACTCCGGCTATCAGTTCCCCAGCAATCGAGTAACTTTGAATCTGGCCCCCGCGGACATTCGCAAGGAAGGCACCGGGTTTGATTTGCCCGCGGCCCTGGGCATCCTCACCGCCCAGGGAGTGGTGCCCCCGGAGGCCCCGGAGAACTATCTCCTTTATGGCGAGCTTTCCCTGGACGGCCGCCTCAAGCCCACCCGGGGGGTGCTCTCCATGGCTCTGGCTACCCGGGAGGCGGATATGTCCCTGATCATCCCCAAGGCCAACGCCAAAGAGGCCGGGGTGGTCCAGGGGATTAACATCTATCCCGCCGAGCATCTCTCGGAAGTGGTGGAGTTTTTAAACGGCCGGGAGCCTTTGGCCGCGTTGGTGGCGCAAAAGCCGGAACTTTTGGCCCGGCCGCCCCGTTACGAGGAGGATTTCCGGGAGGTCCGGGGCCAGGAGCCGGTAAAACGGGCCCTGTTGATTGCCGCGGCGGGCAGCCACAACGTCCTTATGGCAGGCCCGCCCGGCGCGGGCAAGACCATGCTGGCCCGGTGCCTGCGCACCATCCTGCCGCCCTGGAGTTTCGAAGAGGCCCTGGAAACCTCCAAGATCTACAGCATCATGGGCCGGCTGCGGCCCGGCCAGGCCTTGGTGTCCCGGCGGCCCTTCCGGTCGCCCCACCACACTATTTCGGATGCGGGCTTGATCGGCGGGGGCACCATTCCCCGGCCCGGAGAG
>JARRQO010000213.1:0-5860 GCA_037381685.1 Deltaproteobacteria bacterium | reverse complement strand
CACCGACGCTTTGGCCGCCATCTTCGCACTCAACGACGACCAGGCCCGGGAACTGCGCATTGTCAAGATCAAAGGTATTGAGGAAAATGACCGGTGAAGCGGGCTGTGTCCCGTTATCACCCCGAAAATTTGTAGGGTGGGCCCTGCCCCCCATTAATGCTAATCGCTAAATCATGCTGGCCAGCCCCAGCCCTACAGATCCAACAGAGGGCAGCACGCGGCCGCCATTTTACCTTAACAAGGATAGCTAAACCATGCCGGACAGCGCTCAGCCTCTTCGCACCGCTCACTGCCCCCGGCTCATTGCTTACTTACTATGCCCAACTTACTTTTGATCAGCGTTACTGAATGCGACACCCGGGTGGCTTTCGTCGAAGACGGCCGCCTGGCCGAATTTCATGTGGAAGACCGGGAGTACAACGGCCTCGTGGGCAACGTTTACAAGGGCCGGGTGGTCCGGCTCCTGCCCGGCATGTCCGCAGCCTTCGTGGATGTGGGCGCCGACCGGCCCGCCTACCTGTTTGCCGAAGATGTCACGACCCAGGAAGATGAATTTTTTCAAATCTGGCTCAAAGGCGAGGTGAACGAGAGGCCCAGCGGACGCAAGCTTCCCGCGCCCAGCATCAGCGACCTGCTCTATGAAGGTCAGGACCTGCTGGTCCAGGTCCTGCGGGGTCCCGCGGCCAACAAGGGGGCCCGTCTGACCACCCATATCAGCCTGGCCGGCCATTACCTGGTCTACATGCCCACCCTGGTGCAACTGGGGGTTTCCCGCCGTATCACCGAGGAACCCGAGCGCGTCAGGCTCAGGGCCATCCTGGAAGAATTGCATCCCGCCGAAGGCGGCCTCATTGCCCGGACCGCCAGCCGGGGTGAGCCCCTGGAAAAGATGGCCCGGGAACTGGAGGTGCTCCTGGACGTTTGGCAGCGGATCCTGCGCAAAAAAGGCCCGGCCCCTTGCCCCTCCCTCCTGCACCAGGACCTGGAAGCGGGCCGCCGGGGGGTGCGGGAGCTTTATTCCCCCGGCGTGGACCGCATTTTGGTGGATAACCCCGCCACCTTCGAGTGCATCGCCGATTACCTGGAATCCCTGAACCCCTGGGAAAAATTCCGGTTGGAGCTCTATGACGGACCCGAGCCCATCTTCAGCCACTTCGGCCTGGACCTCGACTGGCACAAACTCCTGGCGCCCCGGGTCTGGCTCAAAAGCGGCGGTTATCTGCTCATCGAAGCCACCGAGGCCCTCACCGCCATTGACGTCAATACCGGCAAATTCGTGGGCCGCAACCACCTGGAGGAAACCATCCTCAAGACCAACCTGGAAGCCGCCGGGGAGATCGCCCGGCAGCTGCGGCTCCGCAACATCGGCGGCCTCATCGTCATCGACTTTATTGACCAGGAAAAATCGGCCCACCGGGAGTTGATCTATCAGACCTTTGTCCAGGCGCTTTCCCGGGATCGGGCCAAAACCACGGTATTGCCCATTTCCTCCCTGGGGCTGGTGGAGATGACCCGGCAGCGCCTGAGGGACAGCCTGGCCCAAAGAATCATGGAGCCCTGCGAGACCTGCGGCGGCAAAGGCCTGTTGTTGACTCCCCGGACCCTGGCCTGCGACATTTTCCGCCACATCAGGGCCGCAGCCCGGGAGTTTTCCGGCTATCGCCTGAAACTTGCAGCCCACCCCGAGGTCACCCGGATTTTGCAGGAAGAAACCGGCCCCCTCCTGGACCGCTTGAGCAAAGACTACCAGGTCCAGGTGGAACTCAACCCCCAACCCCAATTCGCCCGGGACCACAACACCATCACCCACGAATGGCCGGGATAGGGGAGGTGCCAGGTTTCAGGGATCAGGGGCCAGGGATCAGAATTTAAGGCTTTTTGGGTAGCCGCAGGCTTTAGCCTGCGCTTGCCAATGAGCCGCAGGGTGAGTGGTGAGGCAGTTATCAGTTGTCAGGGGGCAGGGGTCAATGGTAAATGAAATGAAGACGTTTTACCTGGTCTCTAAGCTCCTGCTTGGGGACGCGCCTGGGAGCCAAATTCCCGCCTGGCAATAGGCATGGCACCCATGGAATGTCGGCTTTAGGTTCAGTGTCAGCCAGCGGAAATCTGAAATGAGTGAAAAATTCCTTTTAATCGATTATGAGAA
The DNA here is from genome assembly GCA_037381685.1 of Deltaproteobacteria bacterium. Taxonomy (GTDB): domain Bacteria; phylum Desulfobacterota; class Desulfobaccia; order Desulfobaccales; family 0-14-0-80-60-11; genus 0-14-0-80-60-11. The sequence continues at coordinate 3,714 of JARRQO010000213.1, read as the reverse complement.
TATTCAGAAATTGGATTTATCCGAGGTCCAAGACAATATATCCGTGAAAATCTTTGTCGGTCAGTCTCAGAAAAATATTCCGATTGAGTTGGTAAAGCAGACGCAACGCTTTGGACATCGCCTGGAATGGCTAAGAATAGAAGGGCAGGGCAAAAATGCTCTCGATTTTCACATTGCCTACTACCTCGGAAAGCTCCAAAAAGAACACAAGGCAGCTTCATTCATAATCCTTTCAAAAGACAAGGGCTTCGATCCGTTAATCAACTATATCAATAATAAATTAGAAGGAAATTGCCGAAGGATCAACAGTCTGCTTGAGCTTCGTGAGGTCACCGATAATTTTTCCAAGGATCCCAATTTAAAGAGAACGATTGAGCTCCTATCTAAAATTGCAAAAAGCAAACGCCCAAGAAAGCGGGGCACACTCAGGAAGCATGTTTCTTCTAATTTTTTCCAGAAAAAGCTAAGTGATGCGGAACTTGACAAAATCATTGATTATTTGTTTATTCAAAAGTTTGTATCCGAGAAAACCGGCAATCTTACTTACAATTTTTGATAGATTAAGAAATCCCTAAACTTCTGTTCTGGTGCCCATGCACAACTTGACCCTTAATGGCGTTCCCAATTGCAACTTGGGAACGAGAATGAAACTGACCACTGGCAACAGCTTATGACAGCACCGATCATTTTAGGCACCGCCGGGCATATTGATCACGGCAAAAGCGCCCTGATCAAGGCCCTGACCGGCACTGACCCCGACCGCCTCAAGGAGGAAAAGCCCCGGGGCCTTACCCTCGAGCTGGGCTTCGCCGAGCTGGATCTGCTTCCTGGGCCCGGGGATAGAGTACAGGAGTACTAAGTATGGGTAATGAACAGGATAAGGATGTAAAAGTCAATGAAGATGATGGAAGACAAAAATATTTGCAAATAGTTTCAAAAAAGTTAGTCTATTTAACATTTAGTTGTTTGAGTATTGTAATTATATTGTACTATGTCATACCAATAATATTTAAAAGCTCACACACGTATCTATCTATATATGTTTTTATAGCTGGACTTATCGGCGGATTTATAAGCATTCAACAACGACTTCCTAAAATTGGCATAAATGAACTGCGTGAACTTTCTAACTCGTGGATATCAATACTATTAATACCGGTTAATGGAGGGGTGTTCGCTATTGTATTAATGGTAATGATTATTTCCGGAATCCTACAAGGCGCCATGTTTCCAAAATTTAATTTTCCGGAAAATTTAACGGGTTTTCAAGCATTAATGAAAGCATTTCCTGAAAATGGGGCCGAACTTGCCAAGCTCTTGTTTTGGTCCTTTGTGGCTGGCTTTAGTGAACGATTTGTGCCGCAGATAGTACGAAAGACCGCCCAGAGTGAAGAAAATAAATAAATCTAACCTAATCGCAGATTGCAATTCGTCGCGGTTCTTTCCCGAGTGTAACTTGAAAACGCGCCTAATCGCCACTAATCATTGATCACTGGCAACTGCTTATGACCGCGCCCATCATCCTCGGCACCGCCGGCCACATTGACCACGGCAAAAGCGCCATGATCAAGGCCCTGACCGGCACTGACCCGGACCGCCTCAAGGAGGAAAAACTCCGGGGCATTACCATCGAACTGGGCTTTGCCGAACTGCAACTGCCCTCCGGGCAGCACCTGGGCATCGTGGACGTGCCCGGCCACGAGCGCTTTGTGCGCCACATGGTGGCCGGGGCCTCCGGCATGGACCTGGTGGCCCTGGTCATCGCCGCAGACGAAGGCGTCATGCCCCAGACCCGGGAGCACCTGGAAATCTGCGAACTCCTTAAGGTCAAGCAGGGTCTGGTGGTGCTCACCAAGGTGGACCTGGTGGAGCCAGACTGGGTGGACCTGGTGGAAGAAGAAGTCCGGGAGGTCCTCCAGGGCACCTTCCTTTCCGGCGCGCCCATCGAGCGCTTCTCCGCGGTCACCGGGGAGGGCACGGAGCATCTGTTGGCCACCTTAGGCGAGTTGGCCGCCCAGGTGCCCCCCAAACCGGCCACCGGCATCTTTCGCCTGCCCATCGACCGGCAGGCCGCGGCCGGCAACCGCACCGCCATCAACCTCCAGGGCCTGGAAAAAGAAGAAGTGGAGCGCGGCATGGTGGTGGCGCCCCCCGGCGCTTTGATCTCCAGCCGCCGCTTAGACGCCTATCTGGAAATCCTGCCCAGCGCCCCCCGGCCCCTGAAACATCGCCAGGCCGTGCGCTTCCATACCGGCACCAGCGAGCGGGTCGCCATGCCGCTGCTGTTGGACGCCGATGAACTGCCGCCGGGAGCTTCGGGCTATGTCCAGGTTTTTCTGAGGGAACCCCTGGCCCTGAAACCCGGCGACCGCCTGGTGATCCGCAGCTTCTCCCCGGCCTTCACCTGGGGGGGCGGCATCGTCCTGCACGTCAATCCGGCCCGGCACAAACGCCGCCACCCCGAGGTGCTGGCACACCTCAAAACCTTGGAGCAGGGGGAGCCCGCGGACATCCTGCGCCTGTATCTGGCCGAAGCCGGGGCCGCGGGGCGCTCCCGGGCCGAACTTACCGCGCTTCTGCCCTGGGACCCCGGCGACCTGGCCAACCGGCTGAACAGCCTGGTGACCCAGGGCCAGGTGCTCAATTATGACCAGGAACATCAGCGCTATCTCTTGGCCGCCACTGCCCAGGAGTTGGAGCAGCGGACTCAAGACCTTTTGGCCGATTACCACCGTAAATTCCCCCTCAAGCCCGGGTTGAACAAAGAAGAGTTGCGGCGGCAACTGCCCCCGGCCATGGGGGTGCGTCTGTTCAATTACCTTTTGGGCGATCTGGCTCAAAAGAAACAGGTGGTTGCGGAAAAAGACCTGGTGCGCCTGAAGACCCATAAGGTAACCCTGGCCCAGGACCAGGAGGACCTCTCCCGCCGCCTGGAAGATTCTTATCGCCGGGGCCGCTTGTCGCCGCCCACCTTCAAGGAGGCCACCGAGGCCGTGAAGATCCCGGCGGATAAGGTCAAGCAGCTTCTTCAGGTCTTGGTCAACCAGGGCCGGCTGATCAAAGTAAAAGAAGACCTCTATTTCCATCAGGCCGCGATTGAGGAACTGAAGGCGGCGCTCATCGATTTCCTTAAGAAGAACCGGGAAATTACCGTAGTCCAATTCAAAGACCTGACCCAGACCAGCCGCAAATTTACCATCCCGCTGTTGGAATATTTCGACACCACCCGCACCACGGTCCGCGTGGGAGAGGCCCGAAGGTTGCGGGAGGGCGCCTGACCTACCGCAGTGGCCCCCGAGGATCCGCCATGAAGCCCCGCCAGCGTCGTCAACGGCATCCCGGCCTGATCTTTTTCCTGGTCTGGTTCGCCCTGGTCTCAGTTCCTTCCGGGGCCCTGGCTTTATCGGCCCGGGACCTGATCGTGGTCTATAATCGCCAGGTGCCGGGTAGCCCAGAAGTGGCCTCCTACTACGCCCAAAAACGCCGCGTGCCGCCGGAAAACCTGGTGGGAGTCGAGGTTTCCACCTCAGAAAACCTGTCCCGGCGCGAGTTTGACGGCAAATTGGTGCCCCCGGTTAAGGCCCTGGTGGAAAAGCTCAAAATCCGAGGGAGAACCCCGGCCATCCTGCTGGTTTACGGCATTCCCTTGCGGGTGGGCGGAGTCCCGGCCACTCCGGCAGATCGGGCCTTTAAAAAACTGGTGACCCAAAAATT
>JARRQO010000212.1:0-8898 GCA_037381685.1 Deltaproteobacteria bacterium | reverse complement strand
TTAAAGGCTCAAGATCAATTCAACATACAAGGGGCTCCATGAATTATCGGGTTAAGTGTGGCTTTATCGTCGGTGTGGTTCTGGCAGTTTTGATAATAGCGGTGTCAATGGCAGCGGGTGAGGACGACTTAAATGTGTCCGCCCGCTCCTTTGTGATTATGGATGCCAAAACCGGCCAGATCTTGCTGTCCCTCCATCCCCATAAATTCCGGCCCCCGGCCAGTACCCTTAAAATTATGACCGCGATGTCGGTAATGGATCATTTGAACCTGAACGACAAGGTGCGTGTCAGCCGTTATGCCGCGTCGGCGCCGCCGTCCAAGCTCGGCATTAAACGGGGCGAGACTTATACGGTCCGGGATCTGCTCTATGCCCTTTTGTTGAAATCGGGCAACGATGCAGCCCGGGCATTGGCGGAAGAGGTCTGCCGTAGTGAAAAAGCCTTTGCCCGGCAACTGACCCGGGAAGTGCGTCAGTGGGGGGCGTATCGCACCTCTTGCGCCACCGCCAACGGCCTGCCCGCAAAAAACCAGTATTCCACCGCGCAGGATTTGGCCTATATGTTCCGCCGGGCTATGAGCTATCCGGAACTGGCCAAGATCATGGAGACCAAATATTACACCATCAAGGGCCACAAAGAGCTCAGAAATCACAACCGCTTTCTGTTCACCACGCCCCTGGCGGTGGCGGGCAAAACCGGGTACACCCGGGCTGCCAAGCACACCTATGTGGGAATGTTTAAGAACGGCAACCATGAAATCATCGTGGCCACCATGGGGAGCACGAAAAGGGCGAAGTGGGCCGATCTGCGTACCCTGATCGAAAAGGGGTTCGAACTGGAGGGCGCGCCCATCGCCAAACTGCCTGCGGCCGAAGAAAGGCTTTGGTTTGCCAAGCGCAGTAAGAAACACCGGGCCAAACGCCGGGTTTACCGGAAATCCCGCCGGGGCCGGCGCGCCAAAGTGGTGGCGGGTTCCTCGGTTTCGGTGCCAGCCCATAAACGAGCCTCACTCAAAAGAAAGCCCGAAAGTGGCGATTAGTACTTGTTGGCGTTATCAGCCTGAGATTTTTATAGGGATGCTGTAAAGGCTGGTAGCTGGTTGCGTCTTTTTTGGCTTACGTAGGACTTCCCCGGTGGCTTAAATGGCAGGCGCCCTGCCCCCCAAAGGCTTGTTCAACAAGGTGAAAAACCGCCGCACCCGGCGGAAATTCGTGGTCTCCACCATCCGCAAAGAAGGGGGTGTCTTTGAGACTGCGGTGTTTGAGGCCAATTTTTTCTATCTGCCCCGGAGTTGGAATCACCCTGATCTGGCCATCCGAAGCTCTACCCGGGACGAGGCCTGGGAACTGCATTACCGCCTGACAGCCCGCTTCACTACAGAGCACCCCCTGGAACTGCTCCGGGAATACTACCAAATGCCATCCTCTCAGGAAAAATAGTCCGCGCCAAGCTCATCCCGGATTGACACGCTATTGGCGTCATCGCTCCTTTTCTTCCGCGGAGGAGGGGCGGGCGCGGCGGCGGCTGGATAATACGCGGCTTACTTCATCTCTGACCATCTTGGCGTGGTGGTGAGCCAGGGTTCCCAGGAAACGGCGGGCTTCCGGGGTGGCGATCTCTCCCAGGGCCTGGACCGCCTCCCTGGCAATGTAGACGTCTTCAGTTTTCTTGATTAAATCAATCAAGGGCGAGACCGCTTGCTTATCCTTGAGTTGCCCCAGGAGCCAGGCCGCCCGGATGGGGGTTTCCTTTTCCGGATGGTTCAGGGCGATAATCAGTTTTCCCACGTAGTCCCTGGACCTCCAAAATTCCTGGATATCCAGTCCGCAGTAAGGGCATATCAACACATCCCTCTCAAAATCCCGCCAACAGCGGGGACAGAAGAATCTCATGCAGACCTGCGCATGGTCAAGCCGCGGCTTCGATGCGTTCCTTCAAGGCCAGTAACTGCGTTTCCGCGTTCAGAATCGCCTCCAGCCTCCGATCCAAGTGCCCGGCCCGGTCGGCGGCAGCCTGAGCGCTGTCCTGCTTTTGAGCCCGGGCCCGTTCCAGGGCCTGACGGATGCTCTGGGTGGTGTCGTCAATCTTGGACACCCAGGTCTGGCGGAAGTCCCGGCCGATCTCCTGGAGGCGCTGGTGAAAATCATAGCGCATCCGTCCGCAATGCTTATCCACCAACTCGGTGACGTTCTCCAGCAGCTTCTTCAGCAATATCCCTTTGGTCAGGGCCCGGGGCAGGAGGGAGGTTACGGTCATTTGCAGGATCTCCAGCCCCACCGGGTCCTCCTTGAACCTGAACCAGAAGTGCTGCAACTCCGGAAAGGCTTCCTCCACCGCAAAGCCCCGCAGAGAAAAATCGAAAATGCGGGCGGTCAGCTGGGTTAAACGGTCCAGAATGGCGTTAATGCGGTCGGCAAAGTCCTGATGGGTTGCGGTCAAGACCTGGGAGAGCTTGTCGATCTCCTGGCGCCGCCAGGTGGTGAAGACGTCCCGCAGGGCCGCAAACAGATAGTCTTCCATTTCCTGGCGCAGGTCTCCGGCCCCCTGGCTTTTTTGGTGGAAGGTGGCTTCCACCTCCCGGCACAGGCGGGCGGTGGTCTCCTTTCGGAAAGCCTCCAAGTCGGCGTCCAGTTCTTGGATCGCGCCCTTGACCCGGCCGTCCAGCAGCAGCAGAGACATTTCCCGCTCTTTTTCCAACCCTTGCAACTCCAGGTCAAAGCGGGCGATCTTTTCCTCCAACTCCTTGAGAGGCAGGGCGCTGGCCTGGCGCTCTACTTTGAGACCCAGGGTGGAGTCGGTGATGGTTTTCAGGGCGCCGCTGAGGCAGGAAATCAGTAAGACGCGGCCTTTTTCCTTGTAGAGAAATTGCCTCAGATGGGTTTCGAATTCGGGAAGCTGGCTGGCTTCGAGGTACTCCGGGTGGCCGTTGGTCTTGCTGGTCATGGCCAGCTTGGCGGACATAGGGAAGATTTTTACCGGGCAGGAGGCCAAGTTGGTCGCCAGGACCTCAGCGGTGAAATCCAGCGCCTCCTGCCGCTCGGCGTCCTCCACGTAATCAATTTTATTCAAGACAAAAAAGATCTTGTGGACGTACTCCCGGATATCCTGCAGAAACTCCTGCTCTGCGGCGGACAGAGGCGGGTCCACGGTGACCACGAAGATGCCGGCATCCACCTGGGGCAGGTAATTGTAGGCCACATCGGTATTGTGGGTATAAACCGAACCCACCCCGGGGGTGTCAATGATGCGCACCCCATCTTTGAGGTACTCGGAGGGGTAAGCGATCTCCACCTCCCGCACCCCTTTACGGTTTTGGGGGTTGCCTTTTTCCGTAATGTAGTCCACTAACTCCTCTTTGCTGATTTCCCGGGTCTCGCCCTTTTGAAAGTGGACCTGGATGCTGAGACGCTCGCCATAACCCAAGATGGTGACTACGGAAGTCAAAGGCACGATAGCGGTGGGCAACACCGCTTCCCCCAACAAGGCGTTGATCAGAGTGCTCTTGCCCCGTTTGAAGGCTCCCATGACCACCAGGTTAAAGCGGTTGGTGCGCAATTTCTCAATGAGACGCTGAAGGTTGGGGCCCTTAAGTTCCGGCAACTGGCCCAGCTGGTGGAGCTGCTGCTTCACGACGCCACAAAGGGGGGCGGTTAAAGGCGGACTTCATCGCCTGGCGAATTTTTATATCTTTTAATTCCTTAGGAATCCGATGTCAATTAATGTTAGCGGAAAAAAATTTTTGCAATCGACCGACCGTAGAATTAACTTAAAAACAGGCGATGGAGAACCGCCTGGGGAAAATCTCCCGAACCGCGTCAAGCTAATGACTCCTGACCACCTCCGCCGATCAGGAGTCTTTTTTTATGTGGTACCCGCAAACGTTTATGGGCAGAACGGTGTCTGTCAATAATCCATTATTACAATAGCTTATTTCCCTCTTCCCCTAACCCCCTCCCACCAGGGGAGGGGGAATTTGAAGCTCTGATTTATTAAAGTTATTTCTGAAACAGGTTAATAGATTGGCTGAGGCAGGGCAGTCAAGCGGACTGTAAAATACCCGCCTTATCCGTAGCTTCCCAGGGGAGCTGCAAATCCGTCCGTCCCACCTGACCATAGGCGGCCAGTTTGCGGTAGAACCCACTTTTATTCATAAACGGCAGGTGCCGCAGATTGAAATCCCGGAGAATCCCGGCGAAGCGAAAATCAAAGTATCTCTCCAGCAAAGCGGCAATCTCCGCATCGCTTTTGGCACCGGTGCCGAAGGTCTCCACCTGGATGCTCACCGGGCGGGCCAAGCCGATGGAGTAACTGAGTTGCACTTCACATTCCTCCGCCAAGCCGGCCGCCACCACATTTTTGGCGGCATAGCGGGCGGCGTAGACCCCGATCCGGTCAATCCGCAACGGGTCTTTGCCGCTCAAGGCGTTGGCGCTTTGGCGCGCATAATCTCCATAAGTGTCGACATCATTCTTCCTGCCGGTAAGCCCCGAATGCACCGATGGACCCCCGATCATGAGATTCTCGATGGGATTGATGGAGATGAGGGTTTTCTCGTAAGGATGCCGGTCCCGGTATTCAACCCCCACCTGGATTTTGCCATCGAGGGAAAGGTAAGGGATGGAGCCATTTTTTTGGGCCTGGACGATCTGACGGGCCAGCTTGTGGGCCAGCCAGATGGGCAGTGGCATGAGCGCCTCGGTCTGGCGGCAGGCGAAGCCAAACAACGTGGCCTGCTGCCGAACCGGGATTCTGTCCAGCTCTTCAGCAGCCAAATTTTTTTCGTTGAAAAAGAGATCTACCGGCGGAGGATATTCCTGGAGGCTGGTGAGGACGCTGCAGGTCTGAGGGTCAAAATCGGGGCGTTGGTAGCCGATCCGGCTAATGACCTTCCGGGCCAGGGTAGGAATATCCGCTTTGACCTCCGAGGCGAAACGGGCGGCGATGAACAGAATGGAGGTGGAGACGGCACATTCGGCCCGCACCCGGGCAAAAGGATCCTGCTCCAGAAAATGGTCGACAATGGCATCACTGACCTGATCGCAGATTTTATCCGGATGCCCCTCCGTCACCGATTCGGAAGTGAACATGAAATCTTTTTTCATCAGACAATTCCTGCCCCTGATAGGAAAGATTTTTATTTCTATTCATAAGTAAATTTTCGGCTCTGTTCATAGTATACGCTCTGTTACCTAAAGTCGAATGGTCGTCTGCCAGAAAAGGAATGCTCAGGATAGAGCAGAGGCGCGGCCAGAGGGATTTCTGAGCTGGGTCCTCTTCAAAGTCAGACTTCCTCGCAAATATTGGCATGCCGGCCATGGCGACCTCTTAAGGCGATTGAAAGGCCGGCGGCGCGGCGGTCGGTGCTTCCGGCACGGGAGCAGGGCGTTCCAAGATTTTGGTGGACTCGTTGACCAAGAGAGGCAACAGCGCCGAACTGCCAATAACCAGTCCATCCAACAGTCCCATCGGAGCCAGGCCGAGGATACTTCTGACCCCGGGTAGGAACATGGCCGCGATTTGCACCAGCAAGGAGCCGCCCAAAGCTAAGTTCAAGTATCGATTGGGTGGCAATTTCTCCTGACTAAAAATGCTATGCCTTTCGGAGCGGCAACTGATGGCGTGCAGTAACTGGCCGGTGGTGAGACTATGGAAGGCCAGGGTGCTGGCTTGGTTTCCCAGTCCGTATCTCAGCCAACCATAGCCAAAGGCGCTCAAAGCCCCGGCGCTGAGCACTCCGGATTCGAAAGTCATCCGCTTAAAATCCGAGCCATTGAAAATGGGATCATGGGGATGGCGTGGCGGTCGATTCAGAACATCGGGTTCGGCCTCCTCCAGGGAAAGGGCCAAACCAGGAAAGATATCAGAGATCAGGTTGATCCAGAGAAGCTGGATGGCGGTCAAAGGAGATCCCAAACCCACCGTGAGGGCCACTCCGGTCAGCATGACTTCACTCAGGTTGGTGCTTAAAAAGAAATGCACCGATTTCTTGATGTTGATATAGGTAGTGCGGCCGTCACGAACCGCGATAATGAGGGTGTCCAGATTGTCTTTCTCCAGGACCACATCTGCCACCTCCCGGGCAACATCGGTGCCGGTGCTCCCCATGGCAATGCCGACGTCCGCGGCCTTCAAGGCCGGCCCGTCATTGATGCCGTCGCCGGTCATAGCCACCACCTGGCCGGAGCGCTGCAAGGCCTGGACGATCATGAGCTTGTGAGACGGGCTCACCCGGGCAAAAACATGGGCCCGTTGGGCCAGGGCTTGCAGCGCCTGGGTATCCATGTCCCCCAAGTGGGTGGCATCGAGGATTTCCAGGGGTTGACGGCGGCTGAGCTCCAATTCCTGCCCGACGGCATAGGCCGTGGGGCTCTGGTCCCCGGTGATCATTACCGTCTTAATGCCGGCCTGGTGGAGGGCTTGAATGGCCTGATTCACCCCTTCACGAACGGGGTCGGCCATACCGATGAGGCCCAACCATACCAGATCCCGGGGCTCGGTAAGGGTCTCCACCCCGTCCCCCGAGGCCAGGGCCAGGCCCAAAACCCGGTAAGCTTTGCCGGCCATGTTCTCATTGGCCGCCTCGATGTTCCAGCGGGCTTCTTCCGTAAGGCGTACCTTCTCGCCGTTTAAAAGTTCCCAGGTGCAGAGCCCCAGGACTTCCAGGGGACTGCCCTTGATGGCCAAAAACGGTCCCGTCTCCCCGTTTTGGTGCAGGCTGCCCATGAAGGGCCGATTTTCAGAGCGATAGTTGCTGTGTAGGAGGGGATAGTGCCGACGCAAACCGGCGACATCGATCCCCAGTTGCAGAGCCAGGCGGATCAGAGTGCTCTCGGTGGGGCTGCCGCTCAGGACGACCTCTCCGCCTGCCTGGTGTATTTCCGTTTCATTACACAAGACCGAAACCGTGATGAGTTTGTCCAGTTCCTCATACTCATCGATGGAAACGGCGCCGTCCGGAGCAAAGAACCGGCCTGCCGCCACCTTAAGGGGACGCATACCAGTAAAGATCTCCCTCACGGCCATTTCATTTTTCGTGAGGGTGCCGGTTTTATCCAGGCACAGGGTCTGCACCGCCCCCAAGGTCTCCACCGCATGCAGGTGACGGATCAGGACATGGTGGCTCCGCATATCCCGAATGCCCAGGGCCAAAGTAGTGGTGGCGGCCGTCGGCATTCCTTCGGGCACTGCCGCAGCGGCTAAGCAGATCGCGGTACGGAGCATTTCCAGCCAGCCCAAGCCCCACAAAAGGCCCAAGCCGAAGGTCAGGCCGCACAGGCCGCAGCAAAGCCATACCAATCTATTGCCCAACTGGTCGAGTTGCCGCTGCAGCGGGGTATCCGGCGCTTCCGCCTCCGCCGCCAGGGCCTGGATTTGTCCGATTTCAGTGAAACTGCCAATGGCCACCACCACCATCAGCCCTTCGCCGCCGGTTACCAGGGTTCCCATGAACACCATATTCACCCGGTCGGCCAGGGGTACATTTTGGCTCTGAAGAGCTTTGACGGTCTTGACCACCGGCAGACTTTCGCCGGTCAGAACGGATTCGTCCAGGGAAAGGTGGGAGGCCTCTACTAAACGGCCGTCGGCGGGCACATAACTGCCTGGCCGCAGGACGCACAGGTCACCCAAAGTGACTGCATCCGTGGAAATTTCCTGCAGATTGCCATCCCGCACCACCATGGCGGTGGGACGGACTATGGTTTGCAGGGACCGGATGGTCTTCTCCGCCTCCACTTCGGTCTTGTAGCCGATGAGGGCGTTGACCACCACCACCCCGGCGATGAGCACGGCATCCGCCAGGCCTCCCATGAACAGAGAGAGTCCCGCCGCCGTCCCCAAAAGATAAACGGGCAGGGAATTGAATTGCTCGACAAAGATGCTCAGGCCGGAGCGCGGTTCCGCCTCCGGCAGCCGGTTGAGGCCATAGCGTTCACGATTGCTCCCGGCCGTCCGGCTGGCTAAGCCCCGGACCTTGGAAGTCTCCCACTTGCCCAGAACCGCCTTGGGCCCCAGCAGGTGCCAGGATTCCCGGGGCTGTTCTCCGCTGAAGGAGAACAGACCCTTGAGCGGTTTCAGATAAGAGTAACTGCTGACGTGATGCGATGCAGCAGATGGCGAAAGCAGTGATGGTCTCTGGTGGTCCGAGAGTTGGGAGCGGCATTCCGAAACGATTTCTTCCAGGAGCGCGGCAATATGTTCACTGGTATTGCCGGAGTTGAAGCAGACCAAGACATTACCCGTCAGGGCGCTGGCCGAGACGCGGGTGATTTCTTGAACCTGGGCAAGCCGGATCTGCAAGAGCCTTTGGAGGTCTGGGGACCGGTACAGACCCTCGACTTTGAACCGCGCCCGCCCGGCTACCGCAGTATGGAGGGCCTGAATTATACTCATTAAAGTTGGTGGCTCGCGTCAGGGCGGTAAATTGGCCTTAAGCCTTTTCTCCCGCGGGCTTCTTGGGGCGGACGCTTTCCCGTTCCGGGGCAGCCGCACTTTCTTTAGGCGGCGCCGCAGGCGCCCCGGGTTTTGGTAACACCGCGCAGGCCACCTCTTTCACGCCCTCTACTGATCCCACCAGGATGTCGGTGACAGCCCGCAAAGCCGATTGCCCTAAAGAACCGGCAGCATCTATGGCCCCTCCCAGCGCCGCCTTGGCGGACACCCCCAGATTTCCGCCCAACTGCCCGACGGCTTCCAGGACTCCGGAGATAGCGCCTTGGGCCACCTTAGCCACGTCGCCGCCGACTTCGGTAGCGCCATTCATCGCCCCTGTGAGCAATTGGGTGGCCGCCTGTTGGACATCGCCGCCGACGTCCGCCACTCCCAGGATAACGCCTTTGGCCACATTCTTGGTGGTGACGATGAGACCGGTCCCCACTTCTTCCGAGGCCTTGATGGCG
>JARRQO010000211.1:0-6503 GCA_037381685.1 Deltaproteobacteria bacterium | reverse complement strand
CTTACCCATATATATCGGCAAGTTGGAGCTTGGTCACCCGGAACTGCACCGCCAGGTGATGGGCGTAGCGCCGCATGAGCTCATAGGCGAAATCATGATTCTGTTCGCACTTATCCCGCAGACACTTGACATCCAGACTGATGACCCGGGTCAGCTCCTGGGCCTTGGCGTCCAGATGCCAGTGATAGGGCGTCTCAAACCACAGCCACCCCAGCACATCGGTTTCCCCCAGGGAATGCACGGTAACCGGACCCCGGCGGGCCCGGTAAATTTCCACCCCTACCCGGCCGTGATGAATGACATAAAACTGGGTGGCTTCTTCAGCGTCCCGGCAGAGGAACTCGCCCTGCTTGAAGGTCTTCCGGGAGGCGCATTCCAGCACCAGCTTGAGAAAACCGGAATCCATGCCCTGGAAAAACGGGTGAGCCGCCAGAATGGGGGACATCGTTTCCATGGAGTTACTCCTTCGCAGTGGCGCCGGCGGTTTCCCGGATGGCCCGGGCTTCCGCGGTAATGTCGATTCCCACAGGGCACCAGGTGATGCAGCGTCCGCAGCCGACGCACCCCGAGCAGCCAAACTGGTCAATCCAGGTGGCCAGCTTATGCGTCAGCCATTGGCGGTAGCGGGACTTGGGCGAAGTGCGGATGCTGCCGCCGAACAGATGGGAGAAATCTACCGTAAAGCAGACGTCCATCTGCCGCCGGCGCTGGGCTCCCTGCCCCGTGAGTTCCAGGTCATCGGCCAGTGTGTGGCAAAAACAGGTAGGGCAGACCATGGTGCAGTTGCCGCAGGTAAGGCAGCGGGCGGCCACGTCATCCCAGCGGGGATGCTCGTAATTGCCGTAGAGCAGGTCTTGGAGCCCGTCGGTGTCGAGCTCCCGGCCCATGTTGCCGGCGATGGCCGCCGTGGCTTGGCCCGCGGCGTCAACTTCAGCCTGCGCCGCCGGACGCTGGGGCAGGGCCGCGATAATCTCGGCCCCCCGTTCGGTGCCGGGCTCCGCCACAAAGAAATGTTCCTCTCCCTGGAGCACTTCCGTGAGAGAGACATCGAACCCGGAAGTGACCCGGGGTCCGGTCCCCATGGAGACGCAAAAACAGGTGCCTTTATCCTGGTGGGCGCAGTTCACCGCCACGATGAAGGCGGCCTGGCGGCGCGACCGGTAGACGGGGTCGACATGCTCGCCCTTGATAAAGACCCGGTCCTGGACCTCCATGGCCGCCAGCTCACAGGCGCGGGCCCCGATAAAGGCATACCTGGGGACCTCGCCGCCGGGGGGGATGATCCGGAAACCGTGGCCGTCTTTTTGGGCCTGCCACAGGGTCTGGTGCGGCGGAAACAGAAATTGCTTCCAGGACTGCTGGCCTACGGCAAAGCCGAAAAAGGCCTGATCCTGCCGGGGCTGGAGGCGATAGGTCCCGGCTTCCTGGGCCGCGGTCACCCCAATGGGCAGATCCTTAACCTGACTAATCTCCCCATAGATGAGCTGACCGTCTTCCACGGTGGGGCCCCGCAGCTCATAGCCCCGGTCAGCCAGGGCGTCCAGCAGGTGCTGGAAATCGCGGGCCTCCAACCGAACCTGGGCGCCAACCTGCAACGATGATGCTCCCATAGGCTTTTTGGTCTCCCTCGCGCAAGCGGCAACGAATGTCCGAGAAGCTAAAGTTTTAGGCAGTTAGTCCTCCCAACGAAGCTCGGGATGACAACCGGAATCGGTTTTTCCCGAGTCTGCCGGAGGCCGAATCTTTTGAGGGGCATCCGTGCCTGGATACACTATAGGGCGGGATCGCTGCGGCGTCAAGCAACTTCCGGCTCAGGAGGAAGGAAAGGGGGAACTCTCGTTCCCCCAGCCAGTTAGGGTAGGAGGCAGGCGGATTGGTTAAGGAGGGTGACCGTTAGTAATCCAAGTCGCACATGGTTTATTGGTAAGCCTTGGGAGTCGCCATGGGCGGCAATTTGGGCATCTCCGGCGCTTCTTTGAGGTAAATTATGCCGTAGGCCTTTTCTTCAAAAAGCTTGGGGTTGAGTTTTCGCATTACCTTGGCCTCTTCAGGGGTGAGGAGGTGCACCGCGCCGTACTGATCGACGATGGCAAACTTCTCCCCCTGGCGGAGACAATTATTGACGGTCATTTGGCCTTTCAATTTTTCATTGGAAATGCACACCAGCTTATCGGCAAAAGCGCTGGAAACCACCAGGAGGCCCAGGGTCAACGCCATTAAGGCAGATATGATTGTTTTCCGCATGTTCTTCATCCTCCAGGTAAAAGTTACTTTTTTGTAAAATAAGCCTTATTTCCCCGCGTCCCGTCAAATTGCGCCATTAAAAATTAACGGTGACATTGAGACCGCCCAGGATATGGTTATGTTGCCCATCCCATGACAGGGCGTCCAGCGTGGCGGTAGAATCCCCTCCCAGGCCATACCAGTATTGGATCTTGGGAGCAATGACCACATATTTGCCCACCGGGATGTTGAGGGACACGGCCAGACAGCCGGCTTGGAGCGAATTATAAAACTTGTTTTCCAGATTGCCGGCGGAATCAAAGACGGGATAAGCCGCCTTGTCATTGGAAAATTCGGCGCTCCAACTGGCAAACAGGTCCAGATTCATGCCCTGTAACCAAGGCAGGTCAATGGCCCGGTGCACGTACCACTGGAGATAGGTGCCGGGAAAATGGCTCACTTCCCGGAAGGCGGCTACCCCGAAATTGAACCAGGGCAACTGATAGTCGGCCCCGGCGTAAATCTCCACGGAGTTATCCGAAGAGTTGTTGCTGCTCAAAAGATAGTAAATCAGGCCACCGGTTAAAGTGAAGTGGGGATAGACCTCCCGGGTGTAGGAAAAAGTCAGGTCCGTTTCATTCCAGGTGCCGCCCCGGTTGGTGTATAACCCGTAAGGGTTCTGCTCGTTGGTGTCCACGTTGGTCCAGGCGTTGAAGGTAAACCCTTTATAAGTCCCGGTGAAGGAGGGCTGAAAGACCGCGCTGTCACGGCTTAAGGCGATACCGCGCCAGACGTACTGGCTCAAGACATCCACTCCGAAACTCCACTCGGGCTTTTCCGGCTCCTTGGCCTCTTGTACTTTGGCCTCCACCTTCTTAAGCTCTTCGGTCTTGGGCGCATCGGCCCCCGCGGCCGGAACGCCCCAGGCCAGGAGGCAGAAAATCAAGCCATAAGACACCAACCACTTACTTCTTACCCCTGTAATAATCTCCATACCATTTCTCCTTGCTCGTTATAGGGTTCTCGCCTGAGGCGATGGCGGCGACACTGCCATATCGGAAGCCAGGGAGGGAGCTCCCCCTCCTTCCCTGGTACCCTCAAATGGCGGCCTCTCCGGTTTCTCCGGTACGGATACGGATTGCCCCCATCACCGGATAGATGAAGATTTTGCCGTCGCCGATACCGCCGGTTTTGGCGTGTTCGGCGATGGTTTGCACCAATTTTTCCACTTCCTCATCTGCGCAGACGATGTCCAGCCGCGCCTTGGGCAAGAGGTCCACCTTGAACTCCCGGCCCCGGAACTGTTCCACCAGACCGGTTTGCCGGCCATGGCCCTCAATCCTTACCACCGATACTCCCGGATGCCCCGTATCTTCCAAAGCATCCAGGACCTCCCGTAATTTTTCCACTCGGATTATGGCCCGAATCTCTTTCATAATATTCTCCTCCTCAGCTCAGGCAAGCGGCGCGCCCAAGACTTATATGGTTCAGGGTTTAAGTCCGGGGGATGTAAAACTCGGGATACCCGGGAGTGCCGTGCTCGATGATATCCAGCCCCTGTATCTCTTCATGCGGATGAACCCGAACCCCGAGGAGGGCATCCAGCACCTTAAACAGGATCAGGCCGCAGCCAAAGGCCCAGGCAATCACCACCACGGCCCCGATAATCTGCGCCACAAATTGGCCGACGCCCCCGCCATAAAGCAGACCGGTGGCAAAGGGGGCGGTAACGGCATAGTTGCCATAGGTGCCGTCCGCAAAGATGCCCACCGCCAATAGCCCCCAGACGCCGCAGAAGCCGTGTACCGGCACCGCGCCCACGGGATCGTCGATCTTTAGGGCATCCAGGAGGTAAACGCCGCCCACCACCACGAAGCCGGCAATGATGCCGATAACCACCGCCTCCCAGGAGGAAACCCAGGCGCAAGGCGCGGTAATGGCCACCAGACCCGCCAAGGCGCCGTTCAAGGCCATACCCAAGTCAAAAGGGAAGCGGCGGCGGCAGCCATGGTGGTGTTGACAGCAATTATGGAAATTCTCAACTGATGCGCCGAAAAGGTGGAACCAGGATTAAAACCGAACCAGCCGAACCACAGGATAAAGGTGCCCAGGGCCGCCAAAGAAATGCTGTGGCCCGGAATGGCCCGGGGCTTGCCGTTTTTGTCGAACTTGCCGTAGCGGGGCCCCAGGACGATGGCGCCGGCCAGACCGACGAAACCGCCCACCGCGTGGACCACGCCGGAACCGGCAAAATCCAGAAACCCCATACCGAAAGGCAGCTTGGACAACCAGCCGCTGCCCCAGACCCAGTGGGCGTACACCGGGTAAATGAACAGGGTGATTACGGCTGAATAGACCAGATAAGCTTTGAACTTAAGGCGCTCCGCTACGGCCCCGGAAACGATGGTGGCTGCGGTGGCTGCAAAGACCAACTGCCAGAAAAAGCTTAAGTAGGTGTCCACATCGTAACTGCCCCCGGCCAGGAAGAATTTGGAGGTGCCGATAAGGCCGTTCCAGTCAGTTCCCATGATAATGCCGAAACCTATCGCCCAGAAGGCCAGAGAACCTGCCACAAAATCCAGCAAATTCTTGGTCATGAGATTGGTGACATTCTTGGCCCGGCAGAACCCGGATTCCACGCAGGCGAACCCGGCCTGCATGAACATCACCAGAAAGCCGCAGAGCAACACCCAGACGTAATCCACGGCCTTGCCGGGGTCGGCTTTCAAGGTGGCGGCCCCATTGGGGTCGCCGGCCCAGGCCGTCAGGGCCATAAGTATGAGGAATAATACCATCAACAATAAAAAGGAGATCCGTCGCAACATGATTTAGCCTCCGTCTGCCTTGTATTTTTACAAGAGCGCTCAAGGCATATTAAGCAAAGGCCGTGCCATTTAAACTTAAAGTAAAATCAATAAGTTATAATAATGGGTCCAATGGCATATTTACGTAAATGTAATATAGCCTTAATAATTTATTCATTTTTGTAATTTTTACTTGCCAAGGCAAAACTTGCTGGCTTGCGGTTAAGCGCTTGAAAAATAAAGCAAACAAATAAAAATGGCGGGACTGCCAAAGCCCACCAGGTCAAAAAAATCGCTACAGGTGGTAAACAGGGGTGCCGAAGGGAGCGGTTCGCCCCCTCCGGAAAGGGGAATTGCCTGCTACACGGCGCTTTCCCCGGTTTCACCGGTGCGGATGCGCAAAACTTCGCCCACGGAGTAGACAAAGATTTTGCCGTCCCCGATCCTGCCGGTGCGGGCTTTGTCAGCAATGGTGTCAATGATGGTCTGGGCCTTGTCGTCGGCGGCCACGATCTCGATTTTCACCTTGGGCAAAAAATCCACCTGATACTCCATGCCCCGGTAGACCTCCCGGATGCCTTTCTGCCGACCAAAACCTTTGACTTCGGTGACCGTCATGCCCTGGACGCTGAGCGCGTGCAGGGCTTCCTTAACCGGTTCCAGCTTGAAGGGCTGGATTATCGCCTCGATCTTTTTCATGCTTTGCCTCCCGAATTACATACTGTACCCGGTTTCCTGATGTTCGCTGATGTCCAAACCGCGCACCTCGTCCTCCGTTGATACCCTGAGGCCCATGGTGGCGTCAAGGATTTTAAAGAGGATGTAGCTGATCGCAAAGGAGTAGATCAGGGTCACCAGCACCGCGATGAACTGGGTCAGCAGTTGGCTCGGGTTACCGAAGAACAAGCCGTTGGCGCCGGCGTCATTCACCAGTTTGGAAGCGAACAGGCCGGTGGCCAAAGCTCCCCACACCCCGCCGACACAGTGAACCCCCACCACGTCCAGGGAGTCGTCATAGCCCAGCTTGGGCTTGGCCAGGACCGCCAGATAGCAGATGACGCCGGCCCCGAGGCCGATGAGGATGGCCGACATGGGACCCACAAAGCCCGCCGCGGGGGTGATGGCTACCAGCCCCGCCACGGCGCCGGAAGCCGCGCCCAACGTGGTGGGTTTGCCCCGAAAAATCCATTCCACCGCGATCCAGGCCAGGGTGGCGGCGCAGGTGCCCAGGTGGGTGGCCGTAAAGGCGGAGCTGGCCAGGGCATTGGCCCCCAGGGCGCTGCCGGCGTTGAACCCGAACCAGCCGAACCACAGCAGGCCCGCCCCCAGGATGGTGAGCGGCAGGTTATGGGGGATGAAAGCTTCGGTGCCGTTGCCATAGCCCGCATAGCCTTTGCGGGGACCGACCACCCGGGCGGCGGCCAGGGCGGCGATACCGGCGTTGATGTGGACTACCGTGCCGCCGGCAAAGTCCAG
>JARRQO010000210.1:4392-6704 GCA_037381685.1 Deltaproteobacteria bacterium | reverse complement strand
CCCAAAAAGCAGGGTTTTTTTGCACAGGCTGGAAAGCCTGTGCCACCGAGGATATTTTTAAGAGCAAGGCGGAAATATAGGGCGACCCACCGGGTCGCCCCTACGATGGAGTAAAGGCGCGGGCTAAAGCCTGGGGCTAGATGAAGATGGACAGCCGGGGGCGGCTGTCCTACGGGACTTTCGCAAAGATTCACCTTGGGGATGAGGGCAAAGGATAAGCAATTGAAATATATGTATAAAAAGATAACGCAGAAGGCATGAGGTTTTTTGCACAGGCCGGAAAGCCTGTGGCACCAAGTTCTCATTAGGGCTTACCTTTGCACAGGCGAGACGCCTGTGCCACCAAGTTATACCGTTTTCAGTTTTCGGTTTTCGGTTTTCGGTTAAAAGAAATAAGATTATCAATAAGTTATCAGATAATTTGTTGCAGCACAAACCGAAGCTGGTATTATACCAAGTCGCATTCGAAAAACGCTGAATCGTAAGGGCAGCACCTGGTTGTGCGCCAGCGGTCAAGGGCGGACACAGGGGTCCGCCCCTACAGAAAATTGCTGTTTGTCTGCGAGTCGGTATAAAATGGCCCGGTAGAGGGCCGGGCCTGGCGTAAATCAGTGGGCATTGCGCCAGAGGTGGCAGAAGTCCTTATCGGAGTCGGCGCAGAGGGGCGGCACCGTGAGCCGCAGGGACAGCGGCGCGATGAGCGTGGTAATAAAGGCCATGAGGACGAGGATGGTAAATTGGGCCTCGGTGAGCAGGGGTGAGCCGATGACCCCCTGGGCCAACAGCGGGGCGCTCAACAGGATGATTTCCTTGGCGACAATGAGTTCCACCGCGCCCCGGCCGTTCATCCCCAGGCCGATGACCAGGGCTTCCCGCCAATCCCGGCGGAAAAACAGGACCGGCAGGCCGCAGCCCGCCACCTTGCCGAGGGCCGCCACTCCCACCACCGCCGCCAGAAACAGCCAGTCCTGAGAGGGGAGATTGAGGGTAACCTCAAAGGACAGGCTCACAAAGAAAATCGGTCCCAAAAAGCCATAAATGAGGTTAAAGAAGCGGTCGTGCAACTTGTGATAAAGTTCGGGTTCGATCACTTCTTTGCGCACAAACTGCCCGGCCAGGAAAGCCCCGATGATGAGATGCAGCCCCACCAGTTCCGCCAGGAACCCCATGATCAGGGCCGCGATCAGGGCAAAGGTGAAGCCCTTGGCCTCCCGGTCTTGGAGACGCCGGGTAAGATGGGGCAAGAGGAAATGACCCGCCAGGATGGTGCCGCCGAAAAAGGCCGCCACTTCGCCGATTAAAATCAGAATGCTGCCGGCGTCCACTTGCCCGGTTTTGGCCAGGCCGGTAAGCACCGAAAAAGTCACCAGGGCCAGGATGTCGTCCACGATGGCGGCCCCGATGACAATATGGCCCACTCTGGAATGGTGGATTTCCATTTCCTGGAGGACCCGGGCCTGCACCGCAATGGCCGTAACCGACAGGCCCATGGCGATAAAGAGGGCCTGGAAAGTGGTGGCCCCGAACCAGACCGCGACGCCGTACCCCGCCGCGAAGGGCAACACGAAGCCCCCCACCGCCACCGCCAGGGATATCCAAAAGTGCTCCAGGAGTTCGTGGGGGTCCATCTCCATGCCGGAGTAAAACATCAGGAAGAAGACCCCCAGGTTCGCCAGGACGGTCAAACCCTCTTGGGGCTGGACCCAACCCAGCAGGGGCGGGCCCAGGATCAGACCGGCCACCAGCTCCCCCAACAGACGGGGCAGGCGCAGCCGCTGAAACAGATCCCCCAGCAGCCAGGCCACCAGCAAGATCAGGATAATGTTGATGATGATCCGAGGTTCTCACCCTCTCCCCCTGTAGGGGGAGAGGGGATTAGAGGAAGGAACTTTTTGCAAACGCTATAATTATAAATGTTCCGGTTTTTTAGTTCTTTTGGGGCTTGCCGGTCTCCAGTTCAAAGGGCCATTGCACTACTCCGCCATCCATGAACTTCACCTGTTTAAACCCCAGGCCCTCCAGGATTTTTTCCGCCTCATAGCCCCGGAGGCTCAATTTGCAAAAGGGGATATATAATTTGTCTTTGGGCAGTTCCGGGGCTTTTTCCCGGAGCCGTCCCAGGGGCAGGGAAAAAGACTTGGGATGCTTGATACGCACTTCCTCGTATTCCATCGGGGTGCGCACATCCAGCAGCATGATATCTTTTCCCTGGGCGGTGAGCTCCTGCACTTCCAGAGGCGAGAGGGCCTGAGCCACGCCGGCAAGTTTGTTTTGGATTACTTGGGCGGCGTTGATCAAGACATCAATGGCCA
>JARRQO010000210.1:0-4371 GCA_037381685.1 Deltaproteobacteria bacterium | reverse complement strand
GCCAGGTCATCAACCGTGGCCCCCATGGTGATCGCCGCGGCGGCCACGTCCAGGCGCTTGGCGCAATCGCCGGGTCCTACCACCTGGACCCCCAAGACCCTGCCGGTGGCGCGATCCACCACCATTTTCAGACCCACGAACATGGACTGGGCCAGATAGTGGGCATGGTCCGGGCCGGGAATCAGGCCGGTCACCACGTCGAAACCTTTTTGCCGGGCCGCGGCCTCGGTCAGGCCGGCGCCACCGGCAGTGAATTCAAAGACCCTGGCGATGGTGGTGCCTACCGTACCCTGATAAACCGCCTGGCCGCCGGTGAGGTTGGTGCCGATGATGCGCCCCTGGATATTGGCCAGTTGCCCTGAGGACACGAACACCGGCCGGTCAAGGAGGCGATGGAAATGTTCGGCGCAATCGCCCCCGGCGTAGATGTCGGGGTCAGAGGTGCGCAACTCCCGGTCCACCTTGATGGCCCCGGTTTCTCCGATCTCCAGGCCGGCCTGGCGGGCCAGCTCCACGTTGGGGCGCACCCCCACGGCCACCACCGCCAGTTCTGCCGGAAACTCGCCTTTGTTGGTAGTGACCTGGGACAGGCGGCCTTCGGCATCACTGCCGAAACTGGTGACCTGCTCCCCGGTGCGGACTTTCACCCCTTTGCTTACCAGGTGCCGGCGCAAAACTGCCCCCACCTCAAAGTCCAGCAATCCCGGAAAGACCTGGTCCAGGGCCTCAACTACCGTGATCTCCACGCCCCGTTTCGCCAGGGCTTCGGCCATCTCCAGGCCGATGGCTCCGGCTCCTACCAGGACCCCTCTTTGAGGTTTGCGACCCTCCAAAGACGCCATGATGGCCAAACCATCCTCGGGTTGCCGGATCAGGAAAATATTTTTGGCCTCGATTCCCGGGATTTTAGGGCGCACCGGCACCGCGCCGGTGGCCAATACCAGCTTATCATAGGCATAAGTTTCCTCCTGGGAGGTGGCCAGGTCTCGGGCGGTAACAACTTTCCGGCTGCGATCAATAGCCAGTACTTCCTTGCCGGTAAGCACATTGACGCCCTTAACCTTCCGGAAGAACTCCGGGTCCCGCATCACCCCCACGGGCGTGGCCAGGAGTTCTTTGAATTCCGGCACTTCGGTGGAAATAAAATAAGGCAAGCCACAAGCGGAATAGGAAATGTAAGTGCCCTTTTCCAGGATGGTGATTTCTGCTTGGGGATCCAATCGGCGTGCCCGGGCCGCAGCTTTAGGCCCCGCGGCCACCCCACCCACTACGACAATTTTCAAGTGATCTGCCATGCTAGTGACCTCCGGAAGTATGCTTCAGGGCTTGGAGCGGGCCGGCAAATCTGATGCGGCCCTGAGAGTAGCTCTGAAACAGGCAAAGATTAATCAAGCATAGGTTCATATTACATCACTCTTTAGCTTTGGCAAGGGATTTGGCCGGGGAAATTCTCGGGCAAGGGGGGAAATTGATGGTGAAAAATACGAATTTGCTCGGAAAATATCCTGGTTGGTCCAGGGGTTGGGAGGGGGGGTTGCAGATTAAAGCTCAGGTAAATCAATTTTTGTCAAGCGGAGGCCTGCCATGAGGGCTCAAAGCCAGGGCAGAGTTGGAAAATTCCAGGCCACCGGGGAAGAAAGATTTTCTGGATAAAGAACCGGAACTTCCGACAGGTGGCTATCGGGCCGGCGGATTTTTGACTTCCAGGGGAAAGGTAAAATAGAAGGCGCTGCCGTGCCCGGGCGCGGTGTCCACCCAGATGCGGCCGCCGTGGGCGTCAATGATGCGCTTCACCGTGGCCAGCCCCAGGCCGAAACCTGGGATGTCTGCTACCCCATGGCCCCGGTAGAAGCTTTCAAAGAGATGGGACAGGTCACCGGGCGAGATGCCGGGTCCCTGATCTTTGACCGCGAAGCGGATCGCCGGGTCCTCGACCCGGGCTTGAAGCCGGACTGTGCTGCCCGAGGGACTGTACTTGAGGGCATTGCCGATGAGGTTTTCCAGGACCCGCCGGAACAGCAGCGGGTCGGCCTGAAGAACGGGAAGCCTCGGGACCAGTTGGGATACCAGGGTAATGCCCTTGGCCTCCGCCAGGGGCTGCAGCAGAGCGAGAACTTCTTGGCATTCAGCGCGCACGTCCAGGGATTGGGGCTGCGGGGTCAAAATCCGCAGGTCCAGGCGGGCGAATTCCAGGAACCGGGTGATGAGTTCCTCCAGGCGTTGCAGCTCCCGGTCCACGGTTTCAAGATAGTTTTTCTGCGGGGTTGATAACGCCCCCAACTTGCCCTGGAGCAGGCGGCGGATCAGACCCCCGGTGCCCACGATGGGGGTCTTCAGGTCATGGGCGAACATGTTGACCAGGTGCCGCCGCTCGGTTTCCATCCGCTTGACCAGGGTCAGTTCCCGAATGATCACGGCCCCGCCCTGAGCCGCCAGGCGCTCATCTTTGAGGGCAAAGGTGCTGATCATCACCGGCACTTCCTGGCCGGAGCGGCTGTGCAGAATCAGTTCCTGGGTTACCTCCAATCTGCCTTCCCAAACCTGGCCCAGCGGGAAGGTCACCTCACCTCCCTGAAAATGCAGGATTTCACCGGCCAAGCGGCCCAGGGCTTCGGCCCGGCTAAAGCCGGTCATGCTCTCGGCAGCCGGGTTAAATTCCGTAATCCGGCCCTGTTCGTCCGCAGTAATCACCGCGCCCGGAGTTTTCTGAACCAGAAAGTAGGACCAATCATGAGGTTCAGGGTGGCTGGCGCGCTGGTCTTTGGGCATCTGCAGTTCCGGATCGTAAGGTTTGGTCCCACTTTTCTTGCAACCTTATTAGCAGGTTTTGCCATGGCGGGCAATTCGATTTTTCCGGCGCCCCGGGAGAAAGGATGGGGGAAAAGGCCATGGCAAGGTGAGTAGCCCCAGAGAGTCCGGCCCCTGGGGGAAATTCTCTGTACACCAAGCGCGACTCGAACCGCCGGGCTGAATCTGCTCAATCATTTCTGATCATGGCGCCGCCGCACTGGGGGCACTTGACCTCCCGGCAGGGCACTCCCGCCTGATGAGGGACCTGGTGCCCACAGGCCGAGCAGATGCAGGTGCCTTGCGGCCCCCTGCCGCCTCTGGCGCGTCCGCCGCCGCAGCCGTATTTCTGCCCGGACCCCGTTCCTTGATCTTGCCCTGCTGCCATGTTCCCTCCTTACGGCTTTAAAGCTTCCGGTTATATTCAATGCCAAAAGTTTATTCTTCACCCCCCTCACCCTGACCCTCTCCCCCCGGCGGGGAGAGAGGGAATTAGAGGAAAAAACTTTTGGCAAACGCTATAAAATCATTTAACCAATAGCGCATTATTAAACATTACCCCTGGGCTTGACAAGGGAGTTAGGGGGGAAATTCTCTGGCAAGGGGAGAAAAATTATGGTAAAAATTTATAATTTTGTAAGGAAATAAGATGACTGAAGTACGTACCCGTTTTTCACCCAGCCCCACCGGCGCCCTGCATCTGGGCGGCGCCCATACCGCCCTGTTCAACTGGCTCATCGCCCGGCATTATGGCGGAAGTTTCATTTTACGCATCGAAGACACGGATAAAGAGCGGTCCCAGGAGCGCTACGTTAGCGAAATTTTGGACGCCATGAGGTGGCTGGGGCTCAATTGGGATGAAGGCCCTCATCGCCAGTCGGAGCGCTTGCCCATCTATCAGGATTATGTCCAGCGGTTGGTGACGCGGGGCGCGGCCTATTACTGCAACTGCCCGCCCCAGGATCTGGAGGCCCGCCGCCAGGCCGCCTTGACCCGGGGGGAAAAGCCCCGGTATGACGGCCACTGCCGGGAGCTGAATCTGCCGCCCGGCCCGGATACCGCGGTGCGCTTCAAGACTCCGCCCACCGGCGTCACCCATTGGGACGATAAGATCAAGGGCGCCATCGCCTTTGACAACCAGGAACTGGACGATTTGGTGCTGCAGCGGGCTGACGGCCTTCCGACTTATAACTTCGCGGTGGTGGTGGATGACATCACCATGGGGGTCACCCAGGTTATCCGGGGTGAAGACCACATCCCCAACACCCCCCGGCAACTGCTCATCTATGAGGCCCTGGGGGTGGAGCCGCCGCGGTTCGCCCATATGCCCCTGATGCTGGGCAAAGACCGGGCCAAGCTGTCCAAGCGCCACGGCGCGGTGTCCGTCACGGCTTACCGGGAGCAGGGCTACCTGCCCCAGGCCCTGGTGAACTACCTGGCACGGCTGGGCTGGTCGCATGGCGACCAGGAGATCTTTTCCCGGGAAGAGCTTATCCAGTACTTTACCCTGGAGCACGTGACCAAATCCCCGGGGGTTTTTGACGAAGAAAAGCTCCAGTGGCTCAACAGCCACTATATCAAGGA
>JARRQO010000209.1:0-4382 GCA_037381685.1 Deltaproteobacteria bacterium | reverse complement strand
GGTAAAGAAAAAAATGCAGCCGATGTTTAGGGGGCCACTGAAGCGTTAGGGTGCCGTGGTGGTCCATTTAACCAGATTGCCATCCAGGAAGAACAATTCTGTGGTGGGAGCCGAAAGGCCCAAGTGGGCCCGGCAATCCTCCAGGAGATAGTATTTCCAGATATCAAAATCCCCCAAACCTCTGGCTGCCACGATCTCATCGGGATTGCCCAGCAAGGCCCGCACCTCGTCGGCGGTCTCCCCCGCCCGCAACTCCCGGGCAGCCAAAGACGCCACCTGCTGAACTCTTTGCTGCCTCTTCAGGCAATCGCTTCTCAGGGCCGGGCTGGCGCATCCCGCCAGCATAAGAACTCCTGCGCTGAGCAGACAGATCAGCCGCATAACCTTTCCTCCCTACCGGTCGAACAAATCGATCCCCCGGCTGGCCCTCGGGGGCAGCCCCGCAATTCTTTCTGAATTAAAGGTTAGTCACTGTTGATTGTTCCGCAAGGCATAACCAAGATCGCGGAACCAAAGGGCGGTGAAGAAGTTTGGCAAGCGCTTTCTGCGCACGCGGATTTGCCTCTGGGCGCAACCAAAATATTTTTAGGTGTGGTTAAAGCTTGGAGGCTTATCCCGGGGCAGAGGGGCCGGGGAAGCTACGGTCATCACCCGCCAGAAAGAAGGAAAACAGGGATACCAATAAGCAGCCGACAAAAATACCGATAATTAACCCGGCATAAAAAGCGATCATGGCCATCTTGTCTGCCTCCTGTTCTCCCCCAGGATGCCCCCCCAGTGGCCTTCGCGACGTCGGTGCTCCCAGCATACCATCCTTTTTTTAAATTTCAATCGGTAAAAATACATATTTTCTCAAGTCAGGTTGAAGTTTTTTAGCCCAGAGAAAAGTAACCTCAGAAGTAATCCTAAATGTTAACCTGATGTCAGGGCTGGTGATGATGGTAAAGTTGGTTAATTCCCCAAATGAGTAGGATTATCCCGATAATCACACCGATTGTTAATAACTGAAAATGGCCTACATGGGTCATGATTTTTTTCACTAATCCTCCCACCAGATATCCGGCAAAGCAGAGGCCCGCCGCCCAGGGGGCCAAAAGTAGGGCGTCTACCAAAATAAACTTTTGATAGGATACCCGGCTCATACCTAAAACAAACGGTGCCGGGATTCGTAAGCCAAGCAAAAAGCGAAATACCAAAATTTTAATAATTTTCTGGCCTCCAATTTTTGCTTGAATATGTTTTATTTTTCGATTCAACCAGGGGAACCTGGATAAAAACTCCTCACCTTTCCAATGTCCCAGAAAAAAATAAAATTGGTCTCCTCCGAAAACGCCCAGATAACCGATGAGAATGACCTCGGCTAAATCCAGATATCCCAGGTGGACGGCGATACCGCCCAACACCAGGACAGTGGATTCGCTGTCAAAGAACGTCCCGATAAATATGGCCAGGTAGCCATAATTAATGATGAGATATTTGATCCAATCGAAAATCATCAGGGGTGTCCGATGATCTCAAGCTAGACAGAAAAACCACAGAAAGCAAGAGAGTCCTTGCTTTTCACGCCACTGTGAGGCTCACTGCAAGGGAGGGCTTACCTGAAAAAACTGTACCATGTATTCCATTAGGTAAATTATTGACTTTGCCGAGAAGGCTATTAAATTTAAAGAAAATGGCCGTTAGGCCTAAGGAGGAAACGATTATGAAGGCTGGCATCATTTTTACGGGATCTGGACCGCTTCTGGTGTTGACCTCGTACGATTCCTTCACCAATCCTGACTTCGTTGACAAGATGAACGCCAAGGGGGTCAAAAAATTCTTGGGCTATGAAGTGCCCGTGGAACTCTGTAAGGGTCGGTATGGTGAGCATTATCCGGTAGTGCTCAACGACCTGCGGCAGACCGATGATTTGCGGGTTTTGGACTACGATGGCCACCACATTTTCCTGACCTTCTCCTTTAAAGAACTGGGAGAGCAATTCAGTTATGAATAACCGGGTGAGCTGACAAGCTTAGATCAAGCGGGGTTGCGGCTAATCTCGCGCCCCAGATGTTGCTTGCAAAACTATTTGGCTTGTTTTGCAGGGGCGGACCCATGGGTCCGCCCTGTTTATGTTTGATGATACCTTCGCAAGTCCCCACGGAGCGCTAAATTACCCGAACTTTGAACTTTAAACCTTGAACTTTGCACCCTGCAAAACAGAGGCTTAGGCTTCTGGGCAGGTGGTTTCCAGAATAGCGGCCAGAGGAGGCGCCCGGATCCCTTAAGGCAACAGCGCCAGGGCCCCGGCGCTGGCATGTAGGAACGCCACCAACCCCAGGGTGGGCACGATGCCCCACACCGGCAGCACCAGCAGGCTGACCCCCAGGGTGCCCAGGGTGGCGCCCAACAGGTCCGCGGCATACAGCTTGCCGGCGTAGCTGCGGACGTGGGGTGCGACCTCAGAGATAAGCGCAGCGCTGACCGCAAAGATCCCGCCGCCGCCCAGGCCCGCGGCAGCCAAAATCAGCACATACCCGGCCTGGGTAGGCAAGGCCCAAACCGCCGTCCCCAAGGGGAGCCCCCACTTTAACCACAGGGCCAGACCCAAAGCCAGGACCGCCAGGCCTCCTTGCAGCGCCGCCAGAAGTTGCGGCCTGCGCCCGTGCCGGCGGGACACGCGGGCGCCCAGGGCACTGCCTGCGGCCATTCCGGCCATGAAGGCCGCCACCAGCACCCCCAACTCCCGGTAAAGGGAGCCCAGCCGAATCTGGTACAAGATGAGCACCAGGATTTCCAGGGCTATGGTCCCCAGGCCCATCACCACCACCTGGCACAGGCAGCGTCCTCCCGGGCGGCGGCGCACTCCGACTCCGGCCAGCGCCGTAGCCAGGACCAGGACCGCCCAGGGCAGCGCGGGCGGCAGTTTTCGCAAAGCCAGAAGCAGATCCTTGACCCCTAACCCTTCCTGAAAAGTGCTCAGCACCAGGTCATAAAAATAGCAGCGGGGATTCAGGTCGGTGTTGATCTCCACGGGCTGCTGGCCCAGGATTTGGTTGAGATACTGTTGGCGCCGCGGGGACAGGTCCTGGAGCAGATAGTATTCCCGGACATACCGCAAGGCCAAGCGCCGATTTTTAACCCGTTGCACCAGGACCTCGGGGTCGGTGGTTAAAACGTCGGGGCTGGGGGAGGCGAAAAACCGGGTTCGGCCCCCGGGAAAGGCCGCCACGTCCGGGAAGGCCTGGCGCAGGGTGTTATAGGCCATGGCCAGATACGCGGCCCGCAAGGGATTCAAACTGGTCTCGGCCCCGGTCAGGGCAAAGCTGAAGACGCCGCCGGGCCGCAGTTTCCGGGAGACGGTGCGGAAAAATTCCCGGGTATAGAAGCGGTTCAGTTGGGCGTTTTTGGGTTCCGGCAAGGCCATGAGAATGACGTCATAGCGGGTTTGAGTGGTGGCTAAAAAGCGCCGGGCATCCTGATAGATGAGGTGAATCCTGGGGTCCAGGTTCTGGCCGGCGATCTCGGGCAAAATTTCCCGGGCCATTTTTACCAGGAAGGGGTCCAGTTCCACGTAATCCAGGCGGGTGACGGTTTTGGTCTTGAGAATCTCCGCGCCCAGGCCGGCCACCCCGCCGCCCAGCAGGAGCACCCGGCGGGGGTGCGGGGATTCCAGCATGCCGAACTGAACCTGGTGTTCGGCGTTCAGGGGATCGGGGTAGGTGAACTGCCAGAGGTTATTGGCAAAAAAGCTGATCTGCTCGGCCTCCCGGCTGGCGGATAAAAGGGCATAGGGACTATCCACCGTGGCGATGACCCGGCGGCCGGGCCATTGCCAGGCGCGGCTGAGCCCCTCCAGCCGGGGGGCCACCACCAGGGCCGCGGCCAGCAATAGGAGATTAATGGTTAGCGCGGTTCGAGCTCCCAGTGCCCGGGGCCGAACCAACGGCCAGGGCGCTAGGGCCAAAAGGCAACCCACCCCCAAGGCCAGGCTCAGGTTGGCAAAGCGGCCGATGAACAGCAGTTGCACCAGCGCCACTCCCAGGGCCGCGCCCAGGGTCTCCAGATAGTACACCCGGCCGGTGGTTCCCTGGGGGTTTGGTTCGGTGTCTATGAGGACCTGGACTGCGTTGGGGAAGAAATAGCCGGAAACCAACCCAAAGGGGGCCAGCAGGCTGAAAAACAGCAGAAAGGTGGTGGACAAAGTCAGGGATTGGCCGGGCGGCAGGTGGGCCAGGGTGGGCAGGGCCCGGCCCGCCAGGATGGTGACCGGCAACAGCAGCCCCAAGAGAGCCAGCAACCCGCCCAGCCGACCCGGCCCCGCGCCGGCCGGGGTGAGGCGGCCTCCCGCCAGGCTGCCCAGGCCGACCCACAGGAGCCAGCACCACAGCCCCAGGGCCAGC
>JARRQO010000208.1:0-6478 GCA_037381685.1 Deltaproteobacteria bacterium | reverse complement strand
TCGCCGTTTTCCGGGTTGATGGCAAACTGGATGTTGGAGCCCCCGGTCTCCACCCCGATTTCCCGGATGATGGCGATGGCCGCGTCCCGCATGGCCTGGTACTCCCGGTCAGTGAGGGTCTGGGCCGGGGCCACGGTGATGGAGTCGCCGGTGTGCACCCCCATGGGGTCAAGGTTCTCGATGGAACAGATGATTACCACGTTGTCCTTGAAGTCCCGCATCACTTCCAATTCGAATTCTTTCCAGCCCACCACGGACTCTTCCAGCATCACCTCGGAGATCATGCTGGCTTCCAGGCCCTGGGCGGCCAGGGTCTCGAGGTCTTCCAGGTTGTAGGCGATGCCGCCGCCGGTGCCGCCAAGAGTGAAGCTGGGACGCACAATGATGGGATAGCCGATGTCTGGCGCGGCTTTCAGGGCCTCCTTCAGGGTCCGGACGATGGCGCTTTGGGGCACCCTAAGATTGATGTTGGCCATAGCGTCCCGGAAAAGTTCCCGGTCTTCGGCCTTTTTGATGACGTCGGGTTTGGCGCCGATCATCTCCACGCCATATTTCTCCAGGATGCCGGTGGCCGCTACGGCAGTGGCGCAATTCAGACCGGTCTGGCCTCCCAGGGTGGGCAGGAGGGCATCGGGACGCTCCCGCTCGATCACCTGGCAAACCATGTCCGGGGTAATGGGTTCGATGAAGGTGCGGTCGGCCATCTCCGGGTCAGTCATGATGGTGGCGGGATTGGAGTTGATCAGGACGACCTCGTAGCCTTCTTCCCGCAGGGCTTTGCAGGCCTGGGTGCCGGAATAGTCGAATTCGCAGGCCTGGCTGATGATGATGGGGCCTGAGCCGATGATCAGGATTTTTTTAATGTCAGTGCGTTTAGGCATGGTTTAGCTGATAATTGGGGAGATGAAGATGGACCTGCCTGACCCAATGTTCCTTTCTGGACCCGTTTAATGAAGAACATTTAATGCGCAGTTATGCGAGTTTGATTATTTACGGGAAGAAATCGATGCATTTCCCCGGATTAAGGGAAGAAATTCTTTAAGCTCCTTATGCGGTTTTCAAGCCCAGTATTATCTTCCAAAGGAAGCGCACCTGTATAGGCGCCCTTAAACAGGGCATCTCATAGGTCGGCCCCGCAAAAAATGCTACATAATTTTAACAATCGTGGACATAACCCTGGCTTGGCCGGTTAAAAGATGAAACGGCCTGCAAATCATCGTTAAATTTTATTCTTTTGCGAGCCTCAAGGCCAGCAGATTTTTTCCCCTCAGGCACAATGTCTGCTCGAAGGGCGGCATCGTCCTGGCTCCCAGCAGATTACGTTAACCCTCTTCCGACCATCAGTACAGGGTTAAAGACTAATCTAACTCGCGACTGTGAGGAGACGGACCTGGAGTCGGAGCCGGCATTTGGGGCTGCGGCTTAAGCACCGGAGGGATATATTCCCGCCTGATCCGTTGTTCCGGGCTGGTGGGCAAGCCATAGGGAAGTTGCATCTCGCCACCGCCCGGAGGAGAGGGGCCGCCGGGTCCCAGCAAGCCGCCGGCCCGCACCCCCTTATCCATCAATTTCTGCAGGATTCTCACCATCTCCGGAGTGATAGGTCGGGCCAGGAAGGGTTGTTTGCCCAGGGGAATTTGGGTAAATTGCATGGACTTGAGCAGGAGCAGGGCCGGTATGGTGGGGACATTGGACCTGACGCCCAAAAGCCCCTGGACCAGGTAAACCGAGGTGAATGACGGCGCCAGGAGGGTGTACCAGTCAGTGCCTCGCACGCCGACGGTGGCGGTGTGAGTTTCCATGATGAAATCAGGCTGTTCCGTGCGAACAACGCGACTCACCACGGCATGGACCAGGCCCCGGAAGAAGCGGAGGACCGCCCGGCGTTCGCCTCGGGCGGGATTATAGACATAGTCCGCCACCGCCAGGCGGGATTCCGGCGCCAGGACGATGACCGAGCCATCCACCATGGTCAGTTCGGCCTTGGCTCTGGCCTTGGTGCGGATGATGTCGCCCGGCTCCACGCCGTCCTTGACCTTAACCGGGATGGCCGGGAGTTTGCCGCCCTTGAGCAGGTCCACCCGGCCTCGCACCATGGTAAAGTGGCCGACGACCGCGGCGTGGGCGCTCAGGGGAAGCAATACTGCCATCACTGTTATTAGAATCAGGAGTAAACGAAAATTTTTCCGCATGACAAAAACTCCTTCTGATGTTACGGCGGCACATATGTCTCGCCTGTGCAACCACGTCATAACATTTGGCGACCAGGCCCGGTAAAATACCCCTGCCTTGTCGTCTGAGATATAAATAATTTTATCAGGTTTAATCAAAATATCCACTGGGCAGCCCAGGGCCCCTGACGGCGTAAGCCAACCGGTGATAAAATTATCCACCCCCAGGTAATTGTCCGCGCTATCCAACTTGAAGCGCACCCTTTTGTAGTCCGTAGGCACGATGCGGTTCCAATAGCCGTGATAGGCAACCAAAAGGCGCGGCTCCATTACGGCTTCAAGCTGGTTTATAACCAAATCCTAAGCCACCACTTCATGCTGTTTTAGGGTGTTGGGACAGCTAAACGATGACGGGCTCGGATTTGGTCTTCAGGGTAATTTTCCGCACCCTGGTTATCCCTGATTAAAAATGGGTTAGCAGAAATCAGCTAACCTCTTGAAATCACTGGCGCGCCTGGCAGGACTCGAAGCTGCGACCGACGGGTTAGAAGTGGTTCTGAGGTAAAACTTTTTTCGCTAATATCCTTAGCCAACCTGATGGTTTTGTTCGTATATTCCAAAATCTTTCTTGGACACCCTAAGCACACACGGGGGCCATTGAATTATTTAGATGGGATGGTAGATGCAAAGAATGGAGATTTGATCTATGAATACCAGCTATATGAACCCTAACGGACAGTAACGACGAGTTTCAGGACCGCCTCCAGGACCCTGACTTCTGCCCCTATTTCATCCTTGTGGGTCGTTGTAAGCCCCACTACGAGACGTAAGTGGCTGGTCCCAAAACTATCTTACCTTTTCTTGGACGCCACATGCTCCTGGGTAGTGGGGCACGAATATCTGTTCGCTCTATGCTTTCTCCCCCTTGGAACCTGGAAATGGCGTATTCCAGATGAGCCAAGGTGACTCCTGTCATTGGGACAGCATATTTAAAATTTTTAGTGGGCACGGGTAACTCGTTAATTACCTCCAGACAACCATTTTTGATTCTGAGGCACTATTGCGTCAGGCGAAAAAATTGATAAATTTAAGGTACCCACGGAAAATCAGAACAAGAACGGAGATTCTATAGAGGATATGATCAATAATTCAGATAACCCCCCTCTGAGCCAAGAACTGCCCTCCCCACAGGAAGCGCCTAAACACTTCCATCAGCCGGACACCCAGTTTGCCCCTCAGGAGCCCCGGAGCGAAGAATTACTCCAGGAAATTGAGCGGCTACGGCGTATGGAAACAACTTGGCGGGAATTGGCGACCCAGTACGTCGCCATGATAGAGGCCTTTGACGGGCTCCTTTATATCTGTTCTTCCTCCTATGAAATTGAGTTCATGAACAAGTACTTGATTGAACGCACCGGCCATCTTGCCGTAGGAGAAAAATGTTACCAAGTACTCCACAACCGCAAGCGCAAATGCCCCTGGTGCGGAGACGAGCGGGTATTTCAGGGGGAGACGGTGCGTTGGGAGATCCTCAGTCCCAAGGATCACCGCTGGTACTATGTGGTCAACACCCCCATCCACTACCCTGACGGTCGCGTTTACAAGATGGCCCTGATCCAGGACATCACTGCCCGCAAAGAGGCGGAAGAGAAATTATACCGAACCACTCGGGCTCTCAAGGTCTTGACCGAATGCAGCCGCACCTTGATGCGGACGAGAAACGAGGCTGGATTCATCCAGGATCTCTGCCGCATCATTGTGGAAACTGGGGGCTACCGCCTGGCCTGGGTGGGGTTCGCCGAGACGGACAAGAAGAAGTCCGTGCGACCTGTAGGTTTCGCCGGTTTTGAGGGAGGCTACCTTGAAACCTTAAAGATCACCTGGGCCGAGACCAAACGAGGCCGGGGGCCGACCGGCACCGCCATCCGCACAGGCCGGCCCTGCATCTGTCAGGACATGCTCACCGATCCCAAATTTGCCCCCTGGAGCACCCAGGCTCGAAAGCGGGGCTATGCCTCTTCCATTGCCCTGCCCTTAAAGGCCGAAGGGGGCATGTTAGGGGCCCTCAATATTTACGCCCAGGAGCCCAAAGCCTTTGATGCCGAAGAGGTGGAACTGCTGCAACAACTGGCAGATGATCTGGCCTTTGGCTTGTCGGACTTGGCCCTGCCCTTATCATGACCTATCGGCTTGGCAATATACCTTGCCAGATACGGCAGTTATCACCAGACAGTTGAAAATTCCAGGTATGATCTGAATATCAGGACTACGTGGCATTGCCCTAAAGAAAGTACCTTAGGCATTAAAACGGGGGGCTTTGATGATGAGTGCCTGAGGTATCTGCCTATCCAAACCTCATTTGAATTCCCTATGGCAAGCGGCCATGCAGGCCGCCAGATCCCGAAGTTCGTGACGTATCAGGTCCAGTTGGCGTCTCTCGGCAGCCAATTGCAGATTTCGCACGTGGTCCAGGTATTCGCGCATAGCCCTTGGCCAATCTGGTTCACCCAACTTGGCCAAGGCTTGGGAACCTTCCACGAAATCCCGGAGTACGGCTTCCGAGAGGAACTGCCCCTGGGACGCCTGCCGTTGGAGTTCCTTGAAAGCTGCGGTCAACCGTCCTTTGACTGCCTTGAAGGAAGTCTGCCATTCCCTGACTTCCTGGAGGGCCGTCTGCTTGTACTCCGTGAGGGTGGACCACTGCCACTTAAGTTTGGCGGTGATCCTGCCCTTCTTTTCTTTTAGGTGAATTTCGGCCTCAACTTCGTTGGGTACCGGCCAAGTTTGGCCTTCGGCCTGGAAAGCGCCCTGACGGATTTGCTCCCCCAAGGCGACGAGATAATCGCCCAGTTCCCTTCGGTTGAACCTTTTCAACTCCGAGTCTTTCATGTTGACTCCCGTCAGCCATCAAATGCGATGTTAGAAATGGTTATCCTTAAATATCTCGAGATTAGATTGCAGACTACTGCACTAATTCGTTATCAGAACACTTTCTTTTGGTTTATACAAGAAAATGGCTCGCTCACCGAGGACAACCCTCTTAATCAAGCATTTTCGGCCGGATTTTTAGGTAGTCTGCTGATCGGCTAAGTTCTGGAATCTAAGCCGGCCCTCATGGTAGCGTCTTATTTGGCACTTAGAGATTAGATGTTGCCATTGGGAAATGACATTTGCAGAATTAAGCTTCCCCAGGAATCCAATAACTCTAAGCCATCACCAACCTCCCCCATTATTGGTTTCAAAATAAGCATTCTCGGATTCAGTCTCAAGTCCGGACAGGCCCCATTATCTTGAAAGATCGGGGAAGCGAAATAGGATTAATCGATTACTTGCCAGCTTCGACAGCTATCACCAGACAAGGAAATTTCCATATATGCAATGAATATCAGCTAGTTATAAGTTATAAACTAATATGCCTTTGTACCTTCATGCTACAAAAAATAAGGCTTGGCCTAAAGGCCAAACCCTTATGGTTACTGGCGCGCCTGGCAGGACTCGAACCTGCGACCGACGGATTAGAAGTCCGTTGCTCTATCCACCTGAGCTACAGGCGCTTCTCAAATATTTCAATAGGTTAATACTATAGACAGACGGGTGTCCAAAGTTCGGGGTGTCCGTATGGGTGTCCAAAGCTCAGATTTTCTCCCTTTTCAAAGCCTTCAATTCCACTTTGGAAACCTTGTTATACTGCTTGAAAGTATTCACGGCCTTATGGCCGCTTGCCGCCATTATACGGAAGTAATCATGCCCCTGCAACCGCCAGTTATTGATAGCCGTGTCCTGAAGTCATGAAAGGGAAAATCCTCAATCCCGCCTGCCTACAGGCCGTAACAAAAGCCCGCTGGATAGACCCTACAGACCGCCCAGCATAGGTAAACACCCGTACCTGGGGCCAAGCGATTCCTGGCGGAATATGAGGCCTTGGAGGAAGAGTTTGCCGTATTCGAGGCCTTAATCGCGGTGCGCCAGGCTGCGGGTCTGTCCCAGGCTGAAGTGGCCCAAAGGATGAAAACCAGGACCCCGGCCATTGCCCGGCTGGAATCTGCCGGAGGCAAGCATAAACCTTCCCCCACCCTTAACACCCTCCGCCGGTACGCCAACGCGGTGGGCTGCAAACTGGAAATAAGGCTGTGGCGGCGGGTAACCTAAGGCGGCAAAGCTAAAGCTGTGCCATAAAATTTAGCGGTCCCCAGCTGGGGGTTGGGAACGAGGGGAAAATGCTTGCTCATGGTTAACATATATGTTAATATATCTTCATGGCTTGGGAGATTATCTATTACAGCGAAGCCGTCAGGCTTTGGGTTGAT
>JARRQO010000207.1:0-10160 GCA_037381685.1 Deltaproteobacteria bacterium | reverse complement strand
GTTCAAGGTTCAAAGTTCAAAGGAAGTATTCATGAACTTTTGGAATTATATGACATCATATTGATATATAAGGATAAATAGACAGCACCATAAAGCCGGGTATTTTTGGCACAGGCTGGAAAGCCTGTGCTACCAAGGTGTTTGCAGCCCGGCGAAATATTCGGGATAGGGCGACCCGGCGAGTCGCCCCTACGGTCAGGAGAAGGGGCAGGCTAAAGCCTGCGGCTGCATGGGGGGACAGCCGGGGGCGGCTGTCCTACACAGGCCAGAGGCCTATGCCACTGGCGCCAAGTTTCGCTCATAGAAATAAAAATAGCTTAGGGCTTGTAGGGTGCCTGCAAATCCTAACATCCGAGGGCGGACACACGGGTCCGCCACAAAAACCTAAAATTAATTCTATGAACGCAACTTTGGTATAAGTTTCCGGAGCCGGTCGGCACGCGCTTTGATTGCTAAATTAGTTGATATCTGAGGTGTTTTAAAAAATCTCTTTGTTCTTACCGGTCTATCGTTTATATTTAAATGTTATAATTCTAATGAATCATTGGAAAAGGAGAATTTTCATGAAGTATGAATATGTTCCTGAAAATATTCTTGAAATGTATGAACAGATCAGGGCTCAATACTTCCCCCATCTGGCCAATGCCAAGATACTGTTTTTGATTAATAAAAAGAAAATGACACATAAAGGTAGTGTTGCTCTTGGAAAAATGATGAAGCCTTCCGAATTGATCAAGTTTTTATCCAGAAATGAAGCACCGGACAATGGTTATGATTATATTATGTTATTAGATGGTAATTTGATTAAACATTGTAATGACATTGATATTGCCAGAGTTATTCGGCATGAACTGCGCCATACGTTTTATGATTCGGATAGCCTGAGCAATCCTTACAAGCTCGTAGATCATGATTTTAGCGATTTTTATGACGAAGTTGAATTGAACAAAGATGATCCGGGTTGGGCCCAAAGAGTGTCTCAAACCGTTTCCTTGATGTATGATCAGGAAAAGGATCAAAAATAGCGTTGCGGCGCCAAGGGGTGATTAAACTATGCGCCAGGGATGGGTATAGATGTTCAGACGCCGGCCCCGGACGAAGCCCACGGTGCTGAGGTTAAGTTCCTGGGCCGCCTCCAGGGCCATGGAGGTGGGGGCCGAAACCGCGGCCAGAACCGGGAGGCCGGCCCGGATGCATTTCAAGGCCATCTCGAAGCTGATGCGGCCGCTGAGCAGGGCCACCAGGTTGGAGAAATCTTGCCGGGTAAAGACGGCCCGGCCGATGACCTTGTCCATGGCGTTGTGGCGGCCCACGTCCTCGGCAGGGATAAAGATCCGGCCGTCGGGGCTGGCCAGGGCCACGGCGTGGGTGCCGCCGGTGGCCTGAAAGACGGTCTGAAAATCATGGAGCCGGTCCATCAAGGCGCTGAGTGTGGCCGGTGCGATAGTCACGGGGCTGGTTACTGCGGGGACCGTGCGGCTGATTTCGCCCACGGCCTCCTTGGCGCACAGGCCACAGCTGGAGTAGGCCACTTCCAGGTGGCGGCGGCCCCGGCGTTCCAGGGCGGCGGGAGTCAGGCTGACGTCCACCACGTTGGGAGGCAGCTCGGGGTCGGTGCCGGTACCGCAAAAGTGAATGGTGACAACCTCATTTAAGTCCCGGACAATACCCTCGGTGAACAAAAACCCCAGGGCCAACTCCTTTTCCCAACCCGGCAGACGCATGAGCACTTGAAAAGGTTCGCCCCCCAGGCGGATTTCCAGGGGTTCCTCCACCGCCACCTGATCCTGCGCGGCTTCGACCTTAGCGTTACGCCAGCGCTGTACGGGAAATGCTTTGATAGGTTCGGTCATAGCCAGAGATTGGGAGTCAGTATCCCAGAATTAATATGAACGACTAGATCGCTTCTCTTAAGCCCCACAATCTGACGCCTTAGTTAATATATCAAACCTGACGGATATTTTGGGGAAGGATTGAGCAGCAAGCAAACCTTCCCCATTATACGACACATTATCCGTTGAGGTGAAAAACTTGATTTTTGCGTGGTCTGAAAACTTCCCCATAAGCAAATTTTTAGGCTCTGGCCATGTCTTTGGCTATTTATTTAGAGCTCAATTTCTCTTTTTTATATATAATTTTGTATATAAGCTTGACTTTATAGATAATTAGATTAATTTTTTTAATCAGGTCGATCTCAGGCAGGCAAGGGGGGAAAACCGGAGAATGGTTGGGGATGCCTCCTGCACTGCTGAGGCCGCAGATCAAGGGGATTATGACTATGAACAAGCCAAGTCCTCTCATTATATCAGCGTGGCTATTGGTTCCTTCAAGTACCTTGCGCGCGACCCTGCCTTTATACCGTAATCCCGACATCCCTGTTAATCCAGATCCCTGGCAAGCCCAAGCCTCGGCAAGGCAATGGGAAGGGATTCCTCAACCCATGTTGGAACCAAGCATATACCTGAGAATCCTAAGGCAATCATCACCCCTAAATTTATCTGACTTTGAGTTGAGCGGGTTGAGAGATGGGGGTTAAGGCAATGAAAAACAACCATGGAGCAACTCCAGTCTGAGTTGGCAGAGGCTCTTCGGAAGATCTCTGAACTTATGGCCTTGGAAAATCGCCGCAAAGAAGCTGAAACGCAGGTCAGGGAAAAAAATGAATTTTTTCAACATGTCTTGGAATCGCTAACCCATCCTTTTTATGTTTTGGACGTAAATAACTACTCCATAAAAATCGCCAACTCGGCGGCGCGTTTAGGTGATTTATCCAGTCATCCAACCTGTTATGCTCTGACGCACAGAAGATCGCGGCCCTGTGACGGCCTTGAACATACCTGTCCGATCCAGGAAGTAAAGAAGACAAAAAAACCCGTGGTTGTCGAACACGTTCACTATGACATAAACGGGAACCCCAGGGACGTTGAGGTTCACGCTTACCCAATCTTTGATGCGGAAGGGAATGTGGTCCAAATGATTGAATATTCATTGGACATTACCAAACGCAAGAGACTGGAGAAAGAAGTTCAGGATTATGCCGAAAGAATCAAGCTCTTTACGTATTCGGTAACCCATGATCTTAAAAATCCGCTTATTGGCATCAATGGGCTGACTAAACTTTTATGCCAGCAGTATGGTGACGGATTCGATGATAAATGGCAAACATTTTGCGCCCAGATCATCAAATCTTCTGAACAAGCTCTTGCTTTGATTGAGGAGATAAATACATACGTCAAAACGAAAGAAAGGCCTTTTAATTATGAACTGGTCGATCCCAATGAGATCATAGGGCAGGTTCGGGATGAATTTTCAACCCTTATTGCCAATCGACGGATAAGTTGGTCGCATACCAAGGCAATCCCGAAAGTTAAAGCAGATAGACTGGCACTACTGCGGGTATTCCGGAATCTGGTAGACAATGCCTTGAAATATGGCGGCCAAAAGCTGAGCAGGATAAAAATTGGCTATGAAGAACCTGGAAATTTCCACATCTTTTCCGTAAGCGACGATGGGAATGGCCTAGA
Organism: Deltaproteobacteria bacterium; assembly: GCA_037381685.1. Taxonomy (GTDB): domain Bacteria; phylum Desulfobacterota; class Desulfobaccia; order Desulfobaccales; family 0-14-0-80-60-11; genus 0-14-0-80-60-11. The sequence continues at coordinate 6,636 of JARRQO010000207.1, read as the reverse complement.
TGCGGAAAACCTTGAAAAGGTTTTTGGAGCTTTTCAACGCAGCCAGGCAGAAAATGGTCCAGAAGGAACAGGCTTAGGACTGGCCATTGTCAAGGAAATAGCAGAAAAACATGGCGGCACGGCCCGCGCTGAAGGCGGGTTTGGCAAGGGAGTTACTTTTTACATTTCTATCTCAAAATCTCTATAAAAATGAGTAGATTTGCTTAACCGGGGTAATTCCCCAGAACCTCTGGATTCCAGGGGTAAGTTTGATTTTCAACCAAAAATAGCAGCATCTTCATTACTGGCCGCGGCTAGGTCTTCCCGCGAGTGACCTCTCCTCATTTACTCACGCCAAATTCCCCCCAGCCCAGCTTGGTGCGCAGGATCTCATAGTGGCTGTGATAAGGGGACTTCACCAGCTTCAGCCGGTTGGGGGCCCGGCGGATTTCCAGCCGGTCCCCCGGCTCCATGGTCTGCCCCACCTGGCCGTCCAGGGTGAGATAAACATCCTGGGCTTTTTCATCCAGGGTAACGGCCACCGTAACCGTGTCCGGCAGGATGATGGGGCGGTTGCTCAGGGTATGGGAGCAGATGGGCAAAATGATGAGGTGGTTTAAGGTGGGATAAACAATGGGTCCCCCGGCGGACAGATTATAGGCGGTGGAGCCGGTGGGGGTGGCGACAATGAGCCCGTCGGCCCGGTAAACGGTGAGATATTCGCCGTCAATCCAGGTGGTCATTTCGGCGATGCGGGCCAGGGCGCCTTTGTTGATCACCGCGTCATTCAGGACGTTTTCCTGCCTGACTACCTGTCCTTGCCGGATCAAAGTGGTGGTGAACAGCAGACGCTTTTCCACTTCAAACTTGCCGGTGAGCACATGCTCGGACATGGCGGGATAAAGTTCGTCCAGGGAGATTTCCGTGAGGAACCCCAGACCGCCCAGGTTAACCCCGAAGAGAGGCACGCCCCTGCCACCGTAATGGCGGGCGGCACTCAGGATGGTGCCGTCGCCCCCCATGACCACGATGAACTCCACGTCGTCCGGCAAAGACGGAATGTTGGGTTCAGGTTCGTTTTCGACATGACAGGCTTTGACGCCGCGCTCCCTCAGCCAGGCTTGCAAGGCCCGGCCCGCTTCCAGGGCGTCGGGTTTAAACTTTTTGGTGACGATAGCAACGGAGTTCACCGGCAGGCCTCCCCCGGTTGACAATTATCATAATGTTGGATAATTTTCAAAAGATTATCCTCCTGAGATTGGGCAGGGACGAGATTACCTAAAATTGGCAGACGATCAATAATGATAAGTGTCGGGGAGGGCTTCGTAATTCCCGGCAAATTTTTTTGAGAAAGGAACAACCATGCAACTTGCCAGCCGTATCCGCCAGATTCCCCCTTCCGCCACCCTGGCGCTTAATGCCAAGGCCAATCAGCTCAAGGCGCAGGGGATCGATATAGTCAACTTCGGAGTGGGGGAGCCGGACTTCGACACCCCGGACCACATCCGGGAGGCCGCCATCCGGGCCATCCGGGAAGGTTTTACCCGCTATACCCCGGTGGGCGGCATCCCGGAACTGAAAGCAGCCATTGCCGACAGATTTCAGGCCGACTACGGCTTGACCTATAAGCCCAGTGAAATTGTGGTGTCCTGCGGCGGCAAACACGGTCTTTACAACCTGTTTCAGGTGCTTTGCGACAAAGGTGATGAGGTGATCATCCCGGCGCCCTTCTGGGTTTCCTATGTACCCATGGCCATGCTGGCCGAAGCCCAGCCGGTGATCGTGCCCACCCAAGAGGAGCACGGCTTTAAACTCACCGCGGCGGAATTAAAGGCGCGGCTCACGCGCCGGACCAAGGCCCTGGTGCTGAACAGTCCCTCCAATCCCACCGGGGGCGTCTACACTAAGGAGGAACTGGCGGCCCTGGCGGAAGTGGTGCTGGAAGCGGAGCTTTACGTTATCTCCGACGATATTTATGACAAGATCATGTTTGACGGGGCCCAGTTCTGGAATATCGCCATGCTGTCCCCGGAGCTCAAGGCCAGGACCTTTGTTTTCAACGGGGTTTCCAAGGCCTATGCCATGACCGGCTGGCGCATCGGCTACCTGGCCGGCCCGGAGGAAGGGATTAAGGCCGCGGATAACCTCCAGAGCCAGAGCACCTCCAATCCCAACTCCATCGCCCAGAAGGCCGCGGTGGAGGCCTTGAACGGTCCCCAGGATTCGGTGCAGACGATGGTGGCGGAATTTGCCTGGCGGCGGGACGACATCTATCGGCGGACCCTGGAGATTCCCGAGATCACCACCATCAAGCCCGGGGGCGCCTTTTATCTCTTTCCGAATTTTGCGGCATATTATGACAGACTGCAGATCGCGCCGGGACAATCCCGGTCCGGGGCGCTGGCGGCGTATCTTTTGGAAGAGGCGCGGGTAGCGGCGGTGCCGGGCGGCGAGTTTGGGGAAGACAAATGTCTGAGGTTTTCTTATGCCACGTCCCGGGAGCGGATTGCCACGGGATTGAGTCGGATCAAGGCAGCCCTGGAAAAGCTGGGAAAATAAGGATAAATCGGCAGGATAAAAAGAAAGCGCGGCCGGCTAAAAGTCGAGCCGCGCTGTTCGTTCAATGCCGTTCAATGCCTGCTTAGCGGCCGGCGGCTTTGCGTTTGGACGCCTTAAGAGGATTGATTTTCTGGGCCGCTCCTTTGGTCTGGGCTTTGACGTGGGTGGCCAGGTTGCAGGTCCCCCGGCGCCACTTGGAGGCGGGGTCCGGAAAAGAAGCACAGTATGAGTTGCCGTTGGAACCCAAAATCCGGTCGCAGCCTTGACATTCCGCCACCACCGGTTTGCAGCTGCCGCCGTTGAACGAACAGCCTTTTTTGGTCATAAAAGCACATTCTACCCCTGGTTTTAACGTTACGCAGTGCATGGCCGTAGCCCCCTTTGATATTTAGGAAATCTTTTATTTATATACTACATTAATAATCAAAGTCAATGAATTTTGCATGAATTTTGAGTCAGGGAGGCAATTTTGTCTCGCCTCCCCGCCGGTCATCTTTAGGGTGGCCCGGCCGGAGCGCCGGGTTCGACCCCGAAGCGCCATTGACCGGAAGGCTCCGGGTACTTATTTTAGGTTTAGCCAGGTGGTTTATCAAGACTTTACAATGCGCGCCGGGAATTCTCGCGTCAAGGAGAAAGGCCGATGCCCAAGTCCAGTCTCAAGCATTATCAGGAAAAGCGCGACTTTGCCCGCACCCCGGAACCCTCGGGCCAGGGGCCCAAGGCCTCGCAGAAGCCCATTTTCGTCATCCAGAAACATGCCGCCAGCCATCTGCACTATGACTTCCGGCTGGAGGTGGAGGGGGTGCTCAAGTCCTGGGCCGTGCCCAAGGGGCCGTCCACCGACCCCAAACATCCCTTTGGGCCAGGCGGTGGAACACGGCCACGTCAAGGTCTGGCTGGAGGGCAAGAAACTGAAGGGCGGCTATGCCTTAACCCGGTTCCGGAAGGGCAAGGATGAGTCCTGGCTGTTGGTGAAAATGGACGACGAGGAGGCCGACGCCCGCCGCAATCCCGTGTCCACTGAACCTGAATCGGTGCTCAGCGGCCGCACCCTGGAGGAGATCGCAGGGTCAGGATAGAAAGGCGCAACCGGTTCGGAGCCGGAAAAACGCCACCACCATGAAGGAGAAGGCTCATGGACGGCAAAGGAATCAATCTGGGAAAGCTCAGGAGCGTCGGCCGCTTCGAGGTGGCCGGCGTCACCATCGGCTTTGATTACTCCTGGTTTATCATTTTTGGGGTGGTGCTCCTGGCCCTGGCCGGGGGCTACTTTCCTCAGTATTACCCGGGCTATCAGACCCAGGTTTACTGGATCGCGGGCTTTATCGCCACGCTGCTGTTCTTCGCCTCGGTGGTGATGCACGAGTTGGCCCATTCTCTAATGGCCATCCGGGCCGGGATCCAGATCAAAGAAATCACCCTGTTCATTTTCGGCGGGGTCTCCCGGATCACCGAGGAGCCCAAAGATCCGGGCACCGAGGTGAAAATCGCCCTGGTGGGGCCCCTGACCAGCTTTGCTTTGGCCGGGGTTTTCTGGGTGATCATGAGCCTGTTTCAATATTTTCAGCTCATCCTGCTCACCGGCATCTTTTACTATCTGGCCTGGATCAACCTGGCTTTGGGCGTCTTCAATCTCTTCCCCGGGTTTCCGCTGGATGGCGGGCGGATCTTTAGGGCCATCTTCTGGTGGAAGACCGGTTCCCTTATTCGGGCCACCCGGGTGGCTGCGGATATGGGGAAAGGTTTTGCCCTGGCCCTGATGATTCTGGGAGGAGTGGAGATTTTCGTGGGAGAACTCATCGGCGGTATCTGGTTTATTTTTATCGGCATGTTCCTGCGGGGCATGTCCCAGAAGGGGTATGAAGAGGTGGTGGTGCGGAAAACCCTGGAAAATATCCCGGTGCAGGAGATGATGACCCGGGAGGTGATCACCGTGCCTGCCGATCTGAGTCTAGAGGAGCTGTTCCAGCAGTATTTCCTGCACTACCCCTACCGCGGTTTTCCGGTAAGAGATAATGGCCGGGTGGTGGGGCTCATCACCCTGGCCAAGGTCAAAGGCGTCCCCGCGATAGAATTCCCGGTGCTGACTGTGAAGCAATTCATGATTCCCCGCACCAAAGACATCATGATCACTCCGGGCATCACCCTGGGTGAAGCCTTGAGCAAAATGACGTTAAAAAACCTGGACCGGCTTTTGGTGATGCAACAAGATGAACTGGCCGGCATTATCACCCAGAGCACCCTGATGCGCTTCGTGGAAATTCACCAAATTTTGGAGCCGGAAAAAAAGGGCTGACCCGCTTGTCATCACGGCATATTTGGAACAGGGGAGGGCTTGAGGCAGGCGTCCCCCTGACCCCACTGAAATAATTCTATGGATTTAGTCGCGGCTTTGCTGGACCCGGAGGCCTACCCGGAACCGACCCGGGGGGTTGACCTGATCCAGACGCATATTTCCTGGGTCTTTATCACCGACGATTTTGCCTACAAAGTCAAGAAACCGGTGGACCTGGGGTTTTTGAATTTCACCACCCTGCGCCGCCGCCACCACTATCTCCAGGAAGAATTGACCCTCAACCGCCGCCTCTGCCCCGAGATCTATCTGGAGGTCCTCCCCATTACGGCTCACGGCAACCGGGCGCGGGTGGGCGGCCGGGGCCACCCGGTGGAATATATCTTGAAAATGGTGCGGATGCCCCAGGACCGGATGATGGATGAGGTGGCGGACCGCGGCGAGTTGGGCCGGGGGCACTTGGACCGCATCATTGCTCGGCTGGCGCCGTTTTACCAGGAGGCGGCCACCGGCCCCCGCATCAACAAATACGGGGAGCCGTCCATCATCGCTTATAACCACGAAGAGAACTTTTCCCGGACCGAAAATCTGGCGGGTCAGATGTTTCCCCGGGAGCTGTTCAAAGAGATTCGCGGCTTTGCCCGGTCATTCCTTTCCCGGCACCGGGCCCTGTTCCTGAAGCGCATCCGGGAAGGCCGCATCCGGGACTGCCACGGCGATCTGCACATGAAGAATATCTGCCTGGCTGACGGCATCTATATTTTTGATTGCATTGAATTTAATCCCCGCTTCCGCTATGGTGATGTGGCGGCGGATATCGATTTTTTGGCCATGGATCTGGATTTTCACGGTTTTCGGGACCTGTCGCGGTATTTTGTGGAGCGCTTTGCCGCGGCCTTTCGGGACCCGGAGCTGCTGCAGATGCTGGATTTTTACAAGTGCTACCGGGCTTACGTGCGAGGCAAGATTAACGCCTTTACCGCCCAGGATCAGGCCAAGCCGCAGGAAGTGCGGGACCAGGCCCAGAAAACCGCCCGGGCCTACTTTGAGTTGGCCGGGGAGTATGCCGAAGCGGGCGCGCGCTGGGCCGCCTAAGGATTTTTCGGTTTTATCATTCAATACCGGTCCTTATTCGGGCCGTCCAAAAAGGAAAATATCTTATTTCCGGAAATTCTCTATTAATTGTAGTAGTCTTCGGGTTGATGGGCACCGGCAAGAGCAGTCAGGCCCGGGCCCTGGCCGAGAGCCTGGGATGGCCGGTGATCCGCAGCGATGCAGTGCGCAAGACCCTGGCGGGCCTGGAACCTACCGAAAAGGTGCCCGAGGACTTCGGCCAGGGTATTTACCGCGCAGATTTCTCGGCGCGCACTTACACCGAGATGCTCAAACAGGCGCAACAGCACCTGGAAATGGGGCAAAACGTCATCCTCGATGCCTCTTATAAACGGGTGGCCGAAAGAGAGCGGGTGCGGCAGTTGGCCCAGGAGCAGGGGGCCCAGGCGCTCTTTGTGTACTGTGAATGCCCGCCGGAGGTGGCCCGGGAGCGCCTGGGGATTCGCCGGAGCGACCCGGAAGCCATTTCCGACGGCCGGGTGGAGCTTGTGAAAGCCCAGGCCCAGGACTTCGACCCCTTTACTCCGGAGGACCGGCCATTGCTGCGGCTGGATACCAACCGGGAGCGAAAAGCGGTTCTGGAGGACCTGAAAAGCTTTATAGAAAGTTATTTATAGGGCAACTCGCGGTCGGCGTAAAACGGCGTGCAGGGCACACCTTATAAGGTGAATCATTTTGTTAAATACTCTATG
>JARRQO010000206.1:2882-7340 GCA_037381685.1 Deltaproteobacteria bacterium | reverse complement strand
TGAATGTTCTTTTCTACGATATATTTTATGCCTAATGCGAGTTAATTTCAATATGATCCACAAAAAATTTATAAACTATATTTAAAAAAACCAGCCCTGTTGCAGGGTTTAATAAATATTGCATTTTGCAACACCACAAACCCTAATCGCAGGCCTTGCCTGCTAAAAAGCTCCCGGTTTACCCCCGCAGGTAGGCGATGGCAAAGGCAAAACAAAGACCGACCTCCACCACCCAAGTGAGCAGATAAATCAGGATCTCCATCTTGGAGCCGTAGTCTTCTTCCAACAAGATGCGATTGGGGTCCCTAAGAATATCCCAGGACCGAACTTCTTTGTCTGCCGTCATGGTCATTTCCTCTTTAAAAAAGTCTGTCCGAAACTCCCGTGGGATGCTTCCCGGGGAATTAACTTTAAACTTCGACAAGTAATTTCTTAATAAAAATCAGAAAGAAGCTCCCTTACAGGACGTTGCGGTTCTTGGCCCACCAGGGGACCGGCTGCCAGGGCCGGATGCGTCTCTGCCAGGGTCGGCCGAGGGTGGCGATAAATCACCCCGATGGGGATGCGCTCCCCCCACTCCTTGGCCTTCTGATAGGCCCAGAGTTCGTTCTCCGGGTCGTAATCCGGCTCCTGGTCCACCTCATAAACTCGTTTTTCATACCATTGATACGTATTAATCTTATTGAAACTTACGCACGGCTGCAACACTTCCAGCAAGGCAAAACCCCGGTGGGTCAAGGCCTGTTTATACAGGTCGGTGAGATGCTCCGGCCTTCCGGCAAATCCCCGGCCCATCCAGGAACAGTCCTGGGCCACCGCCAGGGCCAGGGCGTGCAGCGGCGGATAGGGGACGCCGTGGGGCTGCAGCGCGGTCTTAAACCCCGGATCGCTGGTGGGCGAAGCCTGGCCTTTGGTGAGGCCATAGACCTGGTTGTTGTGCACCACCAGGGTGAGGTCGGGGTTGCGCCGCAGGGTGGCCAGCAGGTGGTTGCCGCCTTCGCCGTAGCAATCCCCGTCTCCGGCCGTCGCCACCACCTGCAGCGCCTGGTTAGCCAGGTGGCAGCCCGTAGCTACCGGCAGGGTGCGCCCGTGAATGCCGTTAAAGGTGTTGCACTTGAGATAGTGGGGAAATTTTCCCGATTGGCCGATGCCGGAGACCACCACCAGGTTTTCCGGTCGGATTTCCAGCTCGGCCAGGGCCTGCTTGAAGGCTTTAAGCATGCCGAAATTGCCGCACCCCGGGCACCAGGCGCTTTCGATTCCTTGGTAGAGATCCAGGGACAGCATGGCGCCTCCTTAGGCTTCACCGGCCAGGGCCCGGAGGATATATTCCGGGGTGAAGGGCGCGCCGTCATACTTGAGCACCAGGTGATCTGCGGTCCTCCCGGTTTCCTGGCGCAGCAGGCGGTTGCACTGGCCGGTGGCGTTCATCTCCACCATCACCAGCTTTTTGGGGTGTCCCAGGGCCTGGTTCACCGCGGCCGCGGGAAATGGCCAGAGTTCGCTCAAATGCACCATGCGGGCCGGCGTCTTTTCGGTGTTGAGCCGGGCCACGGCCTCGGCCACCGGCCCCGCACTCGACCCCCAGCAGGCCAGAGTCAGGGGCGCGTCCTCCGGCCCCGCAGTGGTAATGCCTTGCAATTCCTGCGCCAGCCCCTGGAGCTTGCGCAGGCGTTTGTCGTGCATCTTGATGCGCACCGCTAGGTCTTCGGTGAGGTGCCCGTCCGGGGTGTGTTCATCGGAATCAGCCACCACCACCGGCCCAAACCCGGGCCGCCGCCGGGGCGAGACGCCGCTGTCGGTATAAGCGTAGCGTTCGTAAGGGCCTGGGGCTTCCCCTGCGGCCAAAGCCCGGTCGATGGTGACCTCAGCGGGAAAATCCCGGGCTTCGCAGGTCACCGTGGTGTCGCCGAAGTATTGATCGGTAATGACGATTACCGGCACTTGATAGCGGTCGGCCAGGTTGAAGGCCTTGGCCATCAGGGCAAAGCCCTGGGGCGCGGATCCCGGCGCCAGCACTACCCGGGGCGAGTCTCCCTGACCGGCAGAAAGCAGAAAAGCCAGGTCATCCTGGGACGTGCGGGTGGGCAGGCCGGTGCTGGGGCCCGGACGCTGGGCTTCCACGATGACCAGAGGGGTTTCCGAGCACGAGGCCAGGCCCAGGGCTTCCACCATCAGAGCAAAGCCGCCCCCGGAAGAGCCGGTCATTGCCCGGACGCCGGTGTACGAGGCCCCGATGGCCATGTTGATGGCGGCGATCTCGTCTTCCGCCTGCTCCACCACCACCCCCCATTTCTCGGCCCGGCTCCCCAGCGCATTCAACACGCTGCTCCAGGGCGTCATGGGATAGCCGCTGACAAATTGCAGGCCCGCAGCCAGGGCCCCCACGGCGATGGCTTCATGGCCGTTGAGCAACAGCCGGGGCTGGCCCGGGGCCTGGATTGCCGCCAGGGAATGCTGATAGCCTCTGGCCGTGCCTTTTTGGTGGCCCTGGGTGGCGGCCTGGCGGTTCCACCCCACCACCTCATCCCCCTTGCTCCGGAAGGTTTCCTGCAACAGGCTCAAAAAGGGGGCCAGAGGCAGCTGGAGCAGACCCAATAAGGCCCCGGAGACTCCGGCGTTGATGGCTACTTCCGCAGCCTTTTTATCAGGCAAAATTTCGTCGGCATTCAACGCCAGGGTTTCTGTTCCCTGGGGCAGGTCAGTGACCGCGGAGGCGTCATAAACGATCAGGCCCTCAGGCGACAGCTCCTCCTGGTGCCGGGGCACGGTTTCCTGGTTCAGGGCCACCAACAGGTCGATACCTTCCCGGGAAGCCGCCAGGGGTGCATCTGAAATACGGAGGCGATTGAAGAGGTGGCCGCCCCGGATGCGGGACTGATAATCCTGGACGTAGAGGACCTGGCAGCCTTGGCGCACCATGAGTTTGGCCACCAGGGCGGTAATGGTGTGCACCCCCTGGCCGGCGGCGCCGCCGATCACGATGTTCAGATCAATAGCCATGGCTGTGTCTCTTCCGCCTCTGCCCGTCTGATTGTGAATAATTACTCAAGTAGCTGCCCTTGTCAATATAAATAGTTCATTGAAAAGTTTGACTCGGTGACAAACACGATCAACTTCTTTTTTCAAATGATCTTTTAAACTAATCTGTCATCCACCAAAACAAGGTGCCTCTGGCCTGAGGGATTTGAGGGGACTGAAGCACAAATATTTCGGTTAACAGGAATGCTGACAGCCGACCCCTCCTCCCCCGCCAACAGGAAAAAGAGGGTCGGAAAAAAGTAAAGGGCAGACAGTAAATTCTCTCGTGCCGTGTGAGCTTAAGAGAGAATATTGAAGAGATAGAACATCAGTCTTTGCGCGGTTTATGGTCGTGGCCTAAGTCAGTGAAGGTGTGCCAGAGCTTTTTCAGGATGCCTTCTCCGTCGTGGCCCGCCGCGGCTTCCCCTAAGGGGGTCTCAACCTCGGGCTCTTCCTTGGCCAGTTCCTCCAGCAGGTGCTGCTGGCGGGTATTTAGTTTTTTGGGAATGATCACCCTGACCTCCACCAGGAGGTCGCCCTTGCGATTGCCCTTGGGGTAAGGCACGCCTTCGCCCTTGAGCCGGATTACTTCTCCGGGCTGGGTCCCTGGCGGGATGACCAGTTCATGGGAGCTTTGCAGGGTGGGGATGGTCAGGCGGGTTCCCAGGGCCGCCTGGACGAAGGACACCGGCACGGTCAGGTGCAGGTCGTTGCCCTCCCGCTGGAAAAATTCATGGGGCTTGACATGCATGACGATATATAAGTCGCCGGGAGGGCCGCCGTGCACGCCGCCATTGCCTTCGCCGGGCATGACCAGGTGGGTGCCGCTGTCCATGCCGGGGGGGATTTTGACCTTGAGTTTCTTCTTTTCCCGGATGCGGCCTTCACCATTGCAGGTAGGGCAGGCTTCGGCCACAAACTCCTTCATCCCCTGACACCGGGGACAGGTGGTGGTGATCTGAAAAATGCCATGGCTCCGGGAGACCACCCCCCGGCCGCCGCATTCGGGGCAAGGAATCCGTTGGGTCCCGGGTTTGGCGCCGCTACCCCCGCAGGTGGGGCAGTTTACCACCCGGTGCACCTCCACGCTCACCTCGGTGCCCAGGGCCGCGTCCAGAAAATCCAGGGTCAGATCATAGCGCAGGTCATTGCCCTGTTGAGGACGGGGCCCGCCCCCGCCAAAGCCGCCCCCAAAGTTCCCGAAGCCGAAGACATCCCCGAAGATATCGCTGAAGGAGCTGAAAATATCCGAGAAATCCCGGAAGCCCGTGAACCCCGTGGAAGACAGGCCCTCATGGCCGTAAGCGTCATACAGGCGCCGCTTTTCCGGGTCGCGCAGAACTTCGTAGGCCTCGGCGGCCTCCTTGAACCGCTCTTCCGCGTTCTTATCCCCCGGGTTGCGGTCGGGATGGTATTTAAGGGCTACCTGACGGTACT
>JARRQO010000206.1:2280-2830 GCA_037381685.1 Deltaproteobacteria bacterium | reverse complement strand
CATATTTTTTATTTAAAGTTCAATGTTATTGTAAGGGGCGCACCGCGCCCCGTTAAACAAGGTAGTCCCCTAGCAAGTGCTTGGGAACCATGATAAATTCCCTCCCCCCTGATGGGGAAGAATTAGGGTGGGGGTGTCGTTTCCTCCTCCCTGATTCCCTCCTGCCAGGGGAGGGGAAAGAAGTTATTTAAGCCGTGCTTTTACCGCTTTTATTTTATCGCCCAGATGCACGTCTTTGTCCCGGCGATCATCGATGGTGATATGGGTTATCACCCGCTGGACGCCCCGCTCAAAGGGAAGCTCGTGCAGGACCTGGGCCACCTTCAGCAACCGGGCGGCATGGCCGTGGATCACGGTGCCCATGTCCGTAAGTTCATGGGGAATACCCTCAGTTTGGAGGTATCTGACCACCTGGGCGATAAAATTACCCACACTGGGATCCCCCAGTCCCAACGGGACCACGCTGATCTCCATGATTGCCATGTTTACCTCCGAAAGGGGAAGTCAGACCGGCAGGAAACGCCGCACTGTGGCCTTGAGACGATCCAGA
>JARRQO010000206.1:0-2273 GCA_037381685.1 Deltaproteobacteria bacterium | reverse complement strand
CACAAAATCATCGGCGCCCCAAATGGAAAGATCATGGGGAGGACGGTGAAAGGAATAGAGAATCACGCGGGTTTTTTTATTGGTTCCCTTGATCAAACGTCCGGTTTCCACCCCGGACATATCGGGCAGCGTCGTCTCCAGAATGACCATATCGGGCTGGAAAGTTTCCATCAGGCGCACCGCGTCTGCGGCTCTTCCCGTCACCCTCACTTCATAGCCCTCGTCCTGCAATTCCTCCAGGCATAACTGCTGGATGTGGGGTTCGCTGTCCGCAAACAAGATGCGCACCATAACTTTGCACCCCTTTCGACGCGGCGCTGGGCTCCCCCAAAAAACGTGTTTAATATTATAATCATTTCCGGCACCAAAGTCCATTCCCAATGGCGCTATTCTTCATTTTTTATTACGTTTTTATCCCCTGGGGCCTCGGCTCCGGTCTCATCCTCTTGCGCCTCATCCTGCCTTGCCTGCCGCGGCCTTGCCTCCCGGGGGAGCTCCCCAGGCGATTGCCGGCTTCGGCGCCAGCGGCCCACCATCTCAGGCTCCTGCCCTTCCGTTCCCGGTTCATAGAATTTCGCCCCGGCCATCTCCGCCGGCAGGTACTTCTGCTCCACCCAATGTCCGGGAAAATCATGGGGATAGAGATACCCCTGGCCGTGCCCCAGACCCTTGCGGTTCCGGTGCGCGTCCTGCAAGGGCCTGGGTACCTGGGTGGCGCCCTGGTCTTCCAGGGCCGCCTGAGCCCGGAAATAGGCCTGGGTGGAGTTGCTTTTAGGGGCCAGGCACAGATAAATGGTGGCCTGGGCCAGGTGGTACTGGCCTTCCGGCAGGCCCACCCATTCCAAGGCCCGGGCCGCCGCGGCCGTCTGCACCAGGGCGTGGGGGTCCGCCAAGCCGATGTCTTCGGCAGCCAGAATGAGCAGCCGCCGCATGATGAACCGCGGGTCCTCCCCGGCCCCCAGCATCCGGGCCAGCCAATAGAGGGCCGCGTCCACGTCCGAGCCCCGCACGCTCTTGATGAAGGCGCTGACCGTGTCATAGTGGGCGTCACCCTGCCGGTCGTAGATCAGGTCCCGCCGGGGCATGCACTCTTGGGCCGCGGCCAGATCCACCCGGATGACGCCCCCCGCGCCGGGATCAGTGCTCAACACGGCCAACTCCAGAGCGTTTAAGGCCCGCCGGGCGTCTCCGCCGGCCATTTCGGCCAGGTGCTCCAGGGCCTCAGCGCTGACCTCGGTTTTGCGGGTCCCCAAGCCCTGCGCTTTATCCTGAAGCGTCCGCCTCAGAATGCTCAAAACGTCTTCTTGGCTGAGAGGCTCGAAGATGAAGATTTTGGCCCGGGAGAGCAGAGGTCCAATAATCTCGAAGTAGGGATTTTCCGTGGTGGCCCCGATCAAGGTGATCAGGCCTTCCTCCACATGGGGCAGCAGGGCGTCCTGCTGGGCCTTGTTGAACCGGTGAATCTCATCGATGCGGACCACGGTGCGGCGACCCTGGGTCTGCTGGCGTCTGGCCTCTTCCACCACTTTCCTTAAGTCGGCCACCCCGGACATCACCGCGCTGAGGCTGGCGAAATGGCAGTTAAGGGTGGCGGCCAGGACCCGAGCCAGGGTGGTTTTGCCGCTTCCCGGCGGACCCCAAAAGATCATGGAGGACAACAGCCGGCCGGCCTTAAGGGAACGCCATAACAGCCGTCCGGGGCCCACCAGATGCTCCTGGCCCACAAACTCGGCCAGGCTCCGGGGCCGCATCCGGGCCGCCAAGGGCTGCTCAGGAGTAAATAGAGATGGGGTTTTCTGGTCCATATCAGGGGTTAGGGGCAAGGGGCCAGGGCTCAGGGAGCAGGGGCCAGTAAAACGGTTCCATTCATGATTGACTCTTCTTAAGTGAATTTAAGAGCCGTTCAATACCCTACCGACTTCTGCGCTAAGGGTTAATAAGTTTTTTGATTCTGCTGCGGTAAAGTACTCTAATTTACTGGCAATTATAACCTGGGTCTCAAGTTCGGCCAATGATCCTCGCGTATTACTGAGAAAATATCGATATTCCTTCCGGGACAACCTTTGATGTCCTTCGGCGATATTGCTCGGCAGAGAAACTGCTACTCGCCTGATTTGGCTCTTAAGTCCAAAAAGTTCCTCTTTGGAGAAAGATTGGCTTGCCCGATAAACCTCGATCACCAAATCCATAGCCTTTTGCCACACAACCAAATCGCGATAAGATTGCACCATATAAATCCTTTCCCAGCCCCCTGGTCCCTGGTCCCTGACCCC
>JARRQO010000205.1:0-4475 GCA_037381685.1 Deltaproteobacteria bacterium | reverse complement strand
TTACCTTTATATCGGTTTTCCGTACAACAAATGTCAGCCAAATATAAGAACTTCATTTATTTTTTCTGAGACCCGGATTATAGCACCACTTCCTTATGACGCGAAGCGTGGCAGTGAAGGTTGACCGCCACCTGCAGCGAGGCGATGTGGCAGGGCTGCATCAGAATGTGCACGGCCATGGCGGTAATCCGGCCCCCCAACCCCTGTGGTCCGATGCCCAGGTCGTTGACCTCGGTTAACAGCTGCCGCTCCAGGTCGGCCAGTTCCGGATCAGGGTTGGCCTGGCCCAATTCCCGGAGCAGGGACTTCTTGGCCAGCAAGGCGGCTCGCTCAAAGGTGCCCCCGATGCCCACCCCCACGATGATGGGGGGGCAGGGGTTAGGACCGGCCTCGGCTACGGTGGCCACCACTTTCCCTTTGATGCCGGCCAGGCCCTCCGCAGGCTTCAACATATACAGGCGGCTCATGTTCTCGCTGCCCCCGCCCTTGGGAACCACGGTTAGTTTCAGGCGGTCTCCCGGCACGATCTCGGTATGGATGACCGCCGGGGTATTGTCCCCCGTATTGGCCCGGCTCAATGGGTGGCACAGGGACTTCCTCAAATACCCCTCTGCGTATCCCTGGCGTATGCCTTCCTGTACCGCCTCGGCAAAACCGCCGCCGGTCAGGTGAAGGTCCTGGCCCAGTTCGGCAAAGACGACTACCAGGCCACAGTCCTGGCACAGGGGAATGCGCTCCTGGCTGGTGATGCGGGCGTTATCCAACAATTGCCGGAAGATTTCTTGGCCGGCGGGGGATTCTTCGGCCTCCAAACCCTGGGCCAGGGCGGCCAGCAGGTCGTCCCCGGGCTCGTAATTGGCGGCAATGGCCGCAGCCTTGACGGCCTGGGTGACCTGGGCCACCTCGATCTGTCGCATAAATGCTCCTGAAAGATGATTTTAGACCATAAGGCCAGGAACGGCAAAGGCGTGATGTCTCACGCCTGGGCCCTTGCTGTCTTTAAACTTTATCTGCCTAAAACCGAAAAATCAATACTCGAAAATTTCCCCCATTTATTCCAGGTCATTCTTAAAAAATTGCTGACTGGAGGCTTGGGGGCCTCTTTCCTGCAAGGTTCCAGCCTCAGGATAAAAGGTCTCACCGGCGCTAGCTGCGGCTTCATCATCCGTGCCGTTGCCGAGGTCCCCTTCGTTGCCCTTGGCCAGCACCGTGCTCGACACCGAAGGGAATTGCTCCACGGGCGTGCCCTTCAGGGCCTGCTTCATGTAGGCGATGAAAATCGGGGCCGCAGCCGCGGAGCCCGTTTCCCGGTGGCCCAGGCTGCGTTCGTCATCCATCCCCACCCAGGTCCCGGTGATCACCGACGGCGTGAACCCGATGAACCAGGCGTCCCGGGTCTTGTTGGTGGTGCCGGTTTTGCCTCCCATGGGACGGCCCAGCACCCGGACCCGGGTGGCGGTGCCCCGCTGCACCACCCCCATCAACAGATGGGTCATGATCTCCGCCGTTTGGGGGCTGATCACCTGCTGGCTGTGCGGCCGGTTTTCCACCAGGACCCGGCCATCCCGGTCCTCGATGCGGTTAATGAAGATAGGTTCGATCAGCCTGCCGTCATTGGGGAACGCGGAATAGGCCCGGGTCAGCTCCATCAAAGTGAGAGCGGAAGCTCCCAGCGCCGAAGCATAATTGGGAAAGATGGGGCTGGTGATCCCCAGGGCCCGGGCCATCCGCTGGGTGGCCGGGACGCCGATAGACATCATCAGGCGCACCGCGGGAACATTGCGGGAATGGGCCAGGGCATAGGACAGGGGAATCGGGCCATAAAAGCGGTGATCATAATTTTGCGGCGTCCACAATTGGCCGCGCCGGCCCCCGGGCAGGGCCAGGGGGGAATCCAACAGGATGGAATCCGGGCGATAGCCTTTTTCAATGGCCGCGGCATAAAGAATGGGTTTGAAGGCCGAACCCGGCTGCCTCCGGGCCTGGATGGCCCGGTTGAAGGTGCTGTCCCCGAAATCCTTGCCTCCCACCAGCACCCGGACTTTTCCAGTCTTCAGTTCCATGGAAACCATCGCCGCCTGGACCATGGGCGCGGGGACCAGTTCCGCAGTCCATCTGCCCTTATGGCGCGCCCGGCTCAACAGGCGCACCTGGACCACATCCCCGGGCCTCAAGGAGGACACCCGCGTCACGGCCCGGGATTTGCTGCCGCTGGCATCCTTCAAGATGCCCCACTGCTTTCCCAGGCGAAAATATACCGTCTTGGACCGGCGGCGCCGATCCGGAGATTTCACCACCAGGGCGGTCACCGCCAGACCCTTGCGCGGCGGGTATTTTCGGTAATATTTGACCTGGTGGGCCTGAAAAGCCACCATTTCCTTGCCGTGCACGTGTTTGAGCGGCCCCCGGTAACCGTTGCGCCGGACCAGGCCGTCGATACCCTTGGCGATGGCCTCATGGGCCACGTGGTGGAGGCGGACGTCGGCGGTGGTGTAAACCCGCAGGCCCATATTGTACACCATTTCCTTGCCGAAACGGTCTTCCAGCAGGTTCCGCACCTGCTCGGTGAAGTAGCCGCAATCCTTAATCCATTCCGGCCGGTAGGGCTTGAGCGTCACGGGCTGCCGGAAGGCCGCCCTTTCCTGCGCCTTGCTGATGAACCCCACCTCGGCCATGCGCCGGAGCACATAAGCCTGACGCTCTTTGGCCCGCCTGGGGTGGCGGAAGGGATCATAGCGGCTGGGGGCTTTGGGGAGACCCGCCAGGATAGCCGACTCCGCCAGGTTCAAATCTTCCACGTGCTTGGAAAAGTACTCTTGGGCCGCGGCCTCTACCCCATAGGCCCCATGACCCAGAAAGATATTATTCAGGTAGAGGGTGAGAATCTCTTCCTTGGTCAGGTAATGGTCGATGCGGTAGGCCAGCACCGCCTCCCGGATCTTCCTGGAAAAGCTCTTCTCCGAGTTCAGCAGGATGCGCTTCACCAACTGCTGGGTGATGGTGCTGCCGCCCTGGACCACTTCCCCGGCCTCCAGGTTGCGGAAAAAAGCCCGGACAATGCCGGTGATGTCCACCCCCGGGTGCTCGAAAAAGCGGGCGTCCTCTGCGGCCACAAAGGCCAGGATCAGTTGCCGGGGCATGCGGCTGTAAGGCACCTCGATGCGGCGCTCGGAATAAAATTCTCCCATGCGCTGGCCGTCCCGGGCAAAGACCTGGGTGACCACCGGGGGCCGGAAATCCTTGATCTCGGTAAAATCTGGGAGATCCCGCAGGAAATGGTAGTAGATATACGCCCCGCCTCCGGCCGCGCCCAAAAGCGCCACGAACACCAGGCTATAGACGACCTTGTTCAGCCGCCGCACCCAGCGTCGCCGTTGATGATATTTTTCCAGCCGATTGGGGCTTGGTCCCTTGAAAAATTTCATGGCTGCCTGGCTTGATTATGCCTGAATTATAACGGTTCCTGGCATGCGGGAAAAGGGGCAGGCCGGTGGCTCCCCCCCTGCTTCATCCCGCTTGGGCTCTGAAGCTGCCGGCCTCCCCGCCGGCGCCACCGCTTATTTAATTAGTCGGTTGAATTGCGTCAATCGTTAAAATATTACCTTAAATTATCATACCTTTTTGAAATTTTCCAGAAATTGTCCGATCTGTACCCCCAGATGCACGCACTCGATATTATTCAGGCACTTGTCCGCATCCTCCCGGTCAATAAAGGTGGACAGGTGGTGCTGGTCTTTTTTCAACTCCAGAACATAGGCATTTTTCTGCTTATCATAGGTGACCGAAGATTGCACTCCATGCGCGTCGATGTCCGGATACATCTGATGAATCTTTTCCTTTACTTTCCCAATCCTGTGGGCCATGGCTAGCACTCCTTAGGGCGAATTAGGCGAACGTACGTCGCCGCCGAGCCCGTAGCGGGCCTTAAATTAAAAATAAGGACTATAAGCGGTCTCGGCAAGGGTCAAGGACGATTTCATTTTAATAATCCGTGGCTTTTTGCTCATGGCTGCTAACTAAAAGAGATTGAAGTCCTCCACGATGATCTGACCGCTCTTGATGCCCATGGCCTTAAATTGCTGGATCAAGGCAAAGACCATGGGGGAGGGCCCGCACAAGAATATGTACTTTCCCGTAACGCCGCCCGGCGACTGCTGATCGATATGGGCCGCAGAAATCCGCCCCTGCCTTGAACTCAGGTACAATTCATAATGGTGGCCCCGCTTTTCCAGTTGGGGAAAGCCATGGAATTGGCTCAGGATCACCTCGTTCTGAATGTCATTGTCAAAACTGGCTTCTGCAAGGGTCCGGCAGACATAACAAAGAGAGACCTTCGGACTTTTCCAGGTCTTCAGGATTTCGGGGTGCAGCTTCCGGATCGGCTCCGGGACCTGGGCTCGCTCGTATTGTTCCTCGGAATGCAAGGCCACATGCCACATGCCGATAAAGGGCGTAATCCCGATACCGGCCCCGAT
>JARRQO010000204.1:0-4490 GCA_037381685.1 Deltaproteobacteria bacterium | reverse complement strand
TTTCCCGCCAGGAGGAACGCAACTTTATTGCCGCCTCCGAGTTTCCCGCCATTTTTCAGGATATGCAAGACCGGATGCTGGAACTGGCACCCGGTTATTTCGGGCATCGGGATTTCGCCCCCAAGTATATCGGGAAAACTTACGCGGCCGCGCAGTTGCGTCCCCAGTCATGAAGGGAACTTTAGGCCCCCTCCCCTTTTGGCCTGAGTGATCCGGAATTTCTGAAAATCGGGCGCCAGGCTGCGGCCGACGCCTATCGCCTGGTCCGCTTGGTGGACGCCGGGGCGCGGCTAGAGACCATCCAGCCCTGCTGGCCCTGCCGGAAAGCCTATATTTGAAGTGCCTGATTCTGAAGGCGGAGTAATAACTAGAAGAGGGCCGAATCGTCCGGGAACGTCCCCAAACTTTTCAGGCCCTCTTCCGGGGTTATCTTCAGGTCAACTCTTCCTGAATCCAGATTGATGATTAATTAAAGACTTGCTATAGCCTCCGTCCGGGGTCAGTAGCTGATTTGAAATACCACTTGAAATCGCTGGTCGGTCCCCAGATTCCCTCCATTGGTGGTCACGTTGGCCACCCGGGAGCCGGTACCGTTGTAACCGGTGCCGCCCTGGATACCATAATCTTGGCCATACCAGGTACGCTCATAGCCTATCAAGATCAGGTTATGCTTATATAAGTAGTAGGCCAACCCGGTCATTAGCTTGGTATATTTGGCGGAACGGGAGACCACTTTATACAAATCGGCGTTAAACCAATCCGTGCGGTAGTAGACGTGCAAGGGATACTTATGATTGCTCCGCCAGAAGGGGATAGACCAGGCCAGCGGCAACTTCACATCGCCATACACGGAAAATCCCCGGGTCCACAGGGAGTCGGCCCGGTTGCCGACGGGCCGGCCGGGATTATTCGGTACAGTGGTCCAGTTCCCGGACTGGTTACCCTTAGTGTAGAACATCTGGGCGGCGAGCAG
The DNA here is from genome assembly GCA_037381685.1 of Deltaproteobacteria bacterium. Taxonomy (GTDB): domain Bacteria; phylum Desulfobacterota; class Desulfobaccia; order Desulfobaccales; family 0-14-0-80-60-11; genus 0-14-0-80-60-11. The sequence goes on along the minus strand of JARRQO010000204.1, from coordinate 3,517 downwards.
GAACCAGGGGTTCTGGTAGCTCAAATACCCCTGATGGACAATCCAGTCAGGGGAGTAATTAAAAAAGGGCGCCCCGAAACTGTTGGCGCTGGTGTTATTGCCTTTGCCATACAACCCGAAATAGGTCGCCTGCAACCCGGGTAAAGAAGTCGGCAGGGGCCGCAGGGTGAAACGGTATTCCACCGGCTTGTTTTCATTAACCTCGGCCGCGTGGTAACCACCGCCGTTATAGACCCCGATATGCCAGCTACCATAGCGCCCATCATAATGGGTGTTGCCCACCCGTTCCTTGGCATTGGCCAATTTACCACCGAAATTACCCCGGATGCTCACACCCAAATCCGCAGAATTAAAGACCCCGGCTCGTTCCAGGGGGATAGTGCCTTGGCACCGGTAGGGCCAGATATGCTCTTCAAAATCATGCCAAGGGACATGGCCCAAACCTATTTCGTTTTTCATTTGGGTCAGGACCCTGCCGGCATTGGGCGGTCTGAGTTCGGCATAAAGGTATTTGGTCCGCCACACCCATTCTCCCGCATTATTTTGATGGAGGTCCGGGGTATAACGGGCGTATAACCAGGGCGTAATTTCTTTGACGATGTTCAGGTAACCCCGTTGCAGTCTCCATTGGTTGTAACCGGTGTGCCCGCTAACGTTGCGGCCCATCGGGCCGGTTGGGGTATAAAGGGGCGGCCCCATGAAGATCGGCCGGTCTCCGAGCGAATAATCGACGTAGGCCAGCACGCCGACCTTCAGGCCTTTCAAGGCCTTAGAAATCTTTTCCAGGCCATAATCTTCAGCTTTCTGGTCCACTACCGCTTTGGCCTCTTTAGCGGCTTCGGCTTTGGCTTCCGCCTTGGCTTCTTGCTTGACCCGCTGCAACTCCCGGGCCCGCTTGGCTTCCTCTTCGGCTTTTTTCGCCCTATCGATTATGCGAGCCTTTTGTTTGATTCTTTCAGCCTTTTCCGGGGTGATAACTTTTTCATTCACCATCAGGTCCAGCAGTTCCTCGGAATTTAAGGCCCAGGCAGGTGATATGGTGAAATTTAAGGCCAAGATTGCCATCCCCCCTATGACTAGCCAATTCCTGATTCTGGTTAAAGTTTGGGTTGTGGCTAAGAAGCATTCCATCATCCCCATTTCCCCCTTTTTTCCTTGGTGTATTCATTTCAGGGTCCATCATGGGGGAGTATTGTTTGGTCATTGTTTGACGAAGGTTAATTATGGTTAGAAGATTATTAAAATTCTGCTCTCGGCAGGAGATGCGGCCTCTCCCCTCGTCGAGGCACTTTCGCCTTGACTCCCTTCCCATGGCCCCCCAATAATTAACCATGCCATGGCTAAACGCCGCCAGGCGCGGCTCGTAAGCCAGGACGAGGGCAAAGACTATCCGGCCCTGTCAGCCGGCGTCGTTTTCGGTTTAGGAATTGGAAAATTGTGGGGGCTTATGAAGGGGAAGAATTTTTTTCTAAAACTGCATTAATCATCTCGGGAATATCGGCAGGAAAACATGTGGTGACTAATTCCCTTCGAAAGTGGCCTTCTGCCGCCGGACTGAGGGACATATTCTCACGTTGTCTCCCCGGTCCGGCCCACAGACAAATTAGAGCCAGGCATTTTTGTGCCTCTAGCTCAAGTGATTGATTTTAGAAACGCGTAACTTCCCCGGCAGGTTATTGCCCTTTGCCCTGGGCGATTTTTCCCCGGAGTTCTCCTTCGGGATGCGCCGTGGTGTGGATATTTACATAGGCCCGGCTGTTTTTCATAGCCTCGATCAGGGATTTCAGGGGCTTGCCTTTTAAAGGTCCCGCCAGGCTTTTGGCAGTGAACGCGCCTTTTGCCAGGATGCCGGTGAATTTGCCCGGTTTCAAGGCCGGAGGCGGACCGGTCACCGGATAGAGCCAGACTGCGATCGGGCCGTTTTTCCCGGGCTTGCCCAAATGAATGTGGGCCATGGTGACGTTGTCAAGATCGGTCACCGTAATTTTGTAGTGCAGGGCCTTGCCGTCCTGGGTCAGGTGAAACTCGGCCTGCCCCGTGGCCTTACTCTTGACCGGAGGCACCTCCTGGGCGCCGCTGAGCTGCGCCGTAAAGCTTTGCGGCGTCGCGGCCCACGCCAGGCACGGCAGCGCCAGACTGAGGATAAGCGAGATGAAAATACGGCGAGGTTTCATGTGATCTCCCTGAGTTCCGGCCAGGGTGGCGTTTAGTTAGGACCCCGATCATCCGGGTCCAACTAATAACGCCCTCCCACTGCCTTAACCGGTGCTCTAAATTAATTGGTAAATTCCTTATGTCATATCGTTTAAGCATTAGCATGAGTTGAGTCAATCTTACCGTTTCCTGGTTAAACAATTTTTGCCCAAGGCTGGGAACTGGCTGGCCCTGACTGCCCGCTTCCGGGACATTTTCTCACGTTGACTCCCCGGTCCGGCTCACATACAATTAGAGCCATGCCTTTTCGAGCCGCGCTGACGTCCCTGGTTCTGGCTATCTGTCTGGCGTTAATCCTGCCCGCAGGCATTTTGGCTGCAACCCGCTCCCGGCAGGCCAGCTCCCCTACCCTGCCGCCGCATCCCCGCATCCTCAGGGCTTCCTTGGCCCCCCAAACCGCCAAAATTCTGCGCCAGGTGGCCCTGACCTATGAACCCCGCATGTCGGAGCACGCCCGGGAACTGGATTTTCTGCAAAAAATCACCTTGGCCAAGCGCCTCCTGGGCGTAGGCCGCTTGGTGGAGCTGCGCCACCAAACCCGGGCCCTGCTGGCCCCCGGGCAAGTGGTCTCTTGGGAAGACCTGCGCCGCCGCCGCTGGCCTAATGGGGAGCCGGTGGGGGTGACCCTTTCGGTCCCGGTGTGGGTGCCGGCCGGGGCCCAGCGCCTCAGGACCTATTGCGGATTCGAAAAGAAATGGCAGACCGTGGCCGAGACCACTCCCCGGTCCTCGGGCTACGTCTGGTTTGTGCGTACAATGCGGGAGGTCAACGATAAGGCGAACTATCGCCCGGCCACCATCCAGGTGGAGGTCAACAGCAAATTCGCGCCCCTGGCGGCGCTGCTGGTGGAATATATCTTCCGGGAAGGCTGGTACGACGTCTCCCGGCGGGTGCCCCTTCTGTCATTGCGCATGGGAGAAGACACCTATGCAGTGAGCGCCGCCACCCCTCCGGTAACCGTGGAGTGCTTGAGTTTTCCCGATGACGACGGCAACTCTTTTGATCCCATTGTGGTCCAGTGCGTGTTTGAGAATCTGGCGGAGATCTACCACGGCCGCCATTCCCCCGGCTCCAATCACCGCCTGGGTCTGGCCATCGATTTTAATGATTCCAACTATCACGGCAACGGGATAGTGGACGGCACCCCCAACCCCATCAGCCGAGCCACCCGCCAGTACAACCGGGCCGCCATGCACCGGCTGGACGCCCGGCAACTGCCGGCCTGGGTGTTTACGGCCGCCAAGTGGGAGGGCTGCCGCCTGCCACAGGAGTGGATCTATTGGGGCTACCACACGGATTGGGA
>JARRQO010000203.1:4525-7956 GCA_037381685.1 Deltaproteobacteria bacterium | reverse complement strand
CCGGGGTGGCCACCCCGGGGTCCGTGGGTATGCCCGCCACCTATACCTATTTTTTCAAGTCGCAGGGGTTAAGATTGGGGACCGCGATGGGCATGATGGCAGTAATCGTGGTCACCGATTTACTGTTTTATATCAGCATGATGCCGTGTGCGGCCATCGCCATGCTGTTCGAGGTCCATCTCAAGTCCAATACCACCAGTCTGTTGGCGGTGGTGCTGGGATTGGCGGCGGTGGGAACAGTAGGGTTGTATGTCCTGATCCGGCGCTACCGGCAAATTTATAATTTTCTGTCGCGTCGGCTGGACCGGATTTCCTGGCTGGCGCAGCGGAAGTATAAGTTGGCCCGGATGATCGTGGAATTTGTGCAAGCCTTTCGCCTTATTGGCAGGATGTCCTGGCCCCAGCGCTTCGGCCTGTATTTTTCCGCCGTTGGCTACTGGCTGCCACGTTACGGAATCTTGTTGGCGTTGATGCCGCTTTTGGGTAAAGCAGTGCCTTCCGCTTATTTGTTCCTGGTGCAGGGAGTGCTCAACCTGGGGGGTCAGATGTTCATCCTGCCCGGCGGCGGGGGCGGGGTGGATGCGGGTTATGTGGCCTTAATGAGCCCTTATCTGGACCGGGAAACCCTGTCCCTAACCCTGCTGGTCTGGCGAACCTATACTTTTTACTGGTACCTGGGCATCGGCGGCCTGGTTTTTCTGTTCAAGACCGGTAAGGCGGCGCACAGGCTGCTGCTCAGGAAACCGGCCTCCTGAAACAAATCCATTGACAAAGTGGCCCTGGGCCCCGCCATCATTACTCGAGTCGGTTTACGCCCAGGGGAACGCGGATTATCAGCTAGGCTTTCCGGTGCCAGCCCCAAGCGGCCAGGCCCAACAGGCCCGAACCGAACAGCAGCAAGCTGGTGGGTATGGGCACAGGTTGCAGAAAATTGGCAAATACATAATCCCCCAGGTCTTTGCCGGCCAATAATCCTGCCAGGTTGTCGAATTCATAATGTATGCCGCCATAGATGCGGCTGTCACCCGCTTCCTCGGCCGCTTCCCAAAAATTGAGGAAGTCACGCTCCACTCCGGGCATGAATTCCGAATCGCTGGAGAAGGGGACATTATCTCCGAAGATCAAGGTCAGCAACTCTGCGGCGGTGCCGCTAAAGGCGCTGTGACCGCTGGCATAGGAGGGAAAGGCAGGGGTGTTCAGTAAGGGCTCCCAATCCGGATCTGCAACGGTATTTGGGTTGCCATCCGTATCGGCTGCCCTGATGGCGGTTACCGGCCGCCAGAGGCTGCAATATCTTTTCATGTCCCAGCAAGCAATGCCGGCATCAGCCAAGCCAAGGTTGAGCAAGGCAAAAAGCCGGGCGTCCTGGACCAGGTCATAGTGCTGGGCTTCGGCCACCACGCCGGCAATGGCATTCCAATGCCCGGGCGGGGTGTAAGTGCCGAGGCAATCCTCCCAGAAGAGGGCGATTTCAGTCTGGTCCACGGTGCGGCTGGTGCTATTTTTAGCCCCCAAATCCTTCACCTGGTTAAAGGCGGTGGTGTAGCCGGTACTGGTGAGCGCCGGCGGCGGTGAACTTCTAGCCTGGGCTTGCAAGCTCTGCGAACTCATGGTGAAGGGGGTGACGTCGCCCCACTGTGGCACGAGAAACGGGGCATATTGGGGTGGAGTTGGTTGCCAATCTCCGGGCTGGGTGCCGGGAATATAATTATAGGTGGCATTCCAGCCGTCACCGGCCCGCCAAGCCAGTATCTGGTTGGCCACGTTCTGGCCCAGGGCGATGCCATTGGTTTTGGCCACTCCGTCGGGTATGCCAGCAAAGGTATAAGTCTTTAAGGCCTCGAAGCTCTGGTTGGGGTATAAGCTGGCCAGCGCAGTATACCCGGCGGAGGCCGCCGCGGCTTCCAGGGAAGTGTTTTTGTCTGCGGTCAGATTGACAAAATACGGCTGGTACATACGGGTAATGGAATTGACCGCGTCGTAGATGGAAGTATGGACAATCGCCAGGTTCCGGGCTGCCACGGGAGGAACGGTCTGATCAAAACGGATGGCGTTGAGGGTCACGCCGTTGAGAAAGAGTACGGTATTAGGGTCGGAAGCCTGGGCAGGGGGTGAGATTGTGGCGGTCGCCACCAAGGCGGCCAAGACCAGGGTCAGGGTGAAGGGTATTTTTCGGTTCGACATGGCAGTGTTCCTCCTCTTCATCAGGAAAAAAGGGCCCACCCAGAAAAGGGCATCTCCACGGAACAGCTTGCGGCTGAGGCCTGGGAACGGGAAGGGAAAACAACAGCCTCTTCGTGGTGGGTAAAAAATTTTAATAAATATATTTGTAAATTACAATGGTTTTTTCTAAATATAGATTATTTTAAATTAATCGACTGTCAAGGAAGGTAGTGGAGAAGGGTTATGGGGCGATGTCGGCCCTTGATGGCAGGGGGGACCGCGTCCAATCTTACCGCCGCCGCATACGGTATCCGAAACGAGGCTGTCGGGTAGGGCACCTGAAAAGGCGGTCTCAGCGAGGGCAGACGCATCGGCCACCCAGGACCGCGCCTGGTTTCGAGTTTCTCTGAACCAGAAAAGTTGCCCAATGAATCAAGTTGATTTATAATAATATATGACATTTTGTGGCCGCAGGTCTCAAGCCGGGAGGTATTTATGGACCCTCCCGGAAATTTTTTTGTTATGGTAAAGGACGGAAATTATGGTTGTCGGAGAACGAAAACCTCTCGCTGAAATCAAGGAGATGGTGCGTCCGTATGGGAAAATTTTAGTTGCCGGGTGCGACACCTGTACCGCGGACTGCCTGAGCGGCGGACGCAAACAGGTGGCGGAGCTGGCCGCGGCTTTGGACATGGCCTTTCGCCTGGAAGGCAAAAATATGGAGATCCTGGAAGTGACGGTTGACCGCCAGTGTATCCATGAATTTCTTTTGGATGTCATTGAGGCGGCCGACAACGTTGAGGCGGTGCTGTCCATCGCCTGCGGCGCCGGGATTCAAAGCCTGGCGGAACGTCTGCCGGGCAAGCCGGTGTTGCCGGGGCTCAATACCATGTTCATCGGGGAGACGGCGGGCGCCGGCCTGTGGCAGGAACGCTGCCAGGGGTGCGGCAATTGCGTGCTGGGGATTACCGGGGGGTTGTGCCCGGTGACTCGCTGCGCCAAGGGTCTGCTGAACGGCCCCTGCGGCGGCTCCCAAAACGGTAAATGCGAGGTTTCGGCTACCCTGAAGTGCGATGTGCCCTGCGTCTGGGCCATGATTTATGAGCGCCTCAGCGAGTTGGGGGAGTTGGATCGTCTCATGACCTATTGCGGTCCCAAAGACTGGCGGCCCGCCGGCAACACTGGCCCCCGGCAATTGGTGCGCCGGGATTAAGCCGCGACACAGGAATTTGGTGGCAATACGCGAAAAACCGGCGGAAGCCGGTTTT
>JARRQO010000203.1:0-4516 GCA_037381685.1 Deltaproteobacteria bacterium | reverse complement strand
TTTTTTGAGCCCAGGGAGTCCCCGCGCTTAACTGCAAAATCATCGTTAGTTTTTATATTGAATGGTATTTTTCACCGGCTAAAGGTTTGTGCCACCAGGGGCATAATAATTGGCGGAGGCAAGCTCTTTGAGGGCGCACCCACAGGTGCGCCCCTACAGAGGCTGGCGGGGATTGGGGGATTTGGCGGGCTTCTGGCCCTTGTTTTGCCCTGGATCAGCCAGTGATGGGCCGCGGTTGCCTTAAGTATTACCATCCCTTAGGTTTTATGTCCATTTTCTTCAGTTGGGGGTATTGTGAATAAGATAAAGATGATTAGTTTTGTACTAGAGATTTGAATTTAATCCAGTTTTAAAATAGTTATAACTCTCGCTTTCCGGGAGACCCCCATGGCCAGGAAGAAACAACCCGCCCCGGCCTCCGAAGCCCGGGCGGATCCCAGGAAAAAAGCCCGCGCCGGGCCTCATACCCCTGAGATACCGGCTGAGGAACTGAAGGAATCCCGAGCCCAGGCCCGGCCCGAAGCAGCAGACCAACCGGAGGCCACCGCCAAAGCCCAGGTTGAGGCTGAGGAGCTCACCGGTCAAGAAAGTCCGGAAGAGGTCGAAGCCCAGGACAAATCTCAGGCAAAACCAGAGGCCGGCAAAGAACAGGAAAAGGAAGCCGCGCCTGAGGAAAAACCCAAAGCCAGACGCGAGGCCCAGAAGGTCCCCAAAGGTCAGGAGAAGCCCGGGGCCGAGGGGGAGGCTGCCGAGGGCGAGAAGGCCGAGGAAAAAGCAAAAGTGAAACCCGCGCCGCCGTTGGTGGTGGGCGTGGGGGCCTCCGCCGGGGGCCTGGAGGCCTTCACCGATCTCTTGCGCCACCTGCCCCGGGACACCGGCATGGCCTTCGTCCTCCTCCAGCACCTGCCGCCCAAGCAGCACAGCATGCTGGCCCAAATCCTGGGCAAGGCCACCGTGCTGCCGGTGGAAGAGGCTCAGGAAGGCGTCACCCCCGAAGCCGACCACGTCTACATTCTGCCCCCCGGCGAGGTCATGGAGATTCGCGCAGGTGCCCTGCGCCTGGCCCGGCGGGAAATCTCCGAGGGCCGCTATCTGCCGGTAGACACCTTCCTGACCTCCCTGGCGGAGGACCGGGGCAGCCAGGCCATCGGGGTCATCCTCTCCGGCACCGCCTCCGACGGTGTCCAGGGCATGAAGGCCATCAAGGAGGTCGGAGGCATCACCTTTGCCCAGGACGATGCCACGGCCAAGTACCCCGGCATGCCCCAGAGTTCCGTGGCCGCCGGCTGCGTAGACTTTGTCCTCACCCCGGAAGGCATCGCCAAGGAACTGGCCCGCATCGCCCGGCACCCTTACGTAGGGCCCGAAGCCTATGAGGCACCCGTCAAGCCCGAGGAGGAAAACGACTTCCGTCAGATTCTCCTGCTTCTGCAACGGAAGACCGGCGTAGACTTCAATTTCTACAAGCACAGCACTATCAAGCGCCGCACCTTCCGGCGCATGGCCCTGAAGAAGGCCGGCACTCTCAAGGATTACCTGGGATATCTTAAAAAGCACCCCGATGAGGTCAACGAACTTTATGCCGACATCCTCATCAATGTCACCTCCTTCTTCCGGGACCCGGACGTCTTCGATGAGTTGAAAAGATCGGTGTTCCCGAGGCTGATGCAGGACCGGCCTGCGGAGCAGGCAATCCGCATTTGGGTGCCCGGCTGCTCCACCGGGGAAGAGGTCTACTCCCTAGTGATGGCCTTTATGGAGTTCTTTAGAGAAACCGGCCAGGAGGCGCCCCTCCAGATTTTCGGCACCGACATCGATAATGGCGCCATTGACGCCGCCCGGACCGGCAGGTACGGGGAGCACATCGCGGAAAACCTCCCCAAAGAGCGGCTGCGGCGTTTTTTTGTCAAAGTTGATTCCGGCTACCAAGTCAACAAGTCCATCCGGGAACGCTGCACTTTTGCGCGGCAGAACCTGGTCAAAGACCCGCCGTTTTCCCACCTGGATCTCATTTCCTGCCGCAACGTCTTAATTTATTTGGGGCCGGTCCTGCAAAAGAAGATCATCCCCATCTTTCACTTTGCGCTCAAACCCGAGGGGTGTTTGATCCTGGGTAAGTCCGAAGCCATCAGCGCCTTCCAGGATATGTTCAACCTGACAGATAAGAGGCACAAGTTTTACAAAAGGAAGGACTTGCCGGGACGGGTGCCGCTGAAATTTGCCCTGGATAATTATGCTGAGCGCGAGCACCTGTCGCTCCGGGACCTGGCCCCGTTGGAATATCGCAGCACCCCTGATCTGGTCAAAGAGGTCGACCGCGTGATCCTGGCCCGGTTTGCGCCCGCGGGCGTGGTGGTGGACGAAAACCTGAATATCTTGCATTTCCGGGGCCATACCGGCCACTTTCTGGAGCCCATGGCCGGGGAGGCCAGCCTGAATCTCTTGCGCATGGTGCGGGAGAGCCTGCGGGCCGAAGTGGGAGCGGCGCTGCACCAGTCCGTCAAGGGTGGCACCCCGGTGCGCAAGGAAGGGTTGAAGGTCAAGCATGACGACCGTCAACTGGACGTCAACATCGAGGTCTTTCCCGTGAGTCCGGGTACTTTCAGCCAGCAATTTTATCTGCTGATTTTTGAAGAGGTGACGCCGCCGGTCCGGCCCGAGTTGGAAGAACCCAAGCGCAAGCTCCGCAAAGGCAGGCAGACCTCCAAGGACGAGCGCATCGAGGACCTGGAGCACGAGCTGGCCGCCACCAAGGAGTATCTCCAGGCCACCATCGAGGAGCAGGAAACCACCCTGGAGGAACTCAAGAGCACGAACGAGGAGATCATGTCCTCCAACGAGGAGCTGCAAAGCCTCAACGAAGAACTGGAGGCCTCCAAGGAAGAGCTGCAATCCGCCAACGAGGAGCTGGCCACGGTCAACGAGGAGCTGGAAAATCGTAATCTGGAGTTGAGCCAGACCAACGACGACCTGATCAACCTGTTGGGCAGCATCAATATTCCCATCCTCTTTTTAGATGAACACCTGCGCATCCGGCGCTTCAACAACCTCGCCCAGGAACTCTTTCACCTGATCTCCACGGATGTGGGCCGGCCCATCGAGGATATCCAGACCGGCCTGGAGATTGACGACTTTGAGGGCATGCTCAGAAAGAGCCTGGACAACCTGAAGAGCGAAACTAGGGAAGTCAAGGATAAGGAAGACAACTGGTTCCTGCTCCAGATCCGGCCCTATAAGACCTCCGATCACAAGATCGAGGGGCTGGTGCTCACCCTGCCGGAGATCAGCCAGTTGAAAGACAGTATGGCGGCGGCGGAGACGGCCCGGAACGTGGCCCAGTCAATCATTCAGACCATGGGTGTGCCGCTGTTGGTGCTAAACAGCAATCTCAGGGTGATCTCAGCCAATGACAGTTTCTGCGAGACCTTCAAGGTGGCGCCCAAGGAGACGGAGGACCGGCCGCTGTATGAGATCGGCGACCGGCAGTTCGACATTGCCGAGCTCAAAAAACTGCTGGAAGAGGTCCTGCCTGAGAACAACGAATTCCATGACTTTGAGGTGGATACAAACTTCCATCGGGTCGGCCGCCGGGTCTTGATCCTTAACGGGCGGCGTCTGCGACAGGAGCCGGGCCCGGACCTGATTCAGTTGGCCATGCAGGACATCACCTGCCAGAAGAAGATGGCGGAGACCTTAAGGGAATCGGAAGGCAAACTCCAGGCGCTCAATGCCGAACTCATGAGCGCCCAGGAAGGCGAGCGCGAGTCCGTGTCCCTGTCCCTGCACGAAGAACTGGCCCAGAACTTGGTGGCCTTGAAGATGAAGCTCCGCAATATTATGCCGCACCTGCTGGCAGAGCAGCGGGTGGACAAAGAAAACCTGGAGGAGGCCTTGCGGAGGTTGGACGGTCTGGTGGAGCAGGCCCGGGAGCTCTCCTGGGGTCTGCGGCCCCAGGTCCTGGATCTGGGCCTGACCCCGGCGATCCAGCACCTGGTGGACCACTTCCGGCAGTACTTCCAATTCGACGCCAGGCTTCAGGTCCAACCTGGACCGGCTGCTGACGCCTCCGACGCAGGTCATGATTTACCGAGTCTTGCAGGAAGCCCTGGTCAACGTGGTGAAGCACGCCCAGGCCAGCCAGGTCTCCCTGGAAGTAGGAAAAATGGATGATCAAGTCCAGTTCCAGGTGGCCGATAACGGCTTGGGGTTCCGGTTGGGCCCGGCTGGCGTGGAGGTGTGCGACAAGACCCCGGGGTCGCCACACAAGGCCTGGCTGGTGGGCGGGGCACCGTTTGTGGTGAAGCAAGACGGCCAGGAGTTTAAGGCGGCACCCGAAGTCCTGGGGCCGGAGGTCGGCCGCAAAATGGGTCTAGCCCTCATGGAAGGGCGCATCCGGTACCTGAGGGGCGCCTTCCGGGTCACCAGCGAAAAGGACAAAGGCACCACGATCACCTTCACCGTCCCTGTGGAGGGGGCCCCGGGAACCTGAAGCGCAGGTTAAAGGGCGCCCAGGTGA
>JARRQO010000202.1:0-5134 GCA_037381685.1 Deltaproteobacteria bacterium | reverse complement strand
TTTGGCTATTTTATCACGAACTGAGCTTATCTATTCTTGGAATTGGTGTCGTGAACTCGAGGTGCTCCCTAAAAATGAAACATAAATTTGGATATGTCCCTAAATTCGTATCTTATGGTTCTGAAAACATCCCATTATTCCTAATAAAAACTATATCTTATAAAACAAAAACAATCCACACCCATAGCGAAATTCTTGTGCTTCCTGAAACGTTGTATCCTGGGAACACATATTGCCATTGTCGTCAATGAATCGAAGTTCTTCCAACACCAGTGGTTGAAATATCTTAACCACAGTTTGAGGATCAAAAATGCGGTGGGCGTCGAAACAAAGCCGTTCTTTACCGACGGGGATGCCCAGAAGCATTATGCCGCCGGGTTGTAGGACCCTTACCAATTCCCTGGCCGCTTGCAGATACCCATCCGGTTCAACCGGATCTCCGTAGCGTCCTAGCCCAATGTGCTCGATAACGTGGAGACAGCTCAGACTTGGAATACTGTTGTCATCAAAAGGCAAGTTTAAAATCGACCCTTGTTTAAAAACAAATCCTTCTATATCTTGATTGAGAGGACGGATATCAACATAGATTACTTCGCAGAAAGGCAGAATGTGAGCACGAAGAATTGCGATTGAGGGATATATATTTGCGAAGATTACGATAAAAAATCGGTAAGGCCTTAAATTTATTAACTTTCTCAAGAGGATCAAACAGCAGCAGGCTAAATAAGGCATATGGAAGCCTTAATAATTCTTTAAAACTGAGGAAACCCGCATGATTACTTTGCATGCTTTAGTTCATAGTTTTGGGGAATTTTGCTCAAAGAAATAACTGACGGACCCAAAATCTCGCTGACAGTTGCGCGCCCATCTTTTCACAGCTTCCGGAGTAACCACCCGGTTATCATCGCCCACCACTCGGGCAACATAGCCATGGTCCCAAAATAAATGAAAAATTTCTTCAAAATGTGGGTTGATCCCGGAAGGAAAATTTTCAGTCAGACATATTTCCAAAACCCATTGAGAGCCGGGCGTCCTCGCGAGGGTCCGGGCTGCCCCTCGCACCACTTCATATTCCGCCCCTTCCACGTCAATTTTGATCAGCAATCGTTTACCGACAAACCGCTCCCCCAGAATAATATCAAGGGTGGAAATAGGAATGGTTCGGCACAATGCCGCTGAACTCCCGGCCCATTCCTTAATGAGTGATGCACCAGTAGTTCCACCGTATAAAGTGGTTAACCCAGGGTGCTCCCCAACCCCAACAGGCCAAACCTCAACATCATGCCAACCGTTACCCCTCAAGTTGGCATAGAGATAGAGCAAGTTTTCCGGCAAAGGCTCGATGGTAATGGTATATTTGCCCAGGGATCTGGCGATGCAGGTATAATAGCCAATATTCGCCCCCACATCTATAAATACATCCGTCTCGGTTAATTTTCGCTTTATTAGCGCGGTTTCCTTTGGTTCAAAAGAGCCGTCCTGCATGGGAAGACACCCCATAAAGCCAAAGCCATTAGGGGTGGTCTGCAGTTTGTGAGTTCTCATGATCCACGCATCGCGAATTGATCGATAAACAAAGGCTAAAAAAGGATAACGCTCAACTATAAATTTAAACCTGGCAATCAAAAGATGCACCTTATCATTGATATCATTTTAACCCATTCATCTTGCTTCACTTTACCTCTTTATAGCCGAGACAAAATACCCCACCGTTGCTGTATGTTCTAGATTTAACTGATCAAGGAATCCACCCAGCAGCGGGAAAATTCCTCGCAAAAACGGCAAGGTAATCAACCAAAGCATCGACATTCCAATATAAACTAATGCCCCTTGGTTTTTGAGCCGCCACGGCGTGATAAGAGCATGAAATCGGTTTGCCTCCTGTCCGAACAAACTGAAAAAACCTCGGTTGGCGCTAATCCTGTCAATCTCGAAGCCAGCTTCGGGAAGGAACTTTTTGAACCAATAAGGGGTGTATCCACCATAAAAGTGATATGGTTCCTGATGTAAGAAAGATACCAATGGCGCAGTAAGTAAAAGCTTTCCTCCCTGCCTGAGGATGCGGGCCATTTCCTTCACAGCCTGAACGGGCTCTGGGACGTGTTCAAGAACTGCTGTGCAAAGGATAACGTCAAAGGATGCATCATTAACCGGTATGGCAATAATGTCGGAAATATAATCAATGTCCGTGTATTTGCCGATCGTCGTTGGCTCTTGGCAAAAATCTTGTGTATAGTACTCACAATGTTGGAAAAGCAATCGGTAACGGCCCGCTCCAGCCCCTACATCCAATACGCGGGAGGTGGGGGGTATTAGAGAGGCTTGCTCTTCTACCCAAACATCAAAATTATATTGATTGAAATGGTAAACTTTTTCGTACCAATTAATCATTTCCCCTTTTCCTTATATTGATAATATTTAATTAAAAAATCTTCTGAAATTATTTTTTCAAAATGATTTTTCCCTTGGCTTTTCCGACACTTATTCCTACAAGTCTTTACTTCATAATATAATAATATCTTAAGTGATCTGGTAGCTTGCCCCACTATTTTACTTCAAGTCCCATAAGTCATCTTCAAACGATGCGCGATTCCCATGATCTGAGTCCGGACTAGCGAGGCGGCCAGAGCCGCACCGGTCAAGGCCGCCACATACACTGCCAACAAAAACAATCCGGTGACCAGTAGCGACATCTGCCCATGAATCAGCCAGCGCCCCACTCCGGCCAAGCCCAGGGCGGCGAGCAAGGGGTAACCGACATCTTCCAGGTACCAGCGCCATTTCTCCCCCGGCAGCAAACGGCGGTGTGCGAGGGGAATAAGGAACAGCACAAACCCGCCATAAAGGATGATTCCAGCGATCGCAGCCCCTACTGCTTCGAAATGCAAAGTCATTAGCACAATTACCGGCACCATGATGATTAATGCGATAAGATTACCGTAAAACGTCAGGCTGGTCCAGCCATTTGCCAGTTGCAGGGCGTAGGGCAAGCTCTTCAAGCCGTTCAGGGCGCTGGCCACGACCAAAAGACTCAAAATCAACCACGTATGTTCCACGCTGATTCGGCTCTGGGTCCACAACAAGAGAATTTCCGGGGAAAAAATAGCGATGACTGCTGCGGTGGGGAGAATAAGCACCGAAACCAACTGACATCCGCGATGGTAAACTTCCCGCAATTCATTCCGGTTCCCTGCGGCAACCAACTGCGTGAGACGGGGATATATGGCCGTGTAGCAGGGAGAAACCAGATAGCTGATTGCTGACGCCGCGACGTTAGCCAACATGTAATAGCCAAACATCTCCAAAGTCAACAGCTTGCTCAGGATGATCTTGTCTAATTGGGTCAGGATTAAGGCCGTGGTGGAAATGCCGGTAATTCCTGCGGCAAACCGCCATATGCCTCGGAAAAGGTAAAATTTAAAACCGGCCCGAGCCCCGGCAGGGGGCAGGCTGCGCCAGAGGAATATGGCCACCAGGAGGATCCGGATGCCGCTGCTGATTATCTGCCAGACAAAAAAAGCCTGAATGGTGGGGGAAACCAGCCATAAAATCAGCACCGCCCCTACCCCCCGGATAGTGGCTGCAGTTACGATCAGGCCATTTAGAACTACCTGGCGTTGAAGCCCTATCAAACCTCCCGCATAAAAATTAAATGGCCATTGTAAGGCCATAGCCACACCCATGAGCGTGATGGCCTGTGTCACGGTATCAGTGGAAAGCTGGCCAGGTTTCACCCAGTGCAACGCGATAGTCTTCGCAAAAAATATCACTACCAGCGCAATAACCGCCCCTCCCCCCCAATAAAACACTTCCAGGGTGCGAACTAAATCATGCATTTCTTGAGCTTTGTCGGTTGATACGGAAAGTCTAGCCATCTCCCGACTCATCGTGGCGCTCAATCCCATATCTAAAAGGCTAAAAACCCCCATGAGAACAGCAAAAAAGCCTACCAAACCGTAAGCTTCGATCCCCATGAAATGGATATAAAGAGGAACGAAGCCCAAAGTCACTATGGCTGTCCAGCCAGTGCCTAAAAAATTAGCAACAATATTATGCTTAATTTGACTCATTGGAGTGATATTGAAAATAGTTTATCAAAAATTAACATGAGAGACCCTTGATAGTATATCATGACTTTCTCGGTCCTCGCTAAATGCGCAGTAACGCCATATCCAAAGACCATGATCCTTGCGCTCCTCAGCGAGATACAGTTTTGCAAATAACTTGCTGAAAGCCGTACGAAGGATTATTCAATAATCCCCGGCTATACTAGATTTGGAAACTCTATATTCTATGCGGATTCCATAAGAAAAGAACAGATCCGGGGATAATAGTCCATGGATTCTAATACATGAAAAATTATGTAAAGAAATTTACCATTGCAAGGTGTTTCAAACTTTCGATGTCCAATTTCAAAACCTATCATGTAAAATAATTTACAGCACTCCTACATATCTTAGCATTCTTTCAATGAAGCCGGTTTTTGGGTTCCCGATGATAAGGCTGCCTTAATTTTTTCCGGCAGTTCCCGAGCTCGCCAGTCGGCGCCGATGGCCACCAGGGTGGCGGTGCCTTCGGCCAAAAGTTCCCGACCGGTTTCCGGGTAAAACTCGAAGCGGAATAAGAAGGATTTGGACCGCACCTCCTGGAGGCGGGTTTCAATCCGCAGCAGGTCGCCGTAGCGGCTGGGGCGCCGGAAACGGCCCCAGGCCTCGACGATGGGCAGGCCGAAGCCTTCCGGCACGTTTTTGAAGGTTTCCTCGGGGGGCAGGCCCAGGGACCGCAGGTATTCTTCGATGGCCCGGTGGCAATACCGGAAATAGCTGACAAAATAGACGATGCCGTAGGGATCCGTGTCCCCGAAGCGCACCTTCACCTGGGTGTGATGGACGCGGTCGGTCAAAGGCGGGTGGTTTTGGACAGTCATAGCGGTGCCTCTTGGCAAGTGGTGGTTTATGGGCCGGCGGAAAGACGAAAGGCGCAGCGCTTTCCCGCTTTGGTGGTTCTATTAAGATTTCCCTCTCCCTCTAACCCTCTCATACTAAAATAGGCTGGAAGCCTGGCACGCCGGTTTGAGCAATTTTTCGAAGCAATATTCGGTTTGTCAGGTAACAAGTACTTTAATAGTATTCCA
>JARRQO010000201.1:0-4519 GCA_037381685.1 Deltaproteobacteria bacterium | reverse complement strand
CCACGCATAATGGCTGCCTCCAGATAACATATTGTTATCATTGACTATAGCACCTTTTAGCCATTATGGACAGCCTTATTTAAGGGTCACAAATAAAAGAGTTTTTCAACAGCCTGCTAGGCGGACTCCCAACTCCTTCTCTAGGTTCTGCAAGGTCAGGAGCAGGGAAGCGGCTTTCTCCGCCTGTTCCCGGGTAGCCGGAGCAAGGACCTCTACGGGGGTCAGGGCCTTAGCCATGACCGGACAATGGGCGGTCACTCCGCACATGCCGCAGAAAGAGCCGGGAGTAGGGGTGAAGATGTGGTCCGCCTCGATCACTTCGATACGGGCCTTCAGCTCATCTGGCACCCCCGCCAGGTCCTGAGGGGTGAGCAGCACCTCCCGCTCCCGGCCGTAGCGCAGGAAATGCAGGCGCAGAAGCACTTCTTCAATGCCGGGGTAGAGGGCCTGCTTCAGGCCCCAGCCGTAGGTGCGCAACTGCAGGTTCTTCTCCACCGTCTCCGGGATCACCCTGTTTGTCTTCCAGTCAACGATGACCGCCAGGGCCTCCTGGCGGAAGTGGAAGTCGATAACCATGCGAAAGTAGGCCGCCTCAGAAAAGAACTCGCAGGGTTGCCAGTTGGCATCGAAAGCCAAGCGTTTCTCCACCCCGGGAGCGTCCAGGGCCGAGGGCAGGGTAAAGGTGTTATAGAACCTCTCCCACATCTCGATCACCTCGGACAACTGGGCAACCGCTTCTTTCGGGGTGGCTCCCCGGGCCCAGTCCCAGTCGGTCGCCTGGTTCAGCGCAATGAGACGGTCCAGGTAGTCGGCAACCAACTGGTGCATCACGGTCCCGGTCTGCAGGGCCTCGCTCCCGGCCCGGGGGATCTTGTCTATGTGGACCGTCTTGTAAGCCCAAGGGCACCGCCCATAGAGGTCAAGGCAAGAAAATGAGTATTGTCGCTTCTTCATGGCGTTCTCCTGTCATGGGTATTGAAAGGGAAAGGGGGAAACGACCTCACCTAAGCCTCATGGCGAGCCGATTCCCCCTGAGTAAGGGTTGATGAAAGGGGTTAAAAGAGGGATTTCTTGCTCTCGCCGTCGGCCTGGACCGGCTTGAGGTGGGTCTTTTTACCTTCGGAGGCAGATTGCGACTGGTCCGGCTCTCCCGGCCCGATCTTCACCTGCATCACCCCGTTTTTCTCCGAGGGAAGTTCTGAGGCCTGCAGGCCGGCGCCGGGGGTCTGCTCAACATAACCCGGGGGGACATCCTCTCCCTCTAGAACCTTGACGGTGATTCCGGCCTCCTGGAATGACTTTTTGATCATCTCAAGGGTCAGGCCCTCCGTAACTTCTTCAAGGTTATCCACCAACTCCAAGGTGATCTGCATCTCGCCGCCCAGGTTCACGGCATAATCCCGGCACCAGCCGATGGCCACCCCTTTGGTGGTCACCAGGGGAATCGGGAAATTGCTCAGGGCATCAGGCGATTTTTTGACCTGTTCCATAAGAGCAGGAAGGGTGACCGCCTCCTGGGGTTCGGGGCTGGCCTGCTTGTTTCCCTGGGGGATGGTATAAACCTGTTCTTCTGCCGTTCCCTGCCCGTCCCCGCCTTCGGTTCCGGCCGCCGCCCCTTCGGGGAAGAACTCCGCCGCGGTCTCCTCCTGTTCCTGAGGCGGCTCCTGGTGCGGGGCCACCAGCAGTTTCCGGGCCTGCTCCTCGATGGTCTCCATCCTGACCCGGTGCTCCATCCGGCGCTTGGCCAACTCATACCCCAACTCGGCCAACTCCTTTTCCGGGCCCCGGTACTCCAGGGACACCACGAACACCACCATGTTTTGCCCGGTAGTGGGCACGGTGACGGTTTTGGGGGAGAGCACCATCAACAACGGGATGCCCGCCAGGGGACCGCCGGTTATGGTCTTGATCAGGGCTAGGGAAGAAAGAACGGCGTTCACCGTGTTCCAACTGGTGGTCCTAAACTTCCAGACCCCGCCGATCCGGTCCACCCCCTCGATGAGCACTTGCAGGGTGCCGAGGGTCTTGCACTTGTCGTTCCCCTGATAAAGGGGGTCCTGCCGCTCGCAGGGGCAGGAAACCTCCTGATATTTCCCGTTCTCCCCGGTGAGCCGGGCCGCCACTTCCCCGTCCCCGGAGCACCAGCAGCGGTTACCCTTGTAACAGGAGTAACGGGTCAGGAAATTCAGGTCGATGTCGTCATACAGCAGTCGCACCGGGATCTCAACCAGCTTCTTCCCTTCCGGGTTAATCCGGGCCATTAGGCCCGTATCCGGCATGAGTCGCCCGGCCGCGTCGCGCTGCATGGTGGTGATGACGAAGTGGTCCAACTTGCGGGGCTGGGCAAACTGCTTGCCGCCCTGGGAGGTCTTCGTTTCCCCCTTTTCGCCAATCTTTATTTTTCCCCGTTCTGCCAACTGCGGGGTTAAGCCTTTGATCGCCATAAGTTATTTCCCTCCTTCTTTTTTTGAGGTCTTTTCCCTAAACGTCTTCCAACAGGCCTTGCACATGCGCTTCTTTTTCTGGCCGGTTTCCGGGCCGGTGTAAACCACCACGGCCGGCTCCCGTTTGTGAACATCGCAGTACCCGCAGGGGATGTCTGCAGCCATCTCTTACCTCCTGCATTTAGGGAAGATGTAAGGCCGGTAAATGGTCCACCGGTAAAGCCGGGTCCAGGAAGCGGAGCCCGGCTGATAAACGTAAGGGTTGCGTAGCGGGTTACTGCCCCGAATCTTGTAATATCTGCCCGAGGCGTAATCGAGCCCCAGATAGTACGACCCCTCTGCGTCTTCATAGGGGGCTCCCGGCCCCCTGGTCTTGTCGTACCAGCAGAACCGGGGGGCGCAGCCGCACAGCAACAGAACTATGACCAGGACCACAACCCTAATCGCTCTCATCACCTTTTCTCCGTCGGTGAGATGGTTTTCTCAGCACCCGCCGCATCAGGAGGCCACAGAGGAGCCAGCCGGCCGCAAACCCGACCAGTACCAGGATGAAGTCAGCCATAAGCCACCGCCATTCAGTAAAACGGCGCCAGGCCCCAGGTCAGCACATAGATGGCCGCCAGGCCGCCGCATAACAAGGCCAGGTAGCCCAGGGCAACCAGGCGCTCCTTCCAGGTGCCGCCCTTCAAGGGCCACAACCGATGATCTTCCATAAGTTCCTCCCCAACAAAAAAGGGGAGGCGACCTGACGCATCGCCTCCCCTGGCCGAGCCCAAGGTTTTCACACGTCCATGGGCATAACAAGAGAGAAGAAAGAATCGTCCCCCGCTGCCCTGATCTTGAAAGGCCGGTTAGGGGCAATCCCTGCCAGCTCCACGGTTTCGGAGGTCATGACTGCCAGAGGGTCCAGGAGATACTTGATATTGAACCCGAAGGCCGAGAAGTCCGGGGGCGGTTCCGGCTCCGTTTCCGGGGCCGGGGCTTCATCCTGATCCTGGGCTTGCTGTTCTTCGCCCGGCAGGGGGGCCGGGGGCGTTCCCGTTTCTTCGGTCCAGGGAACGATTTCCAGCCCGTGCCCGACATCGGCGTTTTCGGATTTCAACACCACCCGGCCTTCCTCGGGATTGAAGATCACCCCCTTGAACCGCTCGGTGCTCAAAAGGGAAAGCCGCTTGAGGGCCTGGAACATTTCCACCCGGTTGAAAGTCCATTTAACCGCAAACCAGGCGGGGATGATCCGCCGGTAATCCGGGAACCGCTTGTCAAGGAGCTTGATCGTCATGGTCCGGTCGCCCGACCGGGCGATAAAGACCTGCTCATGAACCGCCAGGCTAACGGTTTCGGCATGCTCCGCAAACCGCAGGAGTTCATTGACGCCCTTGCGGGGTACGATGATCCCGCCTTCTTGCATTGCCAAACCCATGAGGGGGAAAGGGTGCTCTGACAGGCTAAGCCGGTGGCCGTCTGTGGACACCATCCGCAGGGCTTCGCCAGCAATGGCCTCGAAGAGCACGCTGTTAAGGTGATATTGCATGTCATCGCCACTGGTGGCATAGATGACCCGCTTGATCATCTCCTTGAATGCCGCCGAGGGGATTTCCACGAACCCCATCCCCTCTTCCAGCCCCGGCAGGGGCGGGAACTGTTCCGGGTCCAGGCCGTGAATCCGGTACTTCATTTCCCCTTGCGCCAACCTGAGGCCATGGTTTTCGGTGGTCTCAACCTCGATATCGCCCTGGGGTATGTCTTTGATCAGGGTGGCCAACTGGTGGGCCGGCACCGTGACGGCCCCTTGAGCCTTGATCCGAGCCGGGCAAAAACCCTTGTAACTGAGCTCTAAGTCCGTGGCCGAAACCTGGATAACCCCGTCCCCATTGGCCTCCAAAAGAACGTGCGCCAAGATGGGCATGGCGCATTTCCTGTCCACCACCCCGAGAACCGCGGCAATGGATTTATGAAAATCGTTTTTCTCAATGCTCGCTTGCATGGTTTTTCTCCTCCTCAAAGAAATTTCTCCTGTTGGAAATCCGTTAACTTTATACAGTTATCGGATTCGGCCTTATATCGGTGATCAA
>JARRQO010000200.1:0-4547 GCA_037381685.1 Deltaproteobacteria bacterium | reverse complement strand
CCGCCCGGGCCAGTTCTGCTTGGAAAGGGTAGCGGGCCACCGCTACCAGCCGGGCCGCCGCGCCCAGGGCCCGCAGCAGGCGAATCAGGTGCTGGCCGATGATGCCGGCGCCATAAACTACCACGGTTTGTGAATCTTCAGGGAAGTGGTCCAGGACCGGCTGCAGGGCTGAAGCCAAAGAATCGGTGAGAACCGCCACCTCATCCGGGACCTGGTCCGGCACCCGCACCAACCGGCTGGGGTGGGCCGCCATCATTTCGGCCAGGCCGCCCCCCACGCCCCGGAC
Source organism: Deltaproteobacteria bacterium (assembly GCA_037381685.1). Taxonomy (GTDB): domain Bacteria; phylum Desulfobacterota; class Desulfobaccia; order Desulfobaccales; family 0-14-0-80-60-11; genus 0-14-0-80-60-11. Next base: position 4,261 of record JARRQO010000200.1, on the reverse strand, counting down.
AAAGCCCATACTCGCCCCGGGAGCCAGGTTCCCTTCCAGAAAATTTTCACAGAGATTGTAATCCCCGGCCGCGCAAAACCGGCAGGCCGGCAGGCCTCTGACTTCGCAGGGCAGGATGGGCTCCACTACCACCCTCTCGCCCTCCCGCCAATCCGACCCCGCCGGGGACTCCAGCACCTCGGCCACCACTTCATGGCCCAGCACCGCCGGCAGCGACGCGTAAGGCTCCAGTAAAAACGACTCGGCCCCTTTCAGCAGGTTCAGGTCCGAGCCGCAGATGCCGCACATGCGGGGCCGCAGCCGCACCCAGTCTGGCCCTGGAAGCGAAAACTCCACTTCCTGCAACCTCAGGGGCGCCAACCGGCTCCAAAATGTCCGGGGCCAGACGCGGCTCAGCCCTTTGCTCAAGAGGTAGCGGGGAACCGAACGGTAATATACCAGCGCTTTCATAGAAATATTGCCATCGGAACGGGTTTTTTAATCTGTTTAATTTCTTGATTTATGGTACCGAAAACTGAAAACCGCAAACCGGCATTTACAGGACTCTGTCCCGCCCAGGGCCGGTTGTCAAGGCCATTCTTTCTCCAAAGGCTTGGGGATTCCCCCATAATGAAGTATAATGGCGGGTGAGCCGAAACTTGGCAATATATTATAACAAATATCGAGGTACGCGCTTTTCATGAGCACCAGAAGCAGGATATCCCTGGGAGTGATAGCCAAAAACTTCCTTCCTTTGGCGAAGCAACCCTGGATCGGCGCCAAGCTGGCCACCCTTCAGGGCGAAAAGTGGCTTTTCAACCTGCTTTACCCCCAGGCCCCTGAGGGGCTGGCGCGCCGGATCCGCCAGGTGAGCTTCCGCATCACCGACCTGTGCAATCTGCGCTGCCACACCTGCGGGCAGTGGGGCGACCAGGGGTTCTTGCACGGCAAGAATTTGCGGGACTTGAAAAAGAACGAGGTCTCTTTAGACCGTTACCTGGAAGTCCTCAAGGACCTGGTAGATCACGGCCACCATCCCCTGATCTATCTCTGGGGCGGCGAACCCATGCTTTACGAAGGCTCCCTGGAGTTGATCGAAGGCGCCACCGCGCTCGGGCTGCCCACCTCCATCGCCACCAACGGCACCCGGATCGCCGCAGCCGCAGAACGGCTGGTGGCGGCCCCTATGTTCCTGCTGCAGGTTTCCATCGACGGCCCCGATGCCGCCCGGCACAACCAGGCCCGCCCCGGCGTAGGCGGCGCCAACAACTTTGCCGATATCGAAGCCGGTCTGGCCGCGGTGCGGGAGGCCCGCCGGGCCCAACGCCGCAACCTGCCCCTGATCGCTTCCCTCACCACCATTTCCCAGCATAATTTTCGGTACCTGACCGACATTTACGAGTCCTTCCGGGACAAAGTGGACCTGTTTGTCTTTTACCTGTCCTGGTGGATCGACCCGGCCGGAGTCCAGGCCCATGAGGCGGACTTCAACCGGCGCTTCGGTTTTACCCCCGTCCGTCACCGCGGCTGGATAGGAGGCTGGCGCCCCGATGACTACCAGGAGTTGGACCTCCAACTGCAGGCGTTGCTGGCCCGGTCCCGGGCAGGCGCCGCGCCCCCGGTCACCTTGATCCCTTCCATAACCGGCGTGGACAACCTGCGCACTTACTATACCGACCATCAGGCCCGCTTCGGCTTCAACCAGTGCATCTCCATTTTTCAGGCCGCGGAAGTCAACAGCAACGGCGATCTTTCGCCCTGCCGGGATTACCACGACTACGTGGTGGGTAACATCAAAGAAGCCACCATTACCGAGCTCTGGAATTCCGTGCCCTACCGGCAGTTCCGCCGCAGCCTGGCCACCGACGGCCTCATGCCCGTTTGCACCCGTTGTTGCGGTCTGATGGGGTATTGATGGTCAGGGGCCAGGGGCCGGGGGGCGCAGCTCAAGAGTCTTTGCGGCCCGCACCGCCTACAACCCCTTCCCGAGCCCCTCGGCCGGCCAGAATCGTTTTTCTTCTCCAAGACTTAGCCTTCGGCGGCACCCAACGCCAGGCCCTGGAGTTGGCCCGGCGGCTTAATCCGGCGCGGTTTCAGGTGGAAATCTGGCTGTTGGCCGCCGGGGATGATTTTGCCCCCTTGGCCCGAAGTTACGGCCTCCGCGTCATCCACTTAGGCCACCGCCAACAAGTGGGGCCTGTAGCCCTGGCCCGCCTGGCGCGGCGGCTGCAAACTCAGTCCCTGGATCTGCTCCTGCCCTTTACCGTGGTCCCCAATATCTGGGGGCGGGTGCTGGGCCGCTTGGCCCGGGTGCCGGTGATTGTGGGCAACTGCCGGGGCGGCGGGGCTCCCCGGCGTCAGCACGAACGCTGGCTCTGGCCCCTGGCCCATCATATCCTGTGCAACGGCCAGGCTCTAAGGTCGGTATTGATCAAGCGCTGCGGGGTTCCGGCCTCCCGCCTCACCGTCATCCCCAACGGCGTGGATACCGAGTACTTTCAGCCCGCCGCCTCCCCGGCTGCGGGTCCCCCCCGGATCCTCTGCGTGGCCCGGATGGTGCCGGATAAGGACCATGAAACCCTGCTGGCGGCCTTTCGCCTCACGGCCCGAGAGCACCCCCAGGCGGAACTGTGGCTGGTGGGTGACGGCCCCCGCCTGGCCATGATTCAAGAATCGGCCCGGCGGCAGCTCATCCTTGAGAAAGTCATATTTTTGTCTCCCCGGAAAAATCTGCGTCCCCTGTTCCACCAGGCGACTCTCCTGGCCCTGAGTTCCCGGACCGAAGCCCTGCCTAACGTGGTCCTGGAGGCCATGGCTGTGGGCCTGCCGGTGGTGGCCACTCGGGTGGGCGGGGTTCCCGAACTGGTGGAACCGGGCGGCACCGGTTGGCTGGTGGACCCCGGCGATGCCCCGGGGCTGGCCGCGGCCCTGAGCCGGGTACTGGCCGACCCCGACGCCCGGCAGGCCCTGGGCCGGGCGGGCCGGGCACGGGCCTTGCGGCATTTTTCCCTAAAGCTTATGACGCAACGCTTCGAGGCGGTGCTGGATCAGCTTCTGAGGCAGGCGAGGCGCTGAAGATGTCAGGACCCCGGCTGGCCTACCTTCTCCTCTGGTTTCCCGAACCTTCCCAGACCTTTGTCCTGGATGAAGTCAACACCCTGGTGCGCCTGGGCCTGGACGTCAGGGTCTACACCCTCTACGGCCCGCGGCCCGCGTCCGCCGTGGCCGGGATGGATCGGGTAGGGGCCCCGGTGCGCCGCCTGGGGATTGCCGCCCTGCCGCTTCTCCTCCGGGATTTGCTGCACCTAAGCCGCGCCTCTGGTCCCGGGGCCGCTGCATTTTTGCGGCAGGTAACAGTGCGCCGCTGGCGCAGCCTGGAAACCGCCGGCGAAGCGCTGTGGGCGGCTCTGGCCGGAGTGCACCTGGCCGGCGTCCTGGCCGCCGAGGCCATCGCCCACATCCACGCCCCCTGGGCCAACGGCCCGGCCACCGCGGCCTGGGTGGCCTCCAGACTCAGCGGCATCCCCTTCAGCTTCAGCGGCCGGGCCCACGACCTCTACCCACCCGATGGCGCCCTTCAGGAAAAAATGGCGGCCGCGGCCTTCATCCGCACCAATACCCAGGCGAATCAACGCTATCTAACCAACTTCTGCCCTGAGCTGGCCGCAAAAGTGGTGAACATTTACAACGGGGTCTCCCTGGCGCCGCCCGCCGCTCCCCGCTCTGCCCCTTACCCCCCTTACCACCTACTGGCCGTCGGCCGCCTGGTGCCCAAAAAGGGGTTTCATATCCTGCTGCAGGCCTGCCGCTTGCTCAGCGAGGCAGGCCTGGATTTTCACCTGACTCTGGCCGGCGACGGCCCGGAATATGGGAGGATACGGAAGTTAATTGAACGCCTGCATCTGGCGGGCCGGGTGAGCCTGCCCGGCGCGGTGCCGCATCGGGAGGTGGCCCGGCTCATGGCTGGGGCCGATCTTTTGGTCATGCCCAGCCTGATTGCCCCCTCGGGGGACCGCGACGGCATTCCCAATGTGATTTTGGAGGCTATGCTCTGTGAGGTGCCGGTGGTGGCCAGTGCGGTTTCGGGCATCCCCGAGGTCATCCGCGCCGGCGACACCGGCTGGCTGGTGGAACCGGCAAATCCCGCCGCCCTGGCCCAGGCCGTGACCGCAACCCTGGCCGATCCCGGGGACGCCCGGCGCCGGGCCCACAATGGCCGGCAATTCATCACCCGAAACTTCGACTCCGGGAAAAATTACGCTAAATTAAAGGCTCTCTTCGA
>JARRQO010000199.1:0-6535 GCA_037381685.1 Deltaproteobacteria bacterium | reverse complement strand
GTGGCCGTGGTGGTGGAAGGCTATCTGGACCTGATCGCCCTGCAGGTCAACGGCATCGCCAATGTCCTGGCCACCCTGGGCACGGCCCTGACCCGGGAGCAGGTGCGCCTGTTAAAATCTTTGGCGGATCAAGTGGTCCTGGTCTATGACGGGGATGCCGCGGGCGCCAAGGCCATGAAGCGGGCCTTTCCGCTCTTTGCCCAGGAAAAACTGGCGGTGCGGGCCCTGCCCCTGCCCGGGGGCCTGGACCCGGACGACTACGCCCGCAGCCATGGGGTAGAACTTTTCCAAGAGGCCTGGGACGCGGCCCAGCCCTGGTTTATCTACCTGTTGGACGATCTCATTAATACTCACGGCCAGGATATCCAGGGCCGGGTGCGGGTCCTGGAGGAATTGCGGCCTTTTGTTGCGGCTATCTCGGGGATATCCAGGGCCGGGTGCGGGTCCTGGAGGAATTGCGGCCTTTTGTTGCGGCTATCTCGGACCCGGTGGAGCGGGACCTGTGGCTTAGGGAAACCAGCGAGCGCCTGGGGGTGGATGGGGCCGTGCTGCGCAAAAGCCTCGCCTCCCTGGCCCCCCTTGCCTCGGCCCGCTTGGATCCCCGGGCCCACCTGGAAATCAGCCTGGAAAAAGGGGTGATCCGCTGGGTCTTGGGCCACCCGGATGCGGTAGCCGTGGACGAACTGGAAGAGTGGGTCCAGGAGTTTGAAAATCCGGAACTCAAGGGGCTCATGGAACTGATCATCATGAGTTATCGGGAAAACGGCAGGCTGGATCACAGCCTCCTGGTGCAGCAGGTGCCGGGAGAAAACCAACGGCAGCACATCTGTGCTCTAACTTTAGAGGAGGACGATTCTGGAGGTCCGGCGGGGGATTTCCTGGCCGCCAAGTGGAGCCACACCATGAAACTGAGGGTGCTGGCCAAGGCCCAACGCCATTTAAAAGCCAACATCAGAGAAGCTATGGTCAAGGGGGATGAGCAAGAGCTCATCTGCTTACAGATGAAGAAACGGGAGATTGACCGGCAACTGGAAGACTTAAAAGCAGGTCCACATTAAAAGGAGAAAATGGATGAAGAAGGGAATGGGAATGGACGGCTTTCAGGATATCATGCCCAGGCGTGATGATGACAACTTGATCACCGTGGATGACCTGAATGACTCCCTTTCTCCCGAAAGTTTGTTAAACGAGAAAATGAAGGACATCATGATCTTCGACGACCTGGAGATTCCTCCTCCCGAGGTTTCCAGCATGCCCGCCAACCCGCAAATAGAGGCGGGGGGAGGCGAGGGCGATATGACGCTGGAACCGGAGGCCGCGGCCAAATTCGATGATCCGGTGCGTCTCTACCTCAAGGAAATGGGGACCGTCTCCTTGCTCACCCGGGAAGGCGAGGTGGCCATCGCCAAGCGCATTGAAGAAGGGGAACGAGAGGTGCTCCACTCCCTGCTGGAGGTGCCCCTGACCCTGAAAGAGATTATGCGGCTGGTGAATCGTCTGGAAGAGGAAAAGCTGGCCTCCCAGAACGTCCTGGACGATTTCGGGGAAGATGATCCGTCGTTGGATTTGTCCACCCAGAAGTCCCGGATGATGAAATTGATCCACAAAATTCGGTCCCAGGAAGAAAAAATCCGGCAGATGTTAAAGGAAGCCGCGGCGCTGGCTCCCAAAGACGAAGTTCGGGTGCAACTGGTGCAGAAGATTACCGTGCAAAGACAGCGCCTGGTAGAGAATTTCAAGAGCCTGCGGCTGGAACGCCACCACCTGGAGGATATTCTCGAACGGCTGCGCGCTTTCGGCTATATTATCCGGGATTTTCAGCAAAGGCTTACCAAGATTCTCGCCGCTACCGGCCTGTCGGCCACCAAGTACCGGCAATTGCGCCGGGAGCTGAAAAACCGGCCCCCGGACCAGCCCTTGCCTGCCGATTTAGATCCTGAGCGCCTGGCCGAATTGGACGAGGTCTGGAGTCAATCCCGCCGGCGGAAAGGGCGGAATACCAGGCCCAAAAAGCCAAACGGGAACTGGTGGAAGCCAATCTGCGCCTGGTGGTTTCCATCGCCAAAAAGTACACCAACCGGGGCTTGCAGTTCCTGGACCTCATCCAGGAAGGCAATATCGGCCTGATGAAGGCGGTGGAAAAATTTGAATACGAACGGGGGTATAAGTTCAGCACCTACGCCACCTGGTGGATCCGCCAGGCCATCACCCGGGCCATCGCCGACCAGGCTCGCACCATCCGCATCCCGGTCCACATGATCGAAACCATCAACAAGCTGATCCGCACCTCCCGCTACCTGGTCCAGGAAATCGGCCGGGAGCCCACCCCGGAAGAGATTGCCGAAAAGATGGAGTTTCCCCTGGAAAAGGTCCGTAAGGTGTTAAAAATCGCCAAGGAACCCCTGTCCCTGGAAACGCCCATCGGTGACGAAGAAGACAGCCATCTGGGAGATTTCATTGAAGATAAGAAAATCTCCACTCCTGTGGAAGCGGTGGCTAACCTCAACCTGGCGGATCAGACCCGCAAGATGCTGGCCACCCTCACCCCCCGGGAAGAAAGGGTGCTGCGCAAACGCTTCGGCATCGGGGAAAAGACCGATCACACTTTGGAAGAAGTGGGCCGGGATTTTGAGGTAACCCGGGAACGCATCCGCCAGATCGAAGCCAAGGCCCTGCGGAAACTTCGCCATCCTTCCCGGAGCACCCGGCTAAAAAGCTTTATGGAGACCTGATTTTAAATTTGTCTGGGGTTTGGGGTATTGAACTATTGTAAAGGATAGTTATAATAAAACCTGGGGGGCACAAAAGGGCGCGTGACCGGCTGAGGTGAAATGCCCCCCGCTGAGTGCTATACACGGGCCCATAGCTCAGCGGTTAGAGCAACCGGCTCATAACCGGACGGTCCCTGGTTCAAATCCGGGTGGGCCCACCAGCTATCCGGGAGCAATTTCTATTGCGAGCACGAAATTACACTTCAGATCCACAGGGGTTAAACCTTGGGGGTGCTCTCTGCGCACCCCCTTTTTATGTTCTATGAGCGCGACGCTTAAAGACGTTTTAAATCTGCTGGAAAGCCTTTATCCATCGGCCTGGGCCGTGAGCGGCGACAAATTCGGCCTGGAAGTGGGACACCCCGGAATGCAGGTCGAGGCCATTCTGGTGGCCCTGGAGGTCACCCCGGCCATCGTCGCAGAAGCCGCCAGCCGGGGGGCTCAGGTCCTTCTGACCCACCACCCTCTGTTATACCAGCCCTTAAAAAACGTGCGGGAAGATCAGCCGGGCGGCGAGCTTTTAGCCCAGGTGGTCCGGGCCGGGCTGGCCATGGTATCCTGCCACACCAACCTGGATATCGCTCCCGGAGGCCTCAATGACTACCTGGCCCGGGAACTTGAACTGGCCGAAGTGGAGGTCTTAAGCCCCACCACCCGGGATCCCTGGTTCAAGCTGGTGGTGTTTGTCCCGGCGGGCTACGAGGACCCGGTGCGTCAGGCGCTGGGGGATGCCGGCCTCGGGGTCATTGGCCGGTATGCCCATTGTTCCTTTGCCGCTTCGGGCCAGGGCGCGTATCGCCCCCTGCCGGGGGCCCAACCTTTTCAGGGGGAGGTGGGGGAACTTTCCCGGACTGAAGAAATCCGCCTGGAAATCCTGGCCCCGGAGTCCCTGCTGCCCGCGGCCTTGTCCCGCCTGAAAACCGCCCACCCTTATGAAGAAGTGGCTTACGACCTTTATCCGGTGCGGCATCCCGGTACGCCGCTGGGTTTGGGGCGCCTGGGGTCCTGGTCCGCACCGCGGCCTTTTGCTCAAGTAGTGGGCGCGGTGAAAAAAATTTTCGGGGTGGAAACCGTGCAAGTTTGGGGGCAGCCGCCCGCCCAGGTGCAGCAGCTGGCGCTGTGCAGCGGCAGCGGCGGTGACCTTTTGGAGGACGCCCTAAACCGGGGCGCCCAGATCTATCTGACCGGGGAAGTTCGCCATCACCAGGTTCCGCCGAACCTGGCGGCAGGCTTTGCCGTCCTCGCGGTGGGCCATTTCGCCAGTGAAGTGGTGTTTATGGAGCCCTGGGCCCGGCAACTCCGCGAGTTGTTCCGGGAGGCCGGCTTGAAGCTGGCGGTCATGGCCGCAGCTTCCCAGCCTCCCCCGTGCCACTATGTGTGAAAAGAGATGAACCTGACTATAACTAAAACCACAATTTCCGGCGCCGCCGCGCCAGGGCGCCCGGGGCCGGCCCGGAACAATGCTAAACATCCTGCCAGAAGCGGAGGTTATCTTGCTACCGGAGTTAAGTAAACTCATCGATGTTCAGGAAATTGACAAGGTGATCCTGGAGGTCACCCAGGGGCTGGAAAGACTGCCTGAAGAGCTGAAGGCCAGCGAGATTGCTTTGGACGAGTTGAAAGCGGTCCAGGCCGAGAAACTCCAGGACTTGGAGGACCTGAAGGCCCAGCACCGGGATACGGAAATGGAAATGGCGGAAATGGAGGAGGGCATCAAAAACAGCCGCCAGCGTCTGATGGAAATCAAGAGTAATATTGAATACAAGGCGATGCTCAAAGAGATCGCTTTTAAAGAAGATCAACGGGACCAGCGGGAGACCCGCATCCTGGAGCTCATGGATCTCATGGAAGCCCAAAAAGACCTCCTCGCGGAGCAGAACCGGCAGATGGAGGCACAGGAGGCGGCGCTGACCCAACAGCGTGAGGAAGTGGCGGCCCAGGTGAAAACTTTAAAAAAGGAGCTGGGCGGGCTGGAAGAAAAGCGCAAAAAACTGCGCAAAAGCGTGCCTGCGGGCCTGTTGAAACGCTATGAATTCATCCGCCAGCGCCGCAACGGCACCGCTATCACCCCGGTGGCCGAAGGGGTCTGCCTGGGCTGCCATATGAACATTCTTCCTCAGCAGTTCATCGACCTGCAAAAGGGGGTAGAGATCCTGCAGTGCCCGCACTGCCAGCGGATTCTTTACTGGAGCGAGGAAATAGAGGAAGGAGAGGAAGCCCGCAAGCAGCAAGTCTCCTGATAAAAGGAGCGATTGATGACCACGCGGGCCGCCGTCTTCCAAGCCCTGGCCGCAGGGCACGACCTTCAAGAGGTGCAGGACCGGTTTCAGCTTACCCCGGCGCAGTTGCAGGAACTCTTCCAGGAAGTGGCCGATCATTTCCGTGATCTCGAGGAAGGGGTGTGGAGCCTTTATTGCGACGGCGCCTCCCGGGGTAATCCCGGCCAAGCCGGCGCCGGGGTGGTCCTGGTGGACGCCTGTGGCGATATCCGGGTGCAATACGGCGAATACCTGGGCCAGACCACCAATAACGTGGCGGAATATCAGGCCTTGATTCTGGGGCTGAACATGGCCCTGAACTTGGGGGTTAAGAAAATCCAGGTCTTTGCCGACTCCGAACTTCTGGTGCGCCAGCTCAAGGGGCGCTATCAGGTAAAAGCCGCACACCTTCGGCCCTTGTATGAAGCAGCCACCGCGGCCCTCAAAGAATTTGAGAGCTCTGGCATCTCCCATGTGCCCCGCGCGGAGAATTATCTGGCCGACCGCCAAGCCAACCGCGCCATTGACCGAAAGCTGGGGGTGGGGTAAAATAAAGTAAAGTTTTCAACCCCTAAGGCCGCGAAGCAGGCCAGATGATCGCCGGCTGCCATCGGCAGTCGGAGGAAAGTCCGAGCTCCACAGGGCAGGGTGCTGGGTAACACCCAGCGGGGGCAACCCTAGGGAAAGTGCCTCAGAGACCAGACCGCCGTGGTACGTCCACGGTAAGGGTGAAAGGGTGAGGTAAGAGCTCACCAGCGGCAGTGGCGACATTGCCGGCTTGGAAAACCCCACCTGGAGCAAGACCAAATAGGGGAGCGTTTGAGGGTGGCCCGCCCGAAGCTTCCGGGTAGGTTGCTGGAGGCCCCGGGCAACCGGGGTCCTAGAGGAATGATCATCACCGGGGCAACCCGGGACAGAACTCGGCTTACGGCCTGCTTCGCGGGTCCTTTGGGGCCACCGGTCCTTCGGCGCCGGTGGATTTTTTTATCGGCCTGCAAAAACGGTTTATCTAACAAGTGCCAAAAGTTCTTTCCATTTAGTCCCCTCTCCCCTTGTGGGAGAGGGTCAGGGTGAGGGGAAAAGAAGAAAAAACTTTTGGCAATGAATATAGGTCCTTTCTGGGGTCTGGAGGAAGACCTCCATTGACCGCTTAAACTGGCCCGGGACCTTGCCGGGGTCCACAAAAACATCTCTTACAGGCTGCAAATGATCGCGGCGGGGGAGTCGTAACGCCGGGCCCCCTCAGGGGAAGGAAAATCACATGAAGTATAAGGCCTTGATTCTGCTGGTGCTGGCAGCCCTGTGGCTGGGAGGCTGCGCCCAATCCACCGGCAACCGGTACCGGAGCGCCGACCCGATGGTCGACTTGGCCAGCACCTGCGCCATGTGCGGCGCCAGCATTGACGACAATTATTTTTCCAATACCACTTTTCGCGCCATGGGCCCCGGCAACTATTAAGCGAGCTCTAGTCGACCTCAGGGCTATTTTTACGCGCCGCTGCCGTT
>JARRQO010000198.1:0-4559 GCA_037381685.1 Deltaproteobacteria bacterium | reverse complement strand
TTCCTTAAAGTGAAGTCCATCCTCTGGTTTATCGTCAGTTAGTATTATCGCCACCGGTTGCATTTTTAATTTCAAAGCCTTAAGAAGTTGACTATTCATATGACAAGCACCTCCGTTTTTATGTAACTCAATTTAAAACTGTCATTTAAAAAGAGACGTAAAAAGAAAAAAAGGGGACGGATCTATTTGTCTTCAATATTTTAAATTATCGCCCTTCGGGCGGGCCTTTAACCCCGGTGTATTCCATAGTTTCCCCGTTACAGCCAGGACAACCAAGAATAGGCATCTTCGGCTCTCTGCCTTCGAATGCGGCAAAGCCAGTCTCGAAATCCGCCAGTTCAATCAAACTCATTTTCGCTCTTGCCAGCTTCTCTCGTCCGGTCCTGGTATTTCCTCCGTTTTTTTCCCCAAGGGGATACCTTGGCCATTTTGTCTGCCTCCCGTATCCTCCAGGATGACCTCCATTGGCCTTTACCGGACGGATGGATTCAAGGTAATCACTTTGCATCTATGTTTCAATCGGCAAAACTCGACCATCAGTACTAGAAGGCATAGCCTGACAGATTGCTGCAGCCGGCAGCGCAGGATTAACGGTAAGATGAGATGAGCGAACAGGAAGCCCATATGCAATTATTAACAATTTTTTAGGAGGGGATAGCTACAAGAAATAAATATTCGGGCATTCCTAAGAGAAAAAACCATGGCGGGGTCGTTTATGGTCCTGCTTTTTTGTTTGCAACTTTCGCGAGTAACTTGCCATCTGCAGAACTTATCATAAAATATCAATACGTTGAGTATATGAACTGCATATCCTCTTCGAGCATCTGTGGGGGGAACAAATTCGCTCGGGTACATTTGCAAAGGGGCGATTTATCAGCTGGGAAGAGAGGGGCAAACAGGTCGCAAAGAGCTGATCTGTTTTAGATAGCTGGAATTTATCAACTGCATGAGGTTTGATTAGGTTGTTAATTATTCGGAGAACCATAATTGATGACCAAATCTTCAAAATAGCTCATGGCATCCGCGCGGCTCCATAGTCCCGTGAAGCCCTTGAGGAGATGCTCAGAGGTGTACTCAATCTTAGGCTCCCCATCCAGATAGCCCTGGATGAGGTTATCCTGCACCGCCACTGAAATTTCGGACCACTCCCCTAAAGTGATCGCGGCCTGCACCTTGGCCCGGAGAAAGCGCTTTCCGTTGACGTATTCGAACAGGGCAAAATTGTCCTCCAGGGCATTAATGCGCAGGACGAAGTAGTTACCTACGTCCTGGATGGCAAAGGCAAGACCGGCCACCTGGTCGATCTTGCCGGCCGCCACCTGGGTCCGCACCTTGAACCTGCCGTTCGCGGCGAAACTTTCCTTGGCGATGGCCAGGGGGAAGTAAAAGTAGGCCCCGATGCTGTCCAGAAATTGTTTATACTTGACTCCCACCACCCGGCCCATGAGCGAAGCCAGACCCGAGGACATCCCCCGACCGTAACCGGACCCATCCTCCAGGATCAGACTGCGGCCATCTTGGGTGACCCGCCGCCACACCCCGGTGGGGGTGTAAAAATCCGGTAGCCGGCTTTCCTGGGACAATCGGAAAAAATCGTAGTCGCCCTCGAAAAAGGCGGCCACCATGCGGTCCACATCTGCTTCGCTGCCAATGGCGACATCCAGAAGGCGGCTGGTCCCGAGCAGGCGGCCCACCTGATCCAGGATGGCTTCCAGGTCGCCGGCCGCCAGGCCGCTCAGAGAGGCGTCCAGGAGGTCGCCGGTGATGCGCAACTTACAGCCCAGGCGGTCCAGGACCTTCCCCAGAAAGCTCAGGCGCAGGGAGCGTCCTGCCTGGGTACCGGCCCCGCCGGAAAATTGCAGAGAAAAATAGTTGGCCTCCGGGCGGGCTCCGATCATGGCGTCCAGATTGGCGTAATGGTAGCCGAACTTGGCGCTGAGATTGGCGTATTCCCGGGAGATGACCGCAAAGCTGTCCCCGCGGGGGAGCTCACCAGGGCGTTGGGTCATGCCCCGGGACATGAGCGAGAGAAAGTCCTGAAAACCGATGGCAGGACCCCCGGACCAGTTGATCCCGGGGTTGGACAGGCCACGCCACAAGGCCCTCAGGGGCACGGACTCAAAATTTTCCGGGGTCACCTGGTCGCAGGTGGTGAGCCCTTTGGTGAGGCCGCCGCCCAGGTCGATGAGATAGAGTTGCAGGGGAATGACGGTGGTGAGCCGAATAGTCACCCCCTTCCCCCGGCCGGCTTCACCCAGGCCGAACATCTCCTGCATGGCCCGTTCGTGGGCGAAGCGGATGACATCATGCAGCGTCCGGCACCCCGCAGGGGCAAAATCCCGGGCCTGTGGGTCGGTGAGGTTCAAGGGGGACAGCCTGTCGAGTACGGCCCTCAGGCGGCCATGCATGGGGCTGTTGACCACGTGCTGCAGCGGCGGCCGGGCGCTCTCCGCCAGCTCGGCCACGATCCCCTGGTACACCGCGCCCATATCCGCCGCCAGGGTGATCTCCTGGCCGTCGGCCAGCGTTTGAATGGCCCGGTCCATGTCCAGCAGGGCCGGCACTCCGAACTCCCGGGCCACGGAGGCCAGGTGGCTGGTGACGCTGCCCACGTCGGTGATGAGGCCCTTGATGCGGTTCATGAGGCTGGCGTAATCGGGGGAGGCCGTCCGGGCCACCAGGATGGCGTTTTCCGGTGGGGTTTTGCGGCCGCCGCGGCCGGCCTGCCATACCACCCCGGCGGCGACTCCGGGCGAGGCAGTCTTGCCCCCGGTCAGCAACAGGGGATGGCCGGGAAATTCTTGGGTGGCGGGCTGCTGCCGGGCCTTGGTATGGATCAGGGCCAGGGGCCGGGACTGCAGAAAAAAGAGGCGACCATCCGGGTCCACGGCCCACTCCACATCCTGGGGTCCCTGGAAATAACGCTCCAGCTTCAGCCCACCCCGGGTCAGAGTACGGAGCAAGTCGTCGGATACTGCTGGCAAGTCCTGCTCCGCGGCCGGGGTGCCCTCCAGGCTCAGGCCCCCACCGGGCCGGGTCACCAGGCGTTGCGACTTGCTGCCAATCCGCCGGTCCACTATGGCCAGGGTTTGCCGGTCCACAAAATACCCGTCGGGGGAGGTTTCGCCGCTCACCAGATATTCCCCCTGCCCCAGCACCGCGCTGATCTTGAGCAGGCCGCTGTCGGGCCGGGCCGGGTCCACGGTGTAGAGCACGCCGCTGGCCCGGGAGTCCACCATGGCGATGCCGGCGACGCACATGGGCGTATCCTGGTCGTCCAGGCCATAACGCAGCCGGTAGAGGATGGCCCGGGCCGAGTACTTGCTGGCCACTACCTCTTTATAAGCCTGGAGAATCTCGTCCTGGGTGACGTTGAGGCGGGTGTCGTACAGTCCCGCGAAGGAGGCCTCAGAGTCCTCCCCCACGGCGCTGCTGCGCATGGCCAGGCGCACCCCTTTGACGGTCCGGGCCTCCAGGGCCTGATAGGCTGCCAGAATCTTGTCCGCCAGGACCGGGGGCACCGTTGCCTGCCTGATCATTTCCCGGATTTCCTGGCTCCCGGCCTCCACCTCTTCCAGGTCGTCAGGGTCAAGCGTGGCCAGGATGATCTCGATGACCCGCAGTAGCGGGGTCTCTTCCAGAAAGCGGCCAAAACCCATGGCGGTGACCACGAAGCCGGGGGGAATAGGCAGGCCGGCGCGGCGGCTCATGAGCGCCAGGTTGGTGGCCTTGCCCCCGGCATCCCGGTAAGAGACGGCATCCAGGGAATCCAGGGGCAGAACAAGGGGGCCGGTCAGACAGTGGGGGGCCGGGTAATAGAGGGAGACGATCTCCGGGCCCAGCCGGTTCACGACCTCCAAAAGGGCGGCGTAACGGTCGCCACCCATCCTCTCCAGGGCCTGCACCAGGCGGCGGGTGGAGGTCAAGAGCTCCTGGGTCTGCTCCTCCACCTTCCGCATGTTGAACGGGGTGCCGGAGAAATACAACTGCTCCAGCTCCGCCAGACGCTGCAGCGATACGTAGTTGTGGCCGAGGAATTCCTGGAAATAGCGGTATTTTTCAACGATTTCACCGTCCAGGTTGACCAGCAAGCGGCAGGACTTGCTTGTGGAGAAGAGGTCTATGATTCTCACCGGTGACTCCCCGGTTCAATATCTAAAAACTTCTGAAATGACAGACTAGTCCTTGCGAACTTCGGGGTATAGGGTTGCATGGTAAGGTTGTAAAAAAGTTCCAGAAATTTTATTTTAGGCACATCTAATTGCTGCCAAAGCAAACTGTTTCGTAAGCATAAATCATCCGTTTCCATCTCGCAAGGAACCAGGGATAGAACGTAGAGTCAAATGATCTTTGGGTTTTTCTCCCGGTGACGATTGCGTCGATAGCTTGCCAAAGCCATAACTTATCATCAGGCCTTCAAAACCTGCGTATATGATTTGAATATCCTCTAAGGTCATCTGTGGGGGGAAGAATTTGGGTGTCTAGGTTTGGAAAAGTCCCAGCTTGCCTGAAAGACACGGAACCATATGTCCCATGGATCTGACCCCCTAGAGTCACTA
>JARRQO010000197.1:0-5612 GCA_037381685.1 Deltaproteobacteria bacterium | reverse complement strand
ATCAACTTCCTGATCCGGGAGTTGCACATCTGATCCTAAACTGGATTCACTCTTTACTATTCCAACAACCTGAAAGCTGTTATCTCCAATCATAAGGTTTTCGCCTATTGCACCTCTTGTTGCGAGCAGACGTCTTACCGACGGCCTGGACGGCCTGGCCATCGGGCCGGTGACCATCGCCGCCGCCTTCTATATGATCTTTTGCTACCTGGGAGGCAATATCAAGACCGCTACCTATCTCTCCATTCCCTATGTGCGGGGAGTGGGAGAACTCTCCATCTACCTGGGCGCCCTGGTGGGCGCGGGCGTGGGCTTCCTCTGGTTTAACGCCTATCCCGCCCAGGTCTTCATGGGGGATGTGGGTGCCTTGGCCCTGGGCGGCATCCTGGGCACCGTGGCCCTGGCTACCAAGCAGGAAATTCTGCTGGCCATTGTGGGCGGCCTCTTTGTGGTAGAGGCCTTATCCGTCATTCTCCAGGTGAGTTTTTTCAAAGTAAGCAACGGCCGCCGCATCTTCCGCATGGCGCCGCTGCATCATCACTTTGAACTGAAAGGCTGGCCCGAACCCAAGGTCATCGTGCGTTTTTGGATCATTGCCATTATCTTGGGATTGCTCTCGCTGAGCGCCTTGAAATTACGATAGATGTCATGGATTTCGCCAACAAAAATATCCTGGTAGTCGGCCTGGCCCGCACCGGCGTGGCCTTGTGCCGCTTTCTCACGGGCCAGGGCGCCCGGGTGACGGTCACCGACCAGGCTACCCCCGAGGAACTGGCGGCTCCGCGCCGGGACATTACCGGTCTGGGAGTAACGGAAGAGCTAAACGTGGCCCAGCCCCCATGGCAAAACTACGACGCCATCGTGCTCTCCCCCGGAGTGCCGCCGGAACTCCCCTGGCTTACATCAGCCCAGGCCGCAGGCATACCGGTCATGGGCGAACTGGAAGTGGCCAGTCCCTTCTTCCAGCGGCCCCTGTTGGCCGTAAGCGGCACCAACGGCAAGACCACCACCATCACCCTGCTGGGAGAGTTCCTCGCCGCCTCGGGTCAAAAACCGCTGGTGGGCGGCAATATCGGCACCCCGGCGGTCTCCCTGCTGGCCCGCCAGGACGACGCCGACTGCCTGGTGCTGGAAGTAAGCAGCTTCCAGTTGGACACCACCTCCTGCTTCCATCCCCAAGCCGCCGCGCTGTTAAACCTCAGCCCGGACCACCTGGATCGCTACCCTGGCTTCGACGCCTATATCGCCTCCAAGGCCAGTCTCTTCCGACGTCAGGGCCCCGGCGATCTCCAGGTCCTCAACGCCGACGACGCCGCGGTTGCGGCCCTCAACGGCAATGAAAGCCGCGTATATTATTTTTCTGCAACCCGACCTCTGCAGGCCGGGGCCTGGCTGGACCGCGAGGCCCTCAAGGTCCGCTTAGCCGCCCAACAAGCAACTTTTCCCCTGAAACATATTCGCCTGGCCGGACGGCACAACCTGGAAAATATCCTGGCTGCCCTGATCCTGGCCCTGGATGCCGGCGCCGACCCCGAGGCCTGCCGGCAAGTGCTGGCCAATTTTCGCGGCCTGCCCCACCGGCTGGAATGGGTGGCCGATATCCGCGGGGTTTCGTACTATGACGATTCCAAGGGCACCAACGTGGGCGCGGTGGCCCGCTCTTTAGCCCATTTTGATCGCCCCATCATCCTCATCGCCGGCGGCCGGGACAAAGACAGCGATTTTTCTCTTTTAAATAAACTGGTGCACACCCGGGTCAAGGCCCTGGTGCTCCTCGGCCAAACCCGCCAGCGCCTGGCCCAGGTGTGGCAAGGCCTGGCCCCGGTTTATTTGGCCGACGACATGGCTGCCGCGCTGGCCCAAGCCGCGTCCCTGGCCCGGCCCGGGGAAGTGGTGCTCCTGTCCCCCGCCTGCGCCAGTTTCGATATGTATCGGGACTACACCCATCGCGGTCAAACTTTTCAAACCTTGGTAATGGAGCTGCTGCATGGCGAAAGAGGCTAAGGCCCAGATAGAGGCGCCGGTCCACTACGACCAGACTCTCCAGCTAACCGCCTTCTCCCTGCTGGCCCTGGGGATGGCCATGATTTTCACCGCCAGCAACCTCATGGCCCTGGCCCAATACAGCGACGCCTATTTCTTCCTCAAGCGCCAGGGCCTGTATGCCCTCCTGGGTCTGGGCGCCCTCTTTTTAGGACGCAGCATTGACTACCATCACTATAAGCGCTGGGTCTATCCCATCCTCCTGCTCTCCCTGTTCTCCCTGGTTCTGGTCTTTGCCCCCGTCATCGGCGGCAAGGTCCGGGGCGCGGCCCGCTGGCTGCACCTGGGACCCGTCAACCTCCAACCGTCGGAATTCGCCAAGTTGGCCATGGTTCTGTTTATGGCCTTTTCTCTGTCCCGCAAGCAAGAAAAGATCAAATATTTCGCCATCGGTTTTTTGCCCCACATGCTGGTGGCCGGGCTGTTCATCGCCCTGATCCTCAAAGAACCGGACTTCGGCACCTCCGTCACCTTGCTGACCATAGTCTTCATCATGCTCTTTGTCGGCGGCACCCGGCTAACCCATATTCTTTTGAGCTTAAGCGCTTGCATCCCCTTAGGAGTGTGGATGGTGCTCCGGGACCCCAAAAAATTCGCCCGGATCCTGTCCTTCATGGACCCCTGGAAGCACGGCCAGGATGTGGGCTACCAGCTCAAGCAGTCCCTGCTGGCCATCGGCTCCGGAGGCCTGTGGGGTCTGGGTCCCGGCCAGAGCCGGGCTAAGCTCTTCTACCTGCCGGACTGCCACACCGACTTTATCCTGGCCATTTTTACCGAAGAAATGGGCTTCTGGGGGTTTTTGCTGGTGCTGTCCTTATTTGCCATCCTCATTTGCCGGGGGATTCGCTTAAGCCTCAAGGCCCCGGACGCTTTCGGTTCCTACCTGGCCCTGGGTTTAACCCTGATGATCGGTCTGCCGGCCTTTATCAACATGGGCGTGGTGAGCGGCATCCTGCCCACCAAGGGGCTGTCCCTGCCCTTCCTCAGTTACGGGGGCTCCGGACTGCTGGTCAATCTGCTGGCCGTGGGGATTCTGCTGAATATCAGCCGCCAGATCAAGTTCCCTTTAGGACCGCCGCCCAAGGCCCCTAAGCCGGCGGTGACCCCGGAAGATTGAGATCTAGTGAAAAATACCAACAAGAACCTATAATGACAGTTTGGCTAAAAGTTAAAAATTCCCTCCCCCTTGATGGGGGAGGGTTAGGATGGGGGTGAAACAATTGGCATCTCCAGCCAGTTATTTTCCCCTCTCTCCAAAAAATAGCAGAGGGCCAGGGCAAAAAGGTTGGCTTCCAGCGGGGTGGTAAAAATGGGAAACCCCATTGACCTGAAGGTGGTAATCGCCGCGGGCGGCACCGGTGGGCACCTGTTTCCCGGCATTGCCGTGGCCCAGGAGTTCCAGCATCGCCACCACGCCACGGTCACTTTCCTTACCACTCCCAAGGCAGTCACCACCCAGATCCTGGAGCGCTACGGCTTTGCCTGGGAGCCCGTTGCCGCCGGGGCCCTGAAGGGCGAAGGGATTTTCAGCCGGACCCGCACCCTCCTGGGAATGCCGGCAGCCATCCTGGCGGCTCGCGCCCGGTTGCAAAGCCTCAAGCCTCACCTGGTCCTGGGCCTGGGCGGGCACTCCTCCGGGCCTGTGGGCCTGGCGGCCTGGCTCTTGGGAATTCCCTTGGTCTTACACGAACAAAACGCCATCCCCGGGGCCACTAATCGGTATCTGGCCCGGCTGGCCCGGAAAATCTTCGTGTCCTTTCCCGCCGGCCAGGACCATTTCCCCCCGGGACGCTGCCTCTGGACCGGCAATCCCATCCGGCCGGAGTTTTTTGAACCCGGCTTGCCCCGAGCCGAGGCCCCCTTCACGGTGCTGATCACCGGCGGCAGCCAGGGAGCCCACCACCTCAATATGGCCGTGCTGGCCGGGCTGCCGATGCTTTCGGCCCTGAAAGACCGCCTTTTCTTTCTCCATCTCCCCGGCGAGGCCGACCGGGAAATCGTCGCTGCGGGCTACCGGGAGCACGGATTTGCTGCGGAAGTGATGGGTTTTACCCCCGAAGTCGCGGCCCTGATGCGCCGGGCCCACCTGGTGGTCTGCCGGGCCGGGGCCTCCACCCTGGCGGAACTCACCGCGGTAGGCCGGGCCGCCATTCTGGTGCCCTACCCTTACGCGGCCAACAACCACCAGGAGTTCAACGCCCGCTTTCTGGCCGCAGCCGGGGCCGGAGAGGTTTTTTTAAATAAAGATTTTACCGAAGCCGCGTTCGCTGATAAGATTAACCAATTCCTAACCGAACCCGAAACCCTGAAAAAAATGGAGGAAGCCAGCCGCACCCTGGCCAAAGCACCCTGGCAAAGCCCGACGCGGCCCAAGATATTGTCCAGGGCTGCATGGATTTGATCAACGCGCCTTGATTCTGAAAAAAATATGTAGGGCGGGCACTGCCCGCCATCATCTACGCTGAGATGCGAAAATGCCTCGGTATATAAGGGCACAACAACCCGGAGGGACCTTCTTTTTTACGGTGGTGACCCATCGGCGCAGAAAACTTTTCTACGACATTAATAATAGAATGATCTTCAAAAAGGTTATTATGGAGGTGCAATCGACCCACCCTTTTAACGTTGATGCTTGGGTATTATTGCCGGAACATCTGCACTGCATCTGGACGTTGCCGGAACGAGATATGGATTTTTCCAAACGTTGGGGGCTAATCAAGGCTAAATTTTCAAAGGAATCGAAATGGCATCGGACGAATTCGGTTTGGCAAAACCGGTTTTGGGAGCACCTTATTCGTAATGACCAGGATTTCCAAAGACATCTGGATTATATCCATTATAATCCGGTGAAACACGGGTTGGTGGATTGTCCCAAAGATTGGCCTTCTTCTACCTTCCACCGTTATGTGCAGGAAGGGTTGTATCCATTGAATTGGGGCGAAGGAGTTTCTTTTCATCCGAACGATAAATTTGGAGAATGAAAAAGACGGCGGGCAATGCCCGCCCTACATTGACTAAGATGTAAATAATGCGAAGCAAACGATTTTTATTTAGTAAGAAGCAATCAACATGCTGCAGTTCCAAAGCATTACTCGTACAAAGCCGTGCGGGTGGTTTAGTCTCACAAAATTGCCTTCAATGTGGCAAACCAGATACCGTGAGCCTCGAAAATCTTCCTGATTTAGTATGTGATTGCTGCGGATCTGTTCTTTTGAAAAAAATTCAACAAAAAAATTATTTCTATTTTTGCCATAAATGCAACCGTAACTGGAAACTCGCAGACAATCTTCCTCATTGGTCAGAGCTTTTTAAAGAATCAGGGTTTGCCCCTTTTACGGAAATTACAGAATGACAAAATAAATGTAGGGCGGGCACTGCCCGCCGTAAGAATGCTTTAATTCTTACAAAATTTCCAAAGAAAACATGAAATTGAATATTAAAAAAACCTATCACTTCATCGGCATCGGCGGCATTGGCATGAGCGGCCTGGCCGAACTCCTGGTGCGCCAGGGTCATAAGGTCAGCGGCTCGGATTTAGCCGCCAACGCCATCACCCAGCGCCTTCAGAC
>JARRQO010000196.1:0-11905 GCA_037381685.1 Deltaproteobacteria bacterium | reverse complement strand
TGGAGGTGTTGGCGATCAGCACGGTGCGGTGCATCAGAGGGTCGCCGGTTTTGGGGTCTATGAGTTCGGGAAAGTCCATGAGCACGTCGGTCATTTCGTTGCCCCGCTCCCCGCAGCCCACATAGACCACGATATCGGCGTTGGACCATTTGGCCAGGGATTGCTGCGTGACTGTCTTGCCGGAGCCGAAAGGTCCGGGAATGGCGGCGTTGCCGCCCATAGCCACGGGAAACAGCACGTCCAGGATGCGCGTCCCCGACAGGAACGGCGCGGTGGGATCGAGCTTTTCCTTAACCGGGCGGGCGCGCCGCACCGGCCACAAATGAAACATTTTAAGCTCGGCGCCGTCTTCCAGCCCCACCACCGGTTCTTCCACGGCATAGGAGCCTGCCGGTTTAATCTCTTTAACCACGCCGCTGACGTCCGGAGGCGCCAGGATTTTGTGGGTGAAGCGGAATTCCTGAACCGTCCCGAGGATCATGCCCCCGGTGACCGCAGCGCCCGCCTTGACCTGGGGGTTCCAGTCCCATTGTTTCTGACGGTCCAGCGCCACCGCCTCCACCCCACGGGAGATGAAGTTGCCGGTTTTTTCCTGGATCGCATGAAGCGGCCGCTGAATCCCGTCAAACACCGCATTCAGCAGGCCGGGGCCCAGTTCCACGGCCAGCGGCACCCCGGTGGACACCACGGGTTGGCCGACCAAAAGCCCGGAGGTGTCTTCGTACACCTGGACAAAGGCGGTGTCTCCTTCCAGGCGGATGATTTCCCCCACCAGTTCCTCTTCCCCCACCTTGACAATGTCGTACATGCGGGAGCCCAGCATCCCTTTGGCGATCACCGCGGGGCCGGTGATTTTCCGGATAGTTCCACGGATCATGGTTCCTCCCAGCTGAAGCGGGCCGGCAGTGGTAAAACGCGCCTCTTGGTCATAAATGCCTCCCGCTAATCTGGCTTTTAAAGCTTGATATCGTAGCCCATGGTTTCTCTGACCAGCTCCCGCATGTACTCTTCGGCAGCCTCGTCGGCAACGGCCACCGCATCCCGGTGTCCCGGAGCCGGAAGCAGGACCGGGAGATCCCGGCCCCGCAGCTCCCTTTTTACCGCCTGGTAAGGGTCCGGCAACAAGGCCAGGTTGACTAAAATCAGGGCATAGTCTCTGGTCTGAACCAGACGGGCCAGCACCTCCCGGGCTTCGGCCGCATCATGGGCCAGGGCCACTTCCAGGCCCCCCAGGCGGTAGCCCGCTGCGGATTCGGGATCGGTCAAAACCGCAATTTTCATCGGCAGAAAACCTCCGGTTCCACCGCCCCGGGGGGCAGCCCGAAAAAGGCTCGCCGGGCCAACAGGCGAATCCGGCCCGCCTCCCACTCTTTTTGCAGGATGTAATCGTTGGCCATGCCGGCGCCCAGCACGTCCTTCACGCCTGCTTTGGCCTTGGCCAGAAGCAGGCAGCGGAGCTCCCGTTCCAGGGTGGAGAGGTCCCGCACTTCGGTCACCCGGGCAAAATCGGTGTTGCTCAACTCCTCCAGGGCCGCCACTTCTCCCGCGGCCAGCAACTCAAACAGGGGCTGGCCCACGCATCTGCCTCCCGGCAGGAAAAACCGCGGCAACTCTCCGGCGAAGCCCACCGTGGACAGCTTGAGGCCGGTGGCCAGGTTCAAGGCGTCGATCTCAAACCTCATGAAACTGGCCAGGTAGGGCTGGTTCAACTCTTGGGCCCGGCGCAGCAAAGCCGCGTAAAATCTCCGGTCCAGGGTGATCTCCATTTCCAGGGGTTCCCGGGAAGCGGCCACGGCCTCCCGGAGGGCCCGGGCGATGGGGTGCCGGGGCAAGGTGAGCAGTTGGGCCAGGGAGGCCGCATCAGGGGCCTCCACCAGATGGCCATAAAGAGCCGGGGGAATCGTGCCCGCGCCGAGGTGGCCCATGATTTCCTCACCCGTCCAGCCCGCCTGCTTGCCCCGCAGGATGGTCCGCACATTGGCCAAATCGGAGCGCAGCAGCAGTAGGCTGACTGCCTCCCTAGCCTCTCCTGCCACCAGACGGGGCAAATCTCCCACCGTGCGGTTCAAATGGGCCATTGCGGCCTGGTCTACGTCCGCCAGGTCTTCTCCGGTGAGGTCCGGGCCATAGACGGTTTCGCCCAAAACCTTCACCAGTTCCGGGAAGCCCAGCCTCAGGGCCTCGTTGAAAAAGCCCTCCGGCAGCAAGCGGCTCCGCCTTACCCGGAGGCGGGCGTTTAAATAGCCAAAATCGTCGGTCAACCCTGTGGCCTCACTCCCAAAGCAGTCCGGCCACCCCGGGACCCAGGGTGTTCCAGACGCGCTGCAGCCTCTCCAGCAATGTATTTTCCACCGTAGCGCCGCCGCGGCCCACGATCCGCACCCCCAGACGAAGCTCCGGGTCGGTCTGCAGTTCCAGCCCCTGGCGTTGGGCCCACTCTTCCAGTTTCTCCCGGTCTGGGGGGGTCACTATCACGGCCTCTGCGGTTCCCGCCACACTTAGGGCTTCTTCGGCCAGCGCCTGGAGAATCTTACCGTAGCCCGGTTGGGAGGAAGTCTTTTCCAGAGCCGCCAGGACCTTTTGCCGCAAGAGGTCCATCACCTCTCCTTTGGCCTGCATGCGGGCGCTGGACACGGCGAGTTCAGCCGCGCTTTGCGCCTGCTGGGTGGCGGTGCGGACCTCCGCCTCGAGCTTCTTTTGGTAGGCTGCCAGCCGGGCGGCGGCGCGGCTTTTCGCCTCGCTGACCAGCGCGGCCGCCTGTTTATCCGCCTCAGCCAAGATCCCGTCGATCTCGGAGGCCACCTCGGCCTGGAGAATTTCCTCCAGTTTCGGCATCACAGCTTCCCAAGCAGGATGAAGGCAATGACCAATCCAAAGATTACCAGGGTCTCGGGCAACAGCAAGAAAATGAGGGCCAAACCCAGCGATTCCGGTTTTTCCACCGCGCTGCCGAGCCCCGCCGCGCCGATGCGGGCCTGGGCCAGGCCGGTTCCCAGGGCGCTTAGGCCCACGGCCAGCCCCATGCCGATCGCGGTCAATCCCTGGTTCAGCGTGATGCCGGAGCCCTCGGCGGCCAGCGCCGGCGCCGCGAATGCTGTAGCGAACAGGAGTAAGAACCCGAGAATAGACAGGATGGCCTGCCGCTTAAGGTGTAGAAATCAAACTTGGTGAAAAATTCCACCCAGATGAGACGAATGGGCTGGAGAATATGGCTTACGGTGAGCAGAATCAGAAGGATGGCGTGGATCAGCAGTCCCAGCGCCACCCCCACCAGGACCCCCACCACAACCCCGATGACCCCGCCTTGCGGCACCAGGGCAAACCCGATGTCCGTGGCCAGGTTGGCGAGAATGGCCGAAGCCAACCCCACGGCGTAGATCCGGATGTAGCTCAGGATATGGCCGCCTTGGGTGGGCAGTTCCGCCACCATCAGGGGCATCCTGGCCCGGAGCATCCCGATTACAAACAAGGCCGCGCCCGTTAGCATCAAAATCAGCAGCCAGACGGGATAGCCCCCGGTCATGAAGGCGTAGCCGAAAAGGACCAGGGTGGCGACGCCGCCGAAGTAGCCGCTGCCTTCCCAGAAATGCTTGCTTTCACCCTGACGGCGGCTCATTCGGGCCTTGAGCAGAAAACCGTGCAGCACCTGTAAAACCCCGAACCCGATGGACACCAGAATCAACAAGGTGGCGGTGACCGCGGTTTCGGTCCGGGGAATCAGGGTGGGGAGCAATCCCGGCTGTTGCGCGGTGCTGAAGATGCCCAGGCGCTGGAACAGGTTGCCGAAGAACTCGCCGTACACCAGGCCCCAGACCAGGGTCCAGACGATTATGGGAACCATGATGCGCACCAGCTGCGCTACTCCCTGCGGGGCCAGCCGGATCTTGAAAAAGTCCACCCGGAGCGTCTGGCCGCGTCTCACAAAAGTATACAAATACCAGGCGATTGCGGCAAAGACCAGGCCATAGCCGATGTCCCCGATAACCATACCGACCCACAGGGGAAACAGGGCGGCGGTGAGCCAGGTGGGGTCCCAGCTGTCGTAGCGCGGCGTGTTCAGAAACGAGATCAAGGCCTCGAAGGGCCTGACCCAGGGGGAATTTTCCAACATGACCGGAATCCGCTCCGGTTCCTGATGTTCTGCCGCGGGCTCGAAGGCATAAAGGACCTGATCGTCGAGCCGGTTCATGAGGTCCACCACCTGGTGCTTGCGGCTGAGGGGCACCCAGCCGAACAGGGCGAAGCCATAGCGGCCGGAGCCCATGGCCCTGAGGGTGTGCAGGCGCTTGGCCTCATCGGTGGCCTGGAGCCATAGGCCGCTCAACTCCCTCCCGGCTTCCTGCCGCAAATGGCGCAATTCTTCTTCCACTCCGGCCAGTTCCCGGGGGGCCTGCTTTGACCTGGCCGTCAAGCGCGCCGCCATGGCCCCTAAATCCATCCGGGCGTATTCCCCCAGGCGGGGGAGTTCATGCAAACCCTCGTGGGCCAGAATGCCTCTGGCTGCTTCCGCATCCCGCTTTAGGGTAATGATGACCGCCACGATCAGGTCCCCCACCGAGCCCTGAAACAAAAGAAAACGGTCCTCCAGCGTCGAGGTGAGTTCCTGTTCGGACAGCTCGAGGTCCTCGGCCCGTTCGACCAAAAAGGGGATAACCGCCAGCCGGGGGCTTTTGTCCAGGCCCTGGACGGCTGCCGCCAGATGCTCCAGGACTTCCTGATACTGGCCTATCAGTTGGAGTTCGTCTTTGAGCTGCTCCCGCCGTTCCACCACACCGGCGGCTCGCTGTTCATAGGCTGACGCCCTAGCCCCGGCATCCTCCGGGTCGCCCTGGAAAGGCGGCGCATCGGCATCGAGCTCCAAGCCCAAAAGACTCGAGGTATGGTCTGCGGAGATTGCTGCGGCTTCCCACTGGCGGAGCCGGGTCTCCTCCCCGGAGTCCAGCCGGTAGGCCTTCATCCGGTCCGTGGGCAGGGAGTCGACCTGGACCACCCCGGCCTGTTGCAGCTGGAATAAAACCGTGGGCGCCAACGGCCTGGGGCCCACCATGAAAAGTTTTTCCATCCGGGCGATCACGGGATGACCTCGGAGAGCACAAATTCCACGGCGCGATCGAAATTGGGCTCAGCCTGGGAGTGCAGGCATTCCTTCTCACCCGCGGCCCGGGTGCGGGCCTCCTCAGCCAGCCGGGCGCGGTCCTCAGTGAGGCGAGCCCTGGAGTCTTCTTCCAGCCGGCGGATTTGGGCTTCGGCCTCGGCCACCAAGCGCCGGCTCTCTTCTTCGGCGCGCTTGATCCTAAGCTCGGCCGACCGGCGGGCTGCTTCCACCCGGTCGGTAAGCTCCCGGTCAAGTTCAGCGAGATTTTTAATTAATTCAAGCCCTTGTATCATCACTGCGCCTCGGCTTGGCGTTGTTCTTCTACCGGCAGGACCAAAGGTTTATCCTGCCGAGTAAGCCCGAACCAACTAGGAAAAAACCGGGAACCTTTGAGGAAAGGGATAGAATGGTCACACCAGGCAGCGGCCAGGCGATAAAGGCCAGCCCCAGAGTCAGCCTTTACCCCCTCCATTGCCTCACCTCACTCCAGAAAGATACCGCGGGAACGCCCGTTAAGTTAAGCATTTTGAAGCTTATGTCAATGCGGCGCGGCCGCAAGCCCTGGGCTCAATTAGAACTCTAGACCGCAAGCGCCGGCCCTTGACGCCGGCTAAAGGATGAGTTCCGGGATCACCATCCAATCCACCGCCCATTGGTAGGGCGACATGCGCCGGAGGCGGAGAGCGCCGCCCATCTGAAAATTGATGACGTTTCTGTTTTGATCACCGCTTAAGAGGATGGCGGCCAACTTGCCCAAATGGGGCAGATGCCCCACCAGCATGATATCCTCATCCATTTGAGCGATGCGGCCCGACCAGATTTGGGGATCATCCAGCGGCGCCAATCCCGGGGCTTCCGAAACCCCGCTGGGGGGATTTAAATGCTGGGCCAGGATTTTGGCGGTAGTCTGGGCCCTGGTTTTGCCGCTATGAAATATCTGTGTGACCGGCACCTTCAGCCTTTTCAGGTGATGGGACACGTTTTCCATGTCCAGGCGGCCCTTTTCCGTCAGGTCCTTGGGTGATTCCTTGGCGGCCTCGGCATGTTGGACCAGATAAACGTACATCTTGAACCTCCTCATACCCAGTTATACCAACTATGTTAGGTTCGGCAGATCATATTTCAAGGCCGGAGGCTCCGGCTTGTACCTGGCTTGCCGTAGCCGGAAGAAGATGAGATTGCGCCGGTTCTGCTCAAATTTTTCAAGTTCGCCGTACTTGGTAAGTGCTGCCTTCGGTTGGTCACAAGATCGATATTCTGTTAAAATAATAGGAGAATCTTTGCTGCCAAACTCAGAAATATAGGGGCAAACCCCTTGAGTTATGAGATGGATGAAATACCCACCCCCAAGGTTACTTAAAGTTTCTGGCTGGCGGTGGCGTTTGACAGCCTGGCGTCCCACCTTAATCCCTCTGGCAAAAAATTATAACCTTGCCGATCTGACTTACGATGCCAATGCCTTTACTGCATAAACCAGCAACGGATTAATCTTATGTCTCTAAAATCTAAGGCATCGATAAAGATGAGAAGCGGCCAGGAATTTCTGATGATTTCGCGGCATGAATTGGATTCCTGGACCACAGAGCGGGGCCTCAGCCGACGTAAAGCCCTGGAGTTGGCTTTGGAGGAGGGCATCTTTCCGGAAGAATTTGAGTGTAACTTCCCTGGTCTTTCCGCGGCGGATCAGCTTACCTTATGGCGCAGCCGGGTTTTGGTGATCGGGCTGGGCGGGCTGGGAGGTTACCAAGCCCAACTCCTGGCCCGGGCCGGGGTGGGAGGTTTCTGCCTGGCGGACGGCGACCACTTTACGCCCTCTAATCTAAACCGTCAGTTATTGGCCACGGCCGAGACCATAGGCCAAAATAAGGCCTTGGTCACCGTCCAGCATCTGAGCCTTATCAATGAGGCCTTGGAGATCAAGGCCATTCCGGAGTTTCTGAGCCAAGGGCTTTTGCAAGACCTTCTCCCCGAGGTGCAGGTAGTATTGGATGCCTTGGATACCCTGGTGGCCCGTCGGGAGCTCGTAGCTGCGGCCCAAGCCGCCGGGGTCCCCGTCGTGCATGGCGCAGTGAGCGGCGCCTTCGGCCAGGTTACCACCATCTTGCCTCAGGACCAGTCAGCCTGGCTCTTCCCGGAGGCCGCCCCTTCAGAGGCTGAGAACGCCCCGGGGGCGCTGGCTCCGGTGGTCACCCTGACGGCCAGCCTCCAGGCTATGGAAGCAATCCGTATCCTGCTTGGCAAGCCCGGCCGGTTGGAGACCCTGCCGCTGACAGGAATTTAGGCCAAGCACGGTCCCCGCACAATCATCATCCGCTGTCTAACTGGCATACACTTTACTTGAGAACGTACACAAATAGACTCGCAAGGCCCTGTGAGTGGTTTGAAAACCCAGTCTGTCCCAGGGGATCTCTTCAGGAGTGAATACTCTGGCTTCCAGGGTTTCATCTCCTGGAGCCAGTTCACCGAGAAGGTATTCGGTAACAAAGCTGAGCACCACTTTTTGACTGCCCGGATAGGAATAGGCATTTAATACCCGATCCACTCGGATTAACAGTCGGGTTTCTTCCCGCACTTCACGAATCACGGCCTCTTCCAGAGATTCGCCCAAGTTGACAAAGCCTCCGGGCAGCACCCAGGAGTCACAGCGATGGTCCCGATCCTGCCGCACCAGCACCAGGCCATTGTCCTTTGGAATCATGGCCACAACCACGACCTTGGGGTCAAGATAAAAGATAAAGCCGCATCGGGGACAACAGAGTTGTGCAGGGTCTCCAGACTTCACCAGACGCCTTTCCAAGGTACAGCTGCACTGGGGGCAAAATTTATAAGTTTCCGGTCGTATTCTGGCCATGTTAGTTCAGAATAATGATTGAGTTACTTACTGCTTACTAGAATGTTCAGGCGAACTAAGGCATCCCCATCCGGCCAGGCTAGAGCCGGTAAATTTTGAGGCTCAAGTACTTCCCCATTGAGCTCAGCCGCCAAAAGGCCCGTCCAGAAATCCTCCGGCTGACGTTTGAGGAATGTTGCAAGAACCGCCTGATTGATCCAAATGCCTTGCGCCAGAAAAAACGGTCCTAACTCGTCGGTCAAAAGGTTAAAGAGCTTTAATTTCACCAGGCATTCCCCGCCGGCCAGCGCCTGATCCTGCTCGCCTTGGCTGATGTTAGCTCGCAGACCAGCCAAATAGCCCCCGCGGCGCATCGTCGCGCCCACCAGTCCGGGGAGGGCGGCGGACAGGGCCAGGGTGTCGCCCGGTCCGACACTGGTAGCATCGAGATCATCCACCGCTTTGCCATTGAGAAATATGGTTTGCACCCTGCCCTCCAGGTAATCCTGGCTCAAGCCGAGATATTGGCAAAGAATGGTCCTGATGCTGCCGCAGGCGGGTACCTTAATCTGGAAACCCTGCTGGCAGAGCGGGAGAAACCGCGGCACTGTATTTGGCTGCACCTGCAAGCAGAGTGTGGCGGCGGTGCTGGCGGGAATTTGGGTCATGCGAGCTTCCCGTTCTTCCAAGACATTCAGCCTATGATGATAAAGAACCTTGCAGCCTTGGCAACGAATGAACGAGGTAAGGCTGGCAACCGGCCTCACCTTGGGAAATACCAGTTGTTCCCGCTATTGGGCAAATACTTCTTCCATGAACACGGCATCCAGATCCTCGTCTGACACTTTGAAAGTCACATGGTGCGGGCCCAGCGGAACCTTCTGGAAGAACCGGGGCAGCCGGTCGTGGGCCTTAGTAAAGCCTGCCCGGGTGTTGAAATTCTTTTCAACCTTGATAATCTGCTTGCCCAACTCCATAACCCCGTTGGCATCCAGAGACAGACCATAGAAGGCATTGATCATATCGATCAGAGCCTGGAATGTCTCCGGCTGATCCAAGACGGCAAAGGCGATGAACAGGCACATGCCGGTGGCATCCACCGCTGCTGTGGCAATCTGCAGATTCCGGGACAGCTCCATCTGGCCATGGGGCGTGAGTGGGTCAACGTCACCGCCCACCTTCAGAATATTGGTGGCCACGGCATAGCCGGCGGTGTGGTCGGCGCCCATGGTACTGGTGGCATAAGTGACCCCGATACCTTGCACCGCACGGGGATCATAGGCCGGTATGGCCTGCCCCTTGACCACCGGGACCCGTTCTAGGCCGAAGACTTTGCCGGTGACCTCGGCCCCCGCCCCCAAAATGCGGCCCAGGTGAGTCCCCTTGCCCACTTCCTTCACCATCTCGATGGCCGCCTGGGCATCGCCGAACTTGGCCAGGCCCGCTTCCATGACCACGCCGACGGTTACCCCCATCTCGATCGTGTCGATGCCATAATTATCGTCCAGAAAATCCAGCATGGCGATGGCGTCCAGGTCGCAGATGCCGCAATTACCGCCGTGGGCCCAGACGGTCTCGTATTCTGGCTGCTTGGTCAGGTAATGGCCATCTTTGTCATGATAAATGCCGGAGCAGCGAATCGCACAGCCGCGATGGCAGCCATGGGTGGGCTGTCCGCCCCGGGCCAACATAGTCTCGGCCTCGGTTTCGCCGCTGATCAGGTGAGCCTCGTCAAAGCGGCCCTGGGAAAAGTTGTACGTAGGGTAGCCCCCAGCTTCGTTGAGGATGTTGGTTAAGACGTTAGTGCCATAAGCCGGCAGCGCCTCTCCCGTGATCGGGTGGTTCTTAAGGCCCTCGACAAATTTTTTATTGGCCGCATTGAACTTTTCCGGATCCTTGGGCCGACGCATCCCCATGCCCGTGTCGTCAAGGACAATAGCCTTCACCTGCTTGGAGCCCATAACGGCCCCCACGCCGCCCCGGCCGGCGTGGCGGGTTGGCCGCAGTTCCATATCGGTGACAGCAACGGTGGCGGAGGCCATCTTCATTTCTCCGCACGGTCCTATGGTGATACAGGCGATCTTATCGCCATGTTCCTGCTTCAGGCGCTCGACGAGATCATAATTAGGCAGCATTTTCAGTTCATTGGCCACAGTGATTTTGACCCCGTCCTTATTGATGAACAACTTGTAGAGGTCGTTGGCAGCGGGCTTGCCTTCCAAGACAATGGCGGCATAACCCAAACGCGCCAAAGTCTGGCCTCCCTGCCCGCCAGCATTGGCCTCCTTGATTGTGCCAGTCAACGGGCTTTTACAGCCCACCGACAGACGCCCGGAGCTGCTGGCCGCAGTGCCGGTCAACAATCCGGGCGCGATCACCAGCTTGTTTTCATCGCTTAGCGCATGACAGGTGGGTGGCACCTCTTTGCCCACTAGAATGGAGGTCAGGGCCCGGCCTCCTAAGCCGGCATACTCTCCCAACGGGACAGCAGTGGCCTGAGGGCCGCCATTGGCGCCCATGTTAATTCTCAAAATTCTGTCCATAAACCTTCTCCTCACAGATGGTTGTTGGGGAAAAGCCGATGCCGGCATCTCATGCAGGAGTTGAAACAGGTCAGCGGGGCCAGCATCTTCTGCTAAACTAATCATAAGTCCCTAGGCTCAGGTCGTCAATATCGATCTCCCTGAGAGCCCGGGGGACTCCTCCTTCAACGGAGTTCAGATTATGATCCTAAAAATCTTTGACTTCTTATCCCCTGCAACCTAATTTTAACCATGTCTCTTTTGGTTTTATTAAACGCCACCCTCCGCCGTTATAAACCAGGTTATAACGCGGCCGTAGGTATCTCGCTGGAAGTTGCACCCGGAACCACGGTTGCCCAAATCCTTCCCATTCTCGGAGTGCCGCCGCAGGAAGTGACTCTGCTTTTTGTTGATGGACGCCGGCGGGAACTGGACTTTGTTTTACAAGGTAATGAGCGTGTGGCTTTGTTCCCCCCTATTGGAGGTGGTTAAGACGTTACGTATTAGTGGAAGTGATACTCGCCTTATTAAATGTAATGTGTTCTTACAGTAAATCTCATTGTAGGTTCTGCTGCGATCAAATTGTTGGCAACTTTATACTGCTACCCTACGGGCTAAGACATAAAGCTAAGCGAGTATAATGTCTCAGAGGGTGAGTATGAAGCGCCGCAAGATCGATCTGGAGACCAAGATGGCGGCGGTCTTGGAAGGGCTCAAGGGCGAGAGTTCCGTCGCAGAGATCTGCCGGAAGTACCAGATCAGTGAAAGTCTTTACTATCGGTGGCGGGACAAGTTTTTAGAAGGGGGTACCCGGGCCTGCCCGCATTTCTGCCGACTATGTGGGGAATACTGTGGGGAACTGATTTCAGACCAAAAGAAAAAGGGCTTAGAAAATCATCTAAGCCCTTGATTTTATTTGGTAGCGGGGGCAGGATTTGAACCTGCGACCTTCGGGTTATGAGCACTAAGGGAGTGATTTACTCACCATTACCGGCACTATTTAAATCCCCTTAATTTCTCTGGTAAAATAGCTTTCACTTTTTTCTTGACATACCTGTTTTTACCCTTATAGTGGTTT
This sequence comes from Deltaproteobacteria bacterium, assembly GCA_037381685.1. Classification (GTDB taxonomy): domain Bacteria; phylum Desulfobacterota; class Desulfobaccia; order Desulfobaccales; family 0-14-0-80-60-11; genus 0-14-0-80-60-11. Next base: position 380 of record JARRQO010000196.1, on the reverse strand, counting down.
TAGAGGTTGGAAATAGGGTTGGAAAAAATCACTCCGGTTTATGCAGAGGGGGCGATTAACATTTCCAACCTTTTCCAACCTGAAAGGAGGCCAAGCCATGAAGCGCCACAAGACCAGTTACCCCGGAGTATTTTACCGGGTGGTGGATCGCCTGGGCGGACCCGGCAAGGAGCGGGTTTATTACATCGTTTTCAAGAAAGACGGCAAGGTCATTGAGGAAAAGGTGGGCCGCCAGTATAAAGACGATATGACCCCGGCCAGGTCCGCCAAGATCAGGGCGGAACGGATAGAAGGCAAACGGAAGTCCCGGAAGGAAATCCGAGAGGAACGGGCGGCGGCGAAAAAGGCTGAGGCGGCGCGCTGGACGGTTGACCGGCTGT
>JARRQO010000195.1:2862-7448 GCA_037381685.1 Deltaproteobacteria bacterium | reverse complement strand
CTGCTGGCGGCCCTGGGGGTAACCCACCTGAGGGTGTACCAAAGGCCCAGGGTGGCCATTATTTCCTCCGGCGATGAGATAGTCCCCCTGGAAGGCCAACCCGGCCCCGGCCAGGTCCGGGATTCCAACGCCTATTTAGCCGCGGCCCAGGTGGCGGAGTGGGGCGGCCTCCCCCAGCGGCTCGGCATCATCCCGGATGATTTTGGTGCCTTACAGAAAATCCTGGCCGAGGCCCTTGACGCCTCCGACCTGATCCTGATCTCCGGGGGCAGTTCCGTGGGCGCCCGGGACCTGAGCCTCCATGCCATTCAGGCCCTCCCCGGAGCCGAAGTCCTGGTGCACGGCGTGGCCCTGAGGCCCGGCAAACCCACCATCCTGGCGGCCCTGGGCCCCGCAGGCCCAAAACCCCTCCTGGGACTGCCGGGGCATCCGGCCTCCGCCGCGGTGGTCATGCAAGTGCTGGGCCGGCCCTTGCTGCTGCGCCTGGGCGGGCTCACCGCTCAGGTGTCGTGGGGACGCACTATTTCCGCCCAACTGTCCCGCAACCTGGCCGGGGCCACGGGCCGGGAAGACTACGTCCGGGTGCGCCTGCGGCCGGAAGGCGAGACGGTCTGGGCCGACCCGGTCCTGGGTCCTTCGGGGCTGCTGTCCCCCCTGGTGAAAAGCGACGGTCTGGTGATGATTCCCCTGGGGGTGGAAGGCCTGTTCAAAGGGGAAGAAGTAACGGTGCAGTTGTTCGGGAAATGATTTCTCTGAATAAGCAGGGCGCCTTGCAGGCGCCGCTTTATGGTGCGTACATCCCTGATCTCTGATCCCTAAAACCTATAAATTGCCCCTGCTCCTCACTTCTCCCGCCAGACCACGATCAGGCCCAGGGAAAGCCAGAAGGCTTCCCGGATACGCCGCAGAATGCTGAAGGCTGCCCCCAGATCAAAACCCAGATTAAAGCCCATGGCCAAAAGGATGTTGCCCCCCTCCTGGACCCCCATGGAGGCGGGAATGAAAAATCCCAAGGCGGTAAAGAGCATGGCCAGGGAATCCATGCAGATGGCCAGGCCCCAACTGAGGGGATGGCCCAGCAGCCAGAAAATAACGTAGACCTCCGCGGCATGAATTAACCAGCTCAGGAAAAACAGCAAAAAGGACATCACGGCCCGGGCCGGATATTGCCGGTAAAACTGGGACATGGCCGTATCCAGGTCCTCCAGAAAACCTTCTCGGTCCCTGAGAAAGTGGGGCAGCCAGCCCCGCCGGGAGAGAAACCGGAAGCTGTTCCCGCAGGGCCCCCGCCGCTGCAGCGCCACGAAGGCGATGCCCACGGCCGCCAGGCCCAGGGCCGCCAAGGACAAGAGCAACATATGCTTGGCTGTCTGGGGCAGAAAGACCGGGGCCAGGGCCAGCCCGGTGAAGATATACAGCGTCAGGCTCAAAAACAGGATGCCCTTCATGATCACCACCGAGGCGCTGGCCACTTCGAGGGGTACGCCGTCGGCCTGGAGGCGGACGGCCTTAAAAGGCTCCCCCCCTAAAGAGGCGGTGGGAGTGAGCTGGTTCAAAGCATCCCCTCCCAGGCGCAGCCAAAACAGGCGCGCCACTGTGACCTTGGCCGGCGGGTTGATGATGATATGCTTCCAGGCCCAGGATACCACCGCGTTGACCACCCCGTAAGGCAGCAGGAGCAGCGGCCAATACCAGCCCACCTCCCAGAGATAGTGCCCCAGGGTGTCCCACCCCAACTCATTCAAGACCCAGACGAAAAAAACTAAGGCGATCAGCAGGAGAATGAGATTGACGAGACGCAACGGGATATCCTTCTTGCCCTGGGGGCGCAGGGAATCATGCCGGCCGGATGAAGCCGATATCCGAAAATAATATCAGAGCGCCATAAATCAAGGAAGAGATTCTACGCCGGCTTCGGTTTCGCTTGCCTTGGGGCTACGGCGCATCAGGAAAACCAGGGGCAGCAACAGTAGAAAGACGATGGTAAAAAACCAGTAATCGTCACTGAAGGCCAGCATTCGCGCCTGGCGTATGGTTTCATGGTAGAGGCTGGCCATGGCCTGGGGCGCGTTCCAAAACTGCCAGTTGCTCCCCAGGCTCGGAAAGGCCTGGGACAGGCGATGCTGCCAGTCATTAAAGGGATGGGCCAAAGGGGTGAGGTGTTCCACCAGGCGGCTCTGGTGAAACTGGCTCCGCCGGGACAGCAGAGTGGTGGCTGTGGCGATGCCGAAAGAGCCTCCCAGGTTGCGCATCAGGTTGAAGATGCCCGTGGCGTTGCCCATCTTTTCCTGGGAGACGCGGGACATGGTGAGGGTGGTGAGGGACACAAAAGTGGACCCCAGGCCAAAACCCTGGATGAACCGGGGCCACCAGGCGTGAAAGAAATTAATGTCGGTATTATACAGGCTCATGAGATAAACCGCATAGGCATTGAGGACTAGACCTACAAATATTATCTTGCGGCTGTCCATAACCATGGTCAGCCGGCCCACCACCGGCATGATCATCAAGGACCCGATGCCCCCGAAGGCCAGGGCCCAGCCTGCCAGGGTAGCGTCATAGCCCAGGAGGGTCTGGAGGAACAGGGGCAGGAGCATGATGCTGCCATAGAGCACAAATCCGAAAAAGAACATGATGATGGTGCCGGAGGCATAGTTGCGCTCCTTGAAGAGGCGCAGGTCCACCACGGGGTGCCTGGTTTTAAGCTCATGATAGATCAGAATGGCCAGGGCCACCACCGCGATGATGGCCAGGCGGGTGATGAAGGCCGACGAAAACCAGTCGTCCCGCTCGCCTTTGTCCAGCACGATCTGCAGCGCCCCTAAACCCACAATCAGCAGTCCCAGGCCCCAGTAGTCGATGCTACCGGCGCGCTGGGCGCGGATATAATCGGGGTCGAAGACGAAGAGATAAGTCAGCAGCAGGGAGACGATGCCGATGGGCATGTTGATATAAAAGGCCCAGCGCCAGGTGAGGTTGTCCGTCACCCAGCCGCCCATGACCGGTCCCACGATGGGCGCGATAATCACGCCGATGCCCCAGAGGGCCATGGCCATGCCGCGCTCTTCCACCGGGAAGGTCTCCAGGAGGATGGCCTGGGAGATAGGTTGCAAGGCACCACCGCCCACCCCCTGGACAACGCGGAAGATAATGAGCTCGCCCAGATTGGTGGCCATGCCGCAGAGCATGGAACTGACAGTGAACAGGGTGATACAGAGCATAAGGAAGCGCTTGCGGCCGAACAGGGCGGAGAGCCAGCCGGTGATGGGCAGGACCACCGCGTTGGAGACCAGGTAGGCGGTGAGAATCCAGGTGGTTTCGTCCACCGAGGAAGCCAGGCTGCCGGCGATATGGGGCAGGGCCACGTTGACCACCGTGGTGTCAACGATTTCCATGAAGGTGCCCGCCATCACCGCAATGGTGACGAGCCATTTGCTGACTTCCTTGGCGTTGTTATTTTGCGGGCTCATTACGAGCTTATCACCTGATCAATCCCCGCCGAACCGGCTTATCATTTCCGTTGGATTTTAGCCCCATTAAGGTTCACCGGAGTGGGGCGATTCTGAGATTGGCCGGACCGGAGGTTCATGTTCGCCTTGAGGCTAATAGATATCCGGGCCCAGCAACCTTTTGCCGGTGTGTTGCCGGGTATCGATGGTAACCTCGGTGGACATTCCCAGGCGCAGGGGCCGGTTGGCTGGATAAGGCGGAACCAGGGTGATTTTGACGGGGATGCGCTGGACCACCTTTACCCAGTTGCCGGTGGCGTTTTCCGGGGGCAGCAGGGAAAAGGCCGAGCCGGTGCCGGCCATGATGGAATTCACTCTGCCCTTGAATTCGATGCCCGGATACGTATCCACGCTCACCCTGGCGGGTTGGCCGATGTACACGTTGGTGAGTTGGGTTTCTTTGTAGTTGGCCTGGATCCACAGCCGGGGGGTTTTCAAGGGGACCAGCATCATCAGCGGTTGACCCGGCTGCACCCAGTTGCCCACCTCCACCTGCCGTTTGGTGATATAGCCTTCCACCTGGGCCCTGATCCGGGTGTACCCCAGGTTGAGGCGGGCCTGGGCCAGTCTGGCTTTAGCTTCCTTGATGACCGGCTGGTCTTCTAGAGGGATACTGGTGGAACCGCCGATGGCAGCCAAAGATTCCTGCAATTCCTTTTTGCTCCGCTGGACTTCGGCCCGGTTCACCCGGTAGCGGGTGTTCACCTGATCCAGGGTTTGCTTGGGGATAACCCGGCGTTCATAGAGATTGGTGTAACGGGTCTTGTCAATCCCGGCCAGATGGTAATTGGCCTCCGACTGGGGCAGTTTGGTCCGGGCGGTAGCCACCCGCACATAAGCCTGGGCCATTTCCTGGCGCAGCCGGCCCAGATTGCCGGCCTCTTTGGCCACCGCGGTCTCATAATCCTGGGGCTCCAGAATCACCAGGACCTGACCGGGGACGACGTGCTGATTGTTGTCCACCAGCACCTGGGACACCCGCCCCGGCACCCGAGGCGAAATGACGGCCACGTAGCCCGCCACATAGGCGTCGTCAGTGCTGACAAAAATATGAATATAGATCCAGTAGGCCACCCC
>JARRQO010000195.1:0-2846 GCA_037381685.1 Deltaproteobacteria bacterium | reverse complement strand
GAGCAGCAGGCCCATACCTACGCGGATGAAAAATTTACGGGACATGGTGCGCTTGAATCTCCTGTGGCAGTAATTCGTTGATGCCGCCGATGGCCCACAGCATTTGAGCCTTGGACATCTGATGATCGTACACCGCGGTCCAGTAATTCACCCGGGTTCTGGTCAGGAGGGTCTCGGCATCGATCACGTCGGTGGCGGTTCCGACACTCTCTTTATAGCGCTCTTCATTAAGGCGCAGGTTTTCCACCCCCTGGGTCACCGCGGTTTTGGTGGTCTTGATGCGGTCTGCGGTCTCTTTGATTTTCAGGTAAGCGGTTTGCACATCGAGACGGACCTGTTTATCCAAATCCCGGTGTTGTTCCTGCAACTGGTCAATCTTGAGCTTGGCCTGGGAAACCGCGGCCTTGGTGTCCAGGCCCGAAAAGATGTTCCAGTTCATGCCAAAAATGACAAACCATTGGTTGTCATGGAGCAGGCTATCGTTTTGTTGATAATAATGGCCCCCTTGTACCGAGAATCGGGGAAAGTATTGGGCCCTGGTTTCAGTCACCACTTTTTCTTGCTGTAGAATGCGTTCCTGGGAGGCCTTGAGGTCGCTGCGGTGCTGCAAGGCTACATCGGTGGACTGCGCCAGCCCCCGGGGTTGGAGCACAATATTTTCATCTTTCAGGACCGTGGGCGCGGACACCGGCAGCATCAGGGCTTTGTTCAAGGCGCTCCGGATATCGATGTAATCCGTCTTGGCCACGATCAGGTTCTGTTGGGCATCGGACAGGGAAACTTTGGCCTGCAGCACGTCATTGAAGGTGACCACCCCGAACTCGTATTGGTCTTGGGCAATCTTGAGATGCTGTTCCAGGTCGAAGACCGTCTGCTTGGCCACTTCCACCAATTTTTTGGCCCGGAGAGTTCTGAAATACCCCTGGGCCACCGTCAGAAAGACGTCATCCCGGGTCTGGGCCTTGTCCAGCAAACTGGCCTGATGGCCCTTAATCGCCGCCAGGTATTTGGAAGGCGTGCCCCAAAAGTCGAAGACCAACTGGTTGATGGTGGTCTGGCTGCTCCAATAATTCCGATTGGTCTGGGGAAAGGAGGTAACGCCGCCAGCAACGTTCGGGCCGCTAAATTTAAATTTCAAAGGATCATCGGTGATGGTCTGGGACACCTGGGATTGGACCTGAGGGAGCAGTCCCGACCGGGCCCGTACCACTTGTTGGCCGGCGATGAGGGCCTGGAGACGGCTGATCTTCAAAGTGGGATTGGCTTTCCAGGCCAGGTGCAAGGCTTCCTTTAAATCCAGGTGCGGCCCTTTGGGTTCGGCGGCGCTACCGGAGAAAACGGTCAGACTCCACATGGCCAGAGCCCACAGCAGCACTTGCCTAAAATTTCTGGCTCTCATCGCGCCCCATCCTCGGTTGCAGGTGGCTTGGTCTGGATCAAACCGGAGGAGAGCAGGGCGAGGATTACCGGCAAGGCCTCTTGGGCCACGTCCAAGCCCCCTTCCTCCCTTTGGTAATAGGCGGTGGCCCGCACCAACCCCCGGATTAGAAAGGTCAAGAGGCGGGGATTGGCGGCAATAAACTCTCCACTGGCAATGCCTTCGGCAAACAGATCGGTGACCAGCCTCAAAAATCGTTCTTCCGTTTCCCGATAGCGGCGCCAGAAGCCCTCCCGGGAATCCCGCTTGCCCCGCAGCAGTTCCCGGGCGTAGATGGGAAACAGCAGGCCTTCCCGGTTGAGATACCCCAAAAGGACCGACACCATCCGGATCAATTTTTCCGACGGCAGCCCCGGGGATTTGACCGATAACTCCACATCCTGGAGAATGTTTTCGGCCACCTGGGTGATCATGGCCTGAATCAGGTCGTCTTTGCTCTCGAAATAGAGATACAAAGTGCCCTTGGCCACCCCCGCAGCTGTGGCGATCTCTTCCATGGTTATGGCTTCCAGGCCCCTTTGGTCCAGAAGTTTGCGGGCCGCGCCCAGGATTGCCTGGGTGCGGAACGCGGTGACGATCTCTTTTTTAGTGGCTTTGGGCAAGGTTTTCAGTTCGCCGAAAAAAATTAGGTTATACTCAGATGGTCTTGGCTACGGCCAGCCTAATGACTATAGGGTCATTATAATGACTCTATAGTCAATATTAGGTTTTCCGCTCCGTGTCAAGAAAAACTTGCAAACTGTCGGGGCTATGTTTAGACTGAATAATATCCAGAGGTTTACAGGAGGCGGTTATGGACCGTCGCGATTTCCTCAAGAAAATGGCAGTCTTGGGCCTCGCAGCCGGCGCGGGACGCATGATGGTGTTGCCGGAAGAAGTCTGGGCCATGGCCCCTAAGGATACGCCTGAGCCCCTGGTTGCCAAAGTCCAGGGGATTAATTACGGCCAGCTGGCGGGAGACGCCATCCAGGCCCTGGGCGGCATGAAGAAATTCGTCCATCCCGGCGAGGTGGTGGTGGTCAAGCCCAACATGGCCTGGGACCGGTCTCCGGAAATGGCCGCCAACGCTAATCCCCAGGTGGTCCGCCAGGTGGTGGAACTGTGCCTTGAGGCCGGGGCCAAGCAGGTCAAGGTGCTGGACAACACCTGCCATGATGCCCGCAAGGCTTACGCCAACTCGGGCATCAAGGCCGCGGTGCAGTCCATCAAAGACCCCCGGGTGGTGGTGCCCTACGTGGATGACCGCCGCTTCGTGGAAATCAAAATCGAAAAGGCCAAGTCCCTGAAAAAATGGTATTTTTATAAAGATATCCTGGAAGCCGACCGCTTCATCAATATCCCCGTCGCCAAGAGCCACTCCGAGGCCCGTCTCACCATGTGCCTGAAAAACATGATGGGCGCTATCGGC
>JARRQO010000194.1:0-4615 GCA_037381685.1 Deltaproteobacteria bacterium | reverse complement strand
GGGTGAAGGCCACGTCCAGGGCCCCGGCGCCAAAGAGGCCGGTCATCAGGGGCTCGTACCACTCCGGATTCATGTCGTCCAGGTGGGTTTCCAGGACCAGAATGGTCTCCCTGAGCCCCGGCGCCGGGGTCAGGGGTTGCCCCAGGTAGAGGCGCAGGAGATTGGGGTGGCCCGGCAGGTCGCGGCTGCCGGCGCCGTAGCCTACTTTTGCCAGGGTCATGGCGGGACAGGGCTCACAGCTGGCCTCACAGGCCTTCAAGATGGCGGCTCCGGTGGGGGTGACCAGTTCCCCCGGCAGGTCGGTGCCGTAAACTGTCAGACCCTGCAACAGCTCCAGAGTGGCGGGACCGGGGTTAGGAAGCTGGCCGTGGCCGGCCTTGATCATGCCCCACCCCATGGGCAAGGGACTGCAAAAAACCCGGGAAATCCCTAGTTGCTCCAGGCCGTAGGCCGCGCCCACCACGTCCACGATGGTATCTACGGCCCCCAGTTCGTGGAAATGTATGGTTTCCAGGGGCTGGCCGTGGATGCGGGCCTCCACTTCTCCCAGAAGTCGAAACATTTTCAGGCTGCGAGCCTTGACGCCCTCGGTCAGGGGAGCTCGCTCGATTATGGCACAGATCTCCTGGTAGGTGCGGGCCGGCTGCGGCTGGGGCGAGGAAATCTCCACCTTGAGGCCGGTGAGGTGTTGTTTGCTCAACCGGCGGGCCGTGAGGGCGACGTCCGCCAGTCCCAGAGCAGCAATCAGCCCCTGCAAGTCCTGCAGCGGCAGCCCCAGGTCAAGCAGGGCTCCCAGGGTCATATCGCCGCTTATGCCGGCGAAACAGTCGAAATAGGCCCAACATGGATGAATACGCAAAAATTATTTCTCCCTCATCCTTCGCTCCCACCGGGGAAATAAAGCTTGAAAAAATGACATCAACGTCATTTATGATTCATCTAAGACCTGAAACGGGAGGAGGTAAGGAAAGGGTTGTAAGCCGGACAGGGCATTTTGCTGACCCCTAATCCCTGGCCTCTAAGCCCTCTTCCAAGGTGGTGCGCCTTGCCTGGACCTGTTTGGCCCGGCGCTCGTCGGCGCTCAGCACGGTGAGTTCCAGGTCCTGGATTTCCACCTGGTCGTTGACCTGGGGAACCCGGCCCAGAAGGTGGATGAGCAAGCCCCCCACGGATTCGAATTTGCCCTCAGGGCGAGGAAGACTGAAGTGGTCCATCAATTCTTCCACATCCAGGCGGGCGTCCACCAGCACGGAGCCGTCTTCCTGGTCGATCAGGCGGGGTTCCTGGCGATCGTATTCGTCATAGATCTCGCCGACGATCTCTTCCAGGATATCTTCCAGGGTGATGAGGCCGGCGGTGCCGCCGTATTCGTCAATGACGATGGCGATCTGGCTTTTGCGTTCCACTAGGTCGCGCAACAGATCGCTGATCTTCTTACTTTCGGGGATAAAGTAGGCGGGACGCAACACCCGTTCCAGATCCCAAGTCTCCTCGGCGTTATGCCAGAAAAGCAAGAGATCCTTGGCCAACAGGATGCCTTGGATGTGGTCGATGTCGCCTTCGAACACCGGGAAGCGCGAGTGGCCACACTGCCGGACCAGGGCGACAATCTGGTCCAGCGGGGTGTGGCTCTCCACGCCCACCATCTCGAGGCGGGGAACCATGATTTCGCGCACCAGAGTATCTTTGAACTCAAAGATACTCTCGATGAGCTTTCCTTCCTGGCGGGAGATGAGGCCCAGTTCCTGGCCTTCATCAATGATTTGCTGGATTTCACGCTCCAGATCTTCCGGTTGCGTGATAACCCTCCGGGAGAATAACTGCCGGAGTCGCCGGAGGAAACTGGGGTGAGGACTGTCGGCCTCGTCCATGCGTTTCAGCCTCGCATCTGTTCCCGCTCCTGGCGCATAAGATGTTCGACGGTCCTGACTTCCCGAGGAAATTCCTGGCCTCGGTCTAAGACGTTGATTTCGTGGTGATTGATATTGAACATTTCGGTGACGTAGTCCACCGCTTGCCGGTAATCGAAATCTTTGCAGGAGAACACATCCAGGCTGAGATAGTTGCGCTCAGGAAAGGTGTGGATACTGATATGACTTTCAGCAATGAGTACAAACCCAGAAACTCCCCAGTCATCAGGCACTTTGCCATGATATTTGAAGACATAGGGAGGCATGATCTTGGTCATACGGATCAAATCCGGGCAGGTATCAAGGAACTGGTAAATGGCGTCCAGATTAATTAGCTGCTCATAACTGCAGCCGTAACCATCCAGGGTTAAGTGCAGGCCAAAGCCAACCGCTGGGTTTTTCAATAGTCCGTCCTCCTCGCACCTAATTTATAGGCGTCACCGGGGGATGCCCGGTAGGCAATCCGTGCGCTGCTGCCAGCGCGGGCCCGGAATGCAACATTCCGGAGAACATAAGGTATTGGGCCCCGGCAACCGGTTCGGAGAGCACGAGGAAGGGAGCTAAGCGCCCCAAATTTTTTTGCCCCGAAACCTTGTTAACCCCTTTTTCTCACTGCAAAAGGGGTTATCCGCATATGCCCATCCCTTAATCTAAATTTATTCGTATAAATATAACTTGCAGCCAATTTCCGGTCAATGATTTTTTCAGTATAAAATGGTGTCAGCTTTCCCGCCGGGGATATTTCTGCCAATAACTATTGACGCTCACCATATTGGTGGTAAATTTAAAAGGTTAAAAAGTACGGAGGAGGAACCTTTCGGTGGCCATCATTGCTCCGTTTCGGGGGCTGCACTATAATTCTGCCCAAGTACCTAATCTGCGCGAGGTGGTGACACCGCCCTATGATGTGATCCAGCCGGCAGAGCGCCAGGCCTTTGCCGACCGGCACCCTTATAATATGGTGCACCTGATCCTGCCCCAGGCCGCTCCGGGTGATGATTTACTGCAAAATCGCTATACCCGGGCCGCAGCGCTTTTCCGCCAATGGCAGCTTGAAGAGGTACTGGTCCGGGATCCGAAGCCAGCCTTTTATTATTGGGAAACCGATTTTAAACATGCCGGGCGGAACTTCACCCGGGCCGGGTTGGCTGCCCTGGTGCGCCTGGAACCCTTGAGCGGAGGAGGTATTCGCCCCCATGAGCAGACTTTTACCGCGGTCAAAGCCGATCGCCTGGAATTGCTCAAGGCCTCCCAGGCCAACTTTTCTCCTATTTTTTCTATTTTTCCCGACCCCGCCGGCCGGGTGGTGAGCCTCCTTAAGGGTAATCTGGCCGAGCCCCCCATGATGTCCTTTGAGGATAACCTGGGCTACTTTCACCGTCTTTACCGGGTCACCGACGCCCAGACGGTTTTGGAGGTGTACCGGGCCGTGAAAGAGATGACCCTGTTCATCGCCGACGGACATCACCGCTACGAAACCTCGTTGAATTATCAGAAATGGATGAAACAGCGCTATCCCCAGGCCGGACCCGAAGCCCCCTTCAATTACACCCTGATGTACCTGTCCAACATGTTCGACCCGGACTTGGTCATCCTGATGGCGCACCGGCTATTGGGCGGACCCCGCCTGAAAAATCTGGATGAGTCCTGGGTCATGGGACGCCTGAAGGAATACTTCGAGATCGTCTCGATGCCCGCAGCCCACGAATTCGGCGAAGCCTATGACGAATTCCTCGAACAAGCCCTGGCGGAGGTCCCCGCCGGGGAAAGCGCCTTTGTCCTTCTGGGATTTGGCCGCAAGGCCTGGCGGCTGATCATGCGTCCGGGCGTCCGGCAGAGGGTGTTGGCCCGGCAAATGCACCCGGCCCTGGCCCAACTGGATGTTGCGGTCCTAAACTATCTGATTTTTGAGAAGGTTTTGGGGCTGGATGCTGCGGCCCAAGATGACCAGGAGACTTGCAAATACACCAGTAAGATTAGCGAAGCCGTGGCCACGGTGAGTCAAGGGAAGGCCCGGCTGGCGTTTTTACTGAACCCTACCCGCATCGAGCAGGTGCAGGAAGTGGCCTCGGCCGGCCTCATCATGCCGCGCAAATCCACCTATTTCTATCCCAAGGTAATGAGCGGCCTGATATTAAGCCCCATCAATCCGCAAAAAGAGGTTGTCATCCCGGCTTAGCACCGGCCGGAGGCCGGCCGAGAATTTTCTGGCCAGGCTTGCAACCAGGTTCGTTCACTAGTACACTTAGTCTTACGAATCCTTAAGGAGACTTCCTCATGACAGGCCAGGGAAAGGGGAGTCAAGCGCGTATTTTGGTGGTGGATCAGGAGGAATGGTGCCGCTCATTTTTATCTTCGGTAATTAAACTCCTGGGTTTCGAGAAATGCAAACTGGTCAACACGGTGGCCGAAGGCCTGGCCGCCCTGGATGAAAGCCCCTTTGATCTGGTCATTACCGACCAACGCCAGCCCGATGTGCAACAGCTCCTGGAAAGCGCCCGCCTGCGCCATCCCGGCATTCGCTTCATCGTCATGCTGCATCAGCGGTCTCAAGCCCATCAGATGGTTTATCTGGAGCAGGTGGACCTGGTCTATAAGCCCCTTTCACTGGACGAAATGTCCTCCAAGATTCGACATGCCCTCCACGAGATACAGTTGCGGCAGGCCGAAGAGGAACTCAAGCGCTTGAAAAAAGAAGCCTTGCG
>JARRQO010000193.1:0-4634 GCA_037381685.1 Deltaproteobacteria bacterium | reverse complement strand
CCCCCCATGCTAGTTTAACCTTCTTGCAACTTTTTCCGATGATATCCATATACTTGTCCATGTTGCTAATTCTAAAGGAATCTCTTTTTACAGTTAAGTACGGCAAGGGGCAACCGGATGACACAGCACGCCTTTTTCAAGAAAACAGGCTACCTCGGTTTGATCCTCTTGCTGGGACTTTGCTTGGGCGCGGCAAAAAAGGGAGCCGAAAACCCTACAGACACCGGCCCCGGGAATTCAGTACACCGGCCCGGTCCCACCAGTAGTCCGGTCTTTGGTCCGAACGCCGTGGTTGATTTCAAAAGAGCCCAGGCGCTTTTGGCAAGTTATGAAAAGGCGTTGCCCCGGGCCAAAGCTTCCCGGGGTCTGGTTTTAACCGAATTGTCTCGCCTCTGTTTCATTTTGGGAGAATGGGGAGATGACAATCACCGCAAGCAATATTTTAAAAAAGGGGTACACTACGCCAAATTATTACGCCGGGAACAACCGCGTCGGGTGGAGGGGTATTATTGGCTGGCCCTCAACCTCGGCGGCCTGGCTGAAATGAGCGGGGCCTGGCAGGGTCTCCACTTGGTCTCGGTCATTGTCAAAGACATGAAAATTGCCGCCAGGCTTGACCCTGGCTATAATCAGGCCGGACCGGATCGGGTTCTGGGCCGCATTTACTTTAAGGCTCCCGCATGGCCCTTATCAGTGGGAAATTTGCACAAGTCACTGCGCTATCTGCGCGCCGCGGTGAAGCTCGCCCCGAATAACAGTACCAACCACCTCTATTTGGCGGAAACTCTATTGCAGTTGGGTAAAAGCAGCCAGGCCTGCCGGGAGTTGGAAAAGGCATTTCGCGCCACTTCCCATGCCCATTGGGCCCCAGACCTGAAGAAAGACCACCAGAAGGCCCATCACCTGCTGCAAGTCTGTCCCACGGGGCCGGTAAAATAAGAACCTTGTTGGGGCTTTTGAGGGGAGTTGGGTAACAGGATTATCCTTCCGGCGCCACCACCACCCGGTCACGGCCGCTTACTTTGGCCCGGTACAGGGCATCATCTGCGGCCTGAAGTAAATTATCCCCGCTGACGCCGTGTTCGGGAAACATGACTATCCCTAAAGACACGGTGGTGCTCTCCAGCACGCGGCCCCGTTGAAATACCTGCAATTGGGCCACCCCCCGTCTGATTTCCTCCGCCCGGTCCCGGACAACGTCCAAAGGCGCCTCCGGCATGATGAGCACAAATTCTTCACCCCCGTAGCGGCAGGCCACGTCTTCATGACGCACCTGGCTGAGCAGATATTTGCCCAGGGACCGCAGCAGGTTGTCCCCGGCTTCATGGCCAAAGGTGTCATTATATTGTTTGAAGTGGTCCAGGTCCAACATGATCACCCCTAAAGGGAGACCCCGGCGGCGGGCCCGATGAACTTCCCGCACCAGGGTCTCTTCCAGGTAGCGCCGGTTGAACAAGTCGGTCAGAGGATCGTGAAACACCTGGTAACGCAGAGTTTCCCTGAGCTTGATGTTGGCCAGGGCCAGAGAAATTTGGTCGGCTGTGATCACCGCCAGACGGCGAACCGATGAAACCCGTTCCTGGGTCGAGAGGCTGAGTTCCTGGACATGCAACATCCCCAGGGTTTCCCCTTGGGCCACCAGCGGAATACATAAATAATTCCCGCTTGGGGCTGCGGCCATATGACCACAGGGCGTCTCCAGAGCGGGGTCTGCTGACCAGCGCAGACGCCCCCGCCGCAGGGCCCAACAATCATGGGGAGCAAAAACCTGCTCCCCCGCCAGTGGGGGTCCCCAGGAGGCCGCAGGTTCCAACAGATTATGGGCTTGGTCGAAAATGAACAAGGCTCCGGAGACAGCCGGAAAGAGTTCCTGGGCGTGCTGCACAATAATCGGATAGGCTTCTGAACAAGAGAGGCACGATTGCAGTTTTTCTGACATAAAATTAATAATGTTGCTCTCACGGTTGCATTGTTCGGTTTCCTGCACCAAAATCTGCAGCCTCTCGTTGGTTTGCTGCAAGGCCGCCAGATTATTTTTCATCTCAGTCAGGTCCCGGGCCACGGTTATACTGCTCAGCACCTGGTTGTCATCCCCGCGCAGCCTGCTGATGGAAAGACTGGCGGAGAAAATCTCACCGTTTTTGCGTTTCATGGCGATTTCATAGTTGCGCACAAAGCCACACCGGCGCAATTTTTGAACCATCAAGTTGAGCTCATCGGGGTTGGCATAGAAGTTTTTAAAATGTTTCCCTTTAATCTCAGCGGCGTTATAACCATAAATATCCTCAGCCGCTTTGTTCCATTTGGTAATCTTGCCATGGGGGTCGACGATGCCGATGGGGTCCGCAGAATTCTGGATGAGATTTTCCAGGTAGACATTGGTCTTTTGCCACTCCCGTTCCAGGGTCTTAAGCTCGGTAATATCCTGGACGGTGCCGAATAAACGCCGGGGATTCCCCGCGGCGTCCCGACTGACTTCGGTGCGCTGCTGCAAATAACGGATTGACCCATCCGGCCGGAGGATGCGATAAACCACACTGAATTCATCTTTGTCCTTCAGGGAACTCTTGACCGACTCGAGCATGCGGTCGCGATCGTCGGGGTGCACCGCAGCAAGAAAAGCCGCTTTGTCGGGAGTGAACGTCTTAGGGTCCTTGTTGAATAGCCGGAAGACTTCCTCAGACCAATACATCTTGGGGGTGTTCAGATCGAGGCACCAGTGCCCCAGGCGGGCAATCTTTTCGGTCCGGGACAGCCGCTGCTTATAATTTTCCAGCTCCCGGAGAAGGTCCTCGGTGGATTTATTCTGCACGGCCGGCAATGCCTCTTTCCGCCTTCTCCAAAAGCGTCCGTAACTCCGGCATAGACCTTGAGTACACCACTTGCTTCTGCCTCGTGAATTCAAGGGAAGTTTACGTTGGCTTTATAATCTCTTTTCAGGCCTCTTCTCCCGAAGTTTGGGCAAAGACGGGAGCGTGGGCTTTCCAGCTTATGCGTTCAGGGTGCGCCGGCTATGAAAACCTTAATACCCTGCGGTTATTCAGGTAATTTTAATTTTTGTCGGGCGGACCTATGTGTCCGCCCTCAGGAGTTAGCACTTGCAGGCGCCCCTACAAACCCGAAGCTATTTTTACTTCAATGAGCCCAACTTGGTATTAATCTCTATGAACTTTATCGGTGAGTTATAAAGAACCTTTAATAATCATTAATATCAGGCAGGCTAACTTCAAGGCGCGCTTACATTTTTCTAACTGCCCGGATAAGCCGGAGCATATAAAGCGAGACTCTCAGGTTTTTGAAAAGTTGCCGCCCCCATCCTTACTTTTATTCAGAATGATTTCAGCGCTTCGACCACAAGCCAGCAAAAGCAGGATTGCGTCCGAGGGGTTTTACGGTCCTACCCTGCCGGCAGGAAACCAGCAATGGTAGTCCTCCACGGCATGATTTCCGGTAAAAACTGACATCTCCATGCCTTATAATTTCCAGGACTTGAACAGCAGGCCTCTTGGCCAGTAGACCTAAAATGGCGAAATTTTCACCCGCAAATTTTGGCGATCAGCTAAATTTGCCCTGGGGTTTAAGGACCAGTTATACAAAGAGAAAAAGTATAAACTATTTTTCACAATTCTTGACATTCAGGTAATACAAGGTAACAATATTATAAACAAGGCGATGAAGTCCGCCATAAACCGCCCCGCCCTTGGGGCGTGGGCCGATGACTTCTGTCCACTCGGGCGGAAGTCATTTGTTTTCTGCCCGACTCAATCAAGAGGAGGGACCGCCATGAAGGATTTTCAGGAAATTATCCACAGAAGGGGACTGCCTCGGGTAGGGCAGACCGTGCGCAGCAAGGACTACGGCACCCTTTGGCGCGTGATGGAAGAAAAAGAAGTATGGCAAACCATCGCCGATGATCCCCAGACCGGGGAAACCCGCATGGTACCCGCTATTTACTTATCTTACTGGAAAATTCAGGACGAGGCGCCGCCCGGTGTCGGCAGGATGATGGGATTTATCTATACCCTGCTGGATAATACCTTTGCGCTGCACTGGGAGATTGCGTCCTGATATTTCCAGAAAAGTTTTATTTCTATTGTCGAAGTTCTTCCCTTTCGTCCCTCTCCCTCTAGTGGAGAGAGGGAGAGGAAAAAAAGAAAACATTTTTGAGAACAAAGGAAGGGAGTCCTAGAAGAGAAAATCCCTTGCATTGGCAAAAGCAATATCCGGCCGGTATGGCAGAGCCTGAAGCCTCAACAGGCGCAGAGATTGACCGCCTCATTCGTAGGTTAGAATCATTGTATAAAGGGGAGGAGACGGTTGAGTTGCTGGTGGCCTTGGGACAGGCAGCCGTCGCGCCGCTCAGCGAGTTTTTGCTAATGGGCAAGCCAAGCAAGGTATTCCAGCCCCGGCTTTGGGCGGTGCAGGCCTTGGCGCGCCTGCAGGCCAAAGAAGATCTGATTGCCTACCTTTTCCGGGAAAGAGAAATTTCCGACCCCGAGGCCAGCTTCGGTGAAGAAGCGGTCGCCAGCGCTGCTGCCCGGTGCCTCGCCGCTTGGCCGGACGAGGATACGTATCACTTACTTGTGCAGCTCTCAGAACGTCGCCTGCTCAATGGCCTGATTGAGGCCCTGGCG
>JARRQO010000192.1:0-4641 GCA_037381685.1 Deltaproteobacteria bacterium | reverse complement strand
CGGCCAGAGCTTTTTTCCACCAGGCGGAGGAAAGCCGGCAGGATACTCAAAGAGGCCAAAAGCACGCTGAGGCTGCCTACGGTAGCGAGCAACCCCAGGCTGAAGGTACCCTGGTGTCCCGAGACCATCAAACTGCCGAACCCCACGGTGGTGGTCAGGGCGGCCAGGGCCACGCCTTTGGCGGTGCTGGCGGGCATGGTAATGGCCCGGGCCGATTCTTCCAGCCGCCACCGGGTCAGAATAATGATGCCGAACTCAATACCCTCACCCAAGACTAACGGCACGAACAGGACGTTGGCCTGGTTGAAAGGCAGGCTTAGAATCCACATCAAGATTATGGTCAGGCCGGTGCCCACTATCAGGGGAATCAGCGCCAGCATAGCCATTTTCAGGCTGCGGAAGAGGAGCACCAGCATGACGGCAATGGCCAACAAGGCCAGGCCCGCGGCCCAAAGGATGGAGTTTCGGAACCCCAGGGTGAAGGTATAAAGGAGCACCGGTTGCCCCACGGCATTGGGGTCAACGGTCCAGAGACTATTGACAAAGCGTTTCAGGGGGCCGAAATTCCAGGTATCTTCAGAAGGAAATACCCGAATGAGGAATTCGCCCTGCGGGCTGACGAAGCGCTCCCGCACCGCCCGGGGTAAGTCGGCAATAGTGAGGGGCGGCGTGGTTAACCCTGATACTACATAGCCTTTAAACAGGTCCCAGGTATTACTCAGATCCGAGAAAAAAAGCCTGCCATATTCCCTGAGGCGCTGATTCACTTGGGGGGTGTCGGCCGAAAGCAGCGGCACGATCTGATTAATGAGCCGATGGGTTTCCTCCACCTGGGCCTTGGTGACGCCCTGCTCCTTTTCGAGATTTTTGGCGGCTTCATCCATTTTGAAATTGATCCGGCTTAAGATAGAAGCCAGCTGTTGGGGGTTGGAGGATTGTGCCGGAGCCGCAGGAAAATTGATGGGGCGGACGACCGGAAGCATCTCTTTGAGGATCTGACGTTTTTGAGCCACGTGACGGGGCAGAAAAGAGAGGACCGACTCCACATGAGAGACCGTGGGCAGGTTTTTCAGAGCCTTGGTCCGGGCCTCGAGTTTCTTCAGGGAAACTGTAGCCAGGGCGCCATATGAGGTGGAATATTTGGAGCCCTTGATGAGCTTGTATTCCCACACCACCGATTCGGTAGAGGGATTCTGCAGATGCAGGGGATTCAGATCGAAGGGAACATAGTGCAGGCTCAGGCCACCCAAACCCGTAATCAGCACTCCCAAAGCCACCAAGATGCCGGGCCGCCGCCAATGCAGGTGCAAAAACGGGGTGGGGTGTGGCGGACAATCTTCCGGGAGATCCTCCGGTCTGCACCTTTCCGTGATGGTCACGAGGGCCGGCACCAGCACCAAGGTAGCTATGAGCATCACGGAGATGCCCATGGCGAGGATGAGGCCCAATTCCGCCAGGCCCTTAAAGCCCACAAAGGCCAGAGGCACAAAGGAAACTGTGGCGGCCAGGCCGGCATACACAATCCCCGGAGCCGAGCGTTGAAAGGTGCAGGTTAACACCTCGGTGCTGCAATGGCCCGCGCTGCGCTCCTCTTCTTCCAGGCGGCAGAACCAGTGGATGCCGTAGTCAATGGTGAGTCCCAACATAAGGGGGGCGAAGATCAACGACAGGAGGTTGAGGTGACCCACCACCAGAGTCACCAGCCCAAAGGTCCAACACAGACCCAGGATAAGCACAAACCCTTCCACCAGGGTGCGTTTCAGGCTTCGGAGAAAGAGAATCAGCAGTGCCATTTGCCCGACCAGGGACAGCCAGGTAGCCAGGGTGATATCCTTCATGGAACTGCTCATTTCGTCGGCTTCCAGGGCATCGGGGCCGGTCACTCCGGCCTGCACCCCGGGATAGCGGGTTTGGACCTGGTGCACCACGTCTCGCAGGAGCGCCAGGTCTTTACTGTGGGCGGCGTACCCGCTGCCTGACGGACTCACCAGGAATAGAAGGAACTTGTCATTTTCAGTGAAAAAGTACCCTGCTTCGCTTAAGTCACCAAACTCCTTAGGGAAAAAGCTGCTAAACAGGGCGACCGAAGACTTCTTCCCCTCCAAAGAAGCCACCAGGCCCCGGAGGGAGCCATTCAGCAGGGATACATCCGGGAGCGCCTTTTTCTCCTTTTCCTCTCCCAGAAATCCGGTAAAGACCTCGCCGATCATGGCTTGGGCCATTTGGTCATTTACCGACCGGTAAAAGGTGAGCAGACTGGGATCGGCGGCCAGGCCCGACAGCAAGTTTTGCTGTGCCAGGAGGCTGTCTTGAATCCGGGAAAGATCCTTAACGTCCAGATAGAGCAAGGCTGAACGTTTAAAGTTCTCCGGGTTAATATGATAGAAAATTTCGGGGAATTGGTGCGGGTAGCGGCGCAATTCCGTGGCCAAATCCTCAGCAAAATTGATGGCGTTCTGGGGATGTCCACTCTCCACCACCACTACCATGCCGTCATGGCCCCCAAAGGCATGGTCCATCTTTTCAGTTTCCCGGATAAGGCGCTGATTACTGGCTACCAGATCATTGCGGCTGGTGCGAATGGACAGATTGGTATAGGTATAATAGACCGAGGCCACGGCCAGGATCACGGCTACAGTCAGGATGGGCCAGGCACACAGTCTGAAGTAACGCACTAAAGCAGCGTAGAATGATTTGACGTTGGGGCTAAGAGACAATTCTTCCTCTACTATTTTCTAGAAAACCGTAGCGTGGACTCTGGGTCCACTATCCTTAAGTTTATGCTTTTTTGCGACTTAAGGCCATGAATGTTC
This sequence comes from Deltaproteobacteria bacterium, assembly GCA_037381685.1. GTDB lineage: Bacteria > Desulfobacterota > Desulfobaccia > Desulfobaccales > 0-14-0-80-60-11 > 0-14-0-80-60-11. The sequence goes on along the minus strand of JARRQO010000192.1, from coordinate 1,828 downwards.
GTTTGAATTTTTGAGGGAGCGGGTGGATCTGGAGCAAAAATCCGGCGAGTGTCTGCATTTACATGGGTTCCGGCAAGCTTCCCTCCCCCAAGGATGCCTTCCAGGCCGGGTTCTTTTTAAATATCATTAATATTTTCATCTTAATCAAGAAGTTAAGTCAAGCAAATTTTTTCCCACGGGCCCGGTAGTACGGTTCATGAACCGGGACCAAGCCTTCGTGGAGACAAAGGGACCAAACGTCTCGTAATCTTTAGGAATTATAATGTTAAAAGCTGTCACCTTCTTTATTCACGAACTCTTTCAATTATACGATAAGATATTGAAATATAAGTATAAAAAAGATAGCCCTGAAAAGCAGGGTGTTTTGTGCACAGGCTGGAAAGCCTGTGCCACCGAGTTCTTTGTAGTCCGACGAATTATTCGGGTGTCAGATTTTTAACCCCTGCCAATTAGCAAATAGGGGGAATTTAAGACCTCCGATCGAATTTTTGCAACCAAGTACCAGTCTGCATGGGGGACCAAGTGATGATGGCGGGCAATGCCAGCGCAGGCCAAACCCTGCGGTTAGATTTTCCCCGGTTTTTGAAGCAAATCACATGAGTGTAATATAATCAATAGACTATAAGGCTTGCGAGAAACTTGCTGCATAAAACGGGCTAAAATTTCAGGGATATTTTTCTGGATTTTTGGCTATTTTTTATCGAGAATAAGGCTATGGCGAGGAAAAAAACTGACCATGGCCGAGGCACTGCCTTGGCCGAAAGTCCCGCTCCCAGCGGATTAAAGATCAAAGGCCGCCTCTGGCTGGAAAAGGATGGCGAAACCTTCTTGAGTTGGGGACGGGTAGTACTTCTGGAACGCATCCGGGAGTTGGGCTCCATTGCGGCTGCAGCCCGTTCCATGAGCATGGCTTACAGTCATGCCTGGTCGCTGGTGGCTGAAATGAACCAGCTGGCGGGCGAGGAATTGGTGGCCCGGACTTTTGGGGGAAAACACGGCGGCCGGGCCTGGCTCACACCCGCGGGCGAAGAATTCGTGGCCCAATTCTGGCGCCTGGTGGACACCTTTCGGGAATGGATTCAGACCCAAGAGATTTAACCTGGGTTTTTTACACTTGGTTATTTTCTGCCAAGAACAGCCACATCGCTTCGATAGAGGGGGAACACACAGGTGCGCCCGCAGGGTTATTTCTGGGAGATATTGCCAGGCAACAAATGTAGGAGAAAGTTATGAAAAAAACCGGGTTCTTAGGAAGGTATGCACTATTGCTGCTGGCGAGTTTTGTTTGGGTAGCCTTTCTGGCTTTCCCGTCGCTGGCCCAGCCCCAGGGAGAAGTGATTATTTTTCATGCCGGCTCTCTGTCCATCCCCATGAAACAGATGGCCGAGGCCTTTAACCGGGAGTATCCGAAGGTAAAAGTGCTTCTGGAGGCGGCAGGGTCACGGATATGCGCCCGGAAGATCACGGACTTGAAAAAGCCTTGCGATATCATGGCCTCAGCCGATTATTCGGTCATCGATACGCTGTTGATCCCCAAGTATGCCTCCTGGGATATCCATTTTGCGACCAATCAGATGGCCATCATGTACCGGCCGAATTCAAAATATGCCAAGGAGATCAACGGCAATAACTGGTACAAAATTCTCCTGAAAAAGGGGGTGCAGTACGGCCATTCCGATCCGAACGCCGATCCGTGTGGCTATAGAACCCTGCTGGTCTGGCAGTTGGCCGGAAAGTATTACAAAGCCCCGGGGCTTTATAAAAAACTGCTGGCCCACTGCCCCCCGCAGAATATTCGCCCCAAAGAGACGGACCTGATCGCCATGCT
>JARRQO010000191.1:0-6928 GCA_037381685.1 Deltaproteobacteria bacterium | reverse complement strand
TGCAATACGCCGAAAATCCGCCCAAGACATACGAGGACATCTTCCCTCTGGAATTCGAGACCGATGACTGGCGCGACCTCTGGGATGAGCTCAAAAGCGTGGTGTTCTTCTGGATCGACCAGGGCATCCGCATCTTCCGGGTGGACAATCCCCACACCAAGCCCTTTCTTTTCTGGGAGTGGCTCATCGCCGAAGTCAAGACCGCTTACCCGGAAGTGATCTTCCTGGCCGAGGCCTTCACCCGCCCCAAGGTCATGTATCGCCTGGCCAAACTGGGGTTCAGCCAGTCCTACACCTATTTTGCCTGGCGCAACACCAAGTGGGAGATCACCCAGTATTTCACCGACCTGACCCACTCCGAGGTGCGGGAGTATTTCCGGCCCAATCTCTGGCCCAACACCCCGGATATCCTGACGGAATACCTCCAGTTCGGGGGCCGCGCCGCCTTTATGATCCGCTTAATCCTGGCGGCCACCCTCGGGGGCAACTACGGCATCTACGGCCCCGCCTTTGAGCTGTGCGAAGCCCGGGCCAAGGAGCCCGGCAGCGAAGAATACCTGGACTCGGAGAAATACGAGCTGAAGCATTGGGACCTCAAGCGCCCCGACAGTCTGAAGGATTTTATCGCCCGGTTGAACCGTATCCGCCGGCAGAACCCGGCCCTCCAGGGCGACTGGAATCTGCGTTTCCACCCCATTGATAACGACCAATTGCTCTGTTACAGTAAGTACACGGAACAACTTGAAAATATCATCCTGGTGGTGGTGAACCTCAACCCCCATCACACCCTGGGAGGCTGGCTGGAACTGCCTCTGGGGGACTGGGGCCTGGACCCCCATCAGCCTTACCAGGTGCACGATCTGTTGAGCGAAACCCGGTTCCTCTGGCAGGGCCCCAAAAATTACGTGGAACTCAACCCCCAGGTGGTCCCGGCTTATATCTTCCGCATCCGGCGGCGGGTGCGCACCGAGCGGGATTTTGATTATTATCTGTAAGACTGCCTTGGCGTCGGCGCCCAAATTATTGCTTGGCATAAGCCATTCATGTTCCAGGAGAACACCCGAAGCCATGTAAAAGTAACCTCAATAACCATTTATTTCATTAATAATGGCTCTTCTGCAAAAAAGCCATTTTGTCATCCTGAGCGCCGCGCAGGATCTCACATTTTTCTTTACTTAATAGATTCTTCGGTCGCTTCGCTCCCTCAGAATGGCAGATGAGGGGAATTTCGCGGAGGTCTCAACCTTGAACTTTGAACCTTGAACCTTAAACTCTTCTTAACTGACTATGTCCCATACAAAACCATTACTGCTCACTGATGAAGACTTGTTCTGGTATCAGGACGCCATCATCTATGAAGTCCACGTCCGCTCTTTTTATGACAGCGACCACGACGGCATCGGGGACTTCAAAGGCCTCACGGAAAAACTGGATTATCTCCAGGACTTAGGCATCACCGCCATCTGGCTGCTGCCGTTTTACCCTTCGCCCTTGCGGGATGACGGTTACGACATCTCCAATTACGCCGACGTCAATCCCCACTACGGCACCTTGCGGGATTTCAAGACTTTCCTGCGGGAAGCCCACCGCCGGGGGCTGCGGGTCATCACCGAGCTGGTCATCAACCACACCTCGGACCAGCACCCCTGGTTCCAGCGGGCCCGGGCCGCCAAACCCGGCAGCCGCTACCGCAATTTCTACGTCTGGAGCGAGAACCGGGACAAATACCGCCAGGCCCGCATCATCTTCAAGGACTTCGAGTCCTCCAACTGGTCCTGGGACCCGGTGGCCCGGGCCTACTACTGGCACCGGTTCTATTCCCATCAGCCTGATTTGAATTTCGAGAGCCCGGACGTCCAGCGAGCCATCTTCCGCACCTTGAACTTCTGGCTGGAGATGGGGGTGGACGCCCTCCGGCTGGACGCGGTGCCCTATCTTTATGAAGCGGTGGACACCAATTGCGAAAACCTGGCCCAGACCCATGCCTTCCTCAAGGAACTTCGGGTCCAGGTGGATAAGAAGTTCAAGGCCCGCATGTTATTGGCCGAAGCCAACCAGTGGCCCGAGGACGCCGCCGCCTATTTCGGCGAAGGCGACGAATGCCACATGGCCTTCCATTTTCCCCTCATGCCCCGGATGTTCATGGCCTTGCGCATGGAAGACCGCTTCCCCATCATCGACATCCTCCAGCAAACCCCGGCCATCCCGGACGTCTGCCAGTGGGCCTTGTTTTTACGCAACCACGACGAACTCACCCTGGAGATGGTGACCGACGAAGACCGGGACTACATGTACCGGGTCTACGCCCAGGACCCCAAGAGCCGCATCAACCTGGGGATACGCCGGCGCCTGGCGCCTTTACTCGGCAATCACCGCCGGCGCATCGAGCTGATGATGTCGCTCCTCTTCTCCATGCCGGGGACCCCGGTGCTCTATTACGGCGACGAGATCGGCATGGGCGACAACATTTATTTGGGGGACCGGGACGGGGTGCGCACCCCCATGCAGTGGAGCGCCGACCGCAACGCCGGTTTTTCCCGGGCCAACCCCCAGAAACTTTATCTGCCCATCAACATCGACCCCGAGTACCACTACGAAGCCATCAACGTGGAGGCCCAGCAAAACAACCCCCATTCCCTCTTGTGGTGGATCAAACGCATGATGGCCCTGCGCAAACGCTACCGGGCCTTTGGCCGGGGCAGCATCCGCTTCCTTTATCCGGAAAATTACAAGGTCCTGGCCTTTCTGCGCTGCTATCAGGACGAATGCATTCTGTCGGTTTCCAACCTGTCCCGCTTTGTGCAATACGTCAAACTGGACCTGTCCAGCCACCAGGGCCTGATGCCGGTGGAACTCATCGGCCGCACGGAATTTCCTGTCATCGGGGAAGGGCCTTATTTCCTCTCTTTAGGACCCCACACCACCTATTGGTTTGCCTTGCAGGAACCCCCGCCTGCGGAAGTAGTGCCGGTGGTTGCGGCCGAAATCCCGCTCCCCACCATTTCCCGCGCCTATGCCCCTGATTCCCTCTTCCGGGGCAAGGGACGCACCGCCCTGGCCGAGGTCTTGCCGGACTACTTCCAGAGATGCCGCTGGTTCGGCGGTAAGGCCCGGGGCATCAAAGTGGCCAATGTCGTGGAAGCCATCCCCATACCCTTAAACGGTTACACGGTCTACTATACCCTGGTAAATATCAGCTATATTCAGGGTGAACCCGAAACTTACGCCCTCCCCCTGGCGGTGGCCGGAGGGGATAGGGCCGCGCAGATAAAAAAGGCGTGTCCCCAGGCCCTGGTTGCCCATCTGGGAAGCCGCGGTGAGGAAGCGGTGGTATACGAGGCCTCCACGGATCATACTTTTTGTCAGGCTCTTTTGCACAGTATCGAACGCCGCCGCCATTTCCGAGGCTCCCGGGGCGAATTTCTGGCGGCCCCCACCCGGGCCTTCCGCACTTTGAGGGGGCGTCCTGAAACCCCTCTGGAATGTTCCGTCATGAAAGCGGAACAGACCAACACCTCCATTGTCTACGGCGATCGCTTCGTGCTCAAGATTCTCCGGCGGGTGGAGGAAGGGATCAACCTGGACCTGGAGATTGGCCGGTTTTTGACCGAGAAAACCGCGTTTGATCATAATGCCCCGGTAGCTGGATTCCTGGAGTACCGCCGCAATCGGGAGGAGCCCATCGTTCTGGGCATCCTCAACCGGTTCGTGGCCAATCAGGGGGATGCCTGGAAGTACACCTTGGATGCCCTGGGCCATTATTTCGAAACCGCCTTGGCGCAGCATCGGGAAATCACTCCCGAACTCTTCCCGCATCTCTCCCTCTTGGCCCTGGCCCAAGACGAGGTCCCGGCCACGGCTAAAGAGATGATCGGTCCTTACCTGGAGAATGCCCGCCTTTTGGGTCAACGTACCGCCGAACTCCATCTCGCCCTGGCCTCCAGGGCCTCAGACCCCGAGTTCGCGCCGGAACCCTTCTCCACCCTTTACCAGCGCTCGATTTATCAATCCATGCGCAACCTCACTGCCCGCACCTTTCAGTTGTTGCGGGCCCGGATGCGGCATCTGCCCGACCAGGTCCGAGAGGAAGCCCGTAAAGCCCTGGATTTTGAGGATGCGGTCTTATATCGATTTCACGCTTTGCTGGAACGCAAAATTAACGCCATGCGCATTCGCACCCATGGCGATTACCACCTGGGCCAGGTACTGTATACGGGGAAGGATTTCGTGATCATCGACTTCGAAGGGGAACCGGCCCGCTCCCTCACCGAGCGGCGCTTGAAGCGCTGCCCCTTGCGGGATGTCGCCGGCATGTTGCGCTCCTTCCATTATGCCGCCTACCATGCCATTTTGGGTTACCTGGGGCGGCCGGAAGACCTGCCGGCCATGGAGCAGTGGGCCGACTTCTGGCAAGTGTGGGTCTCCGCCGGCTTCCTCCAGTCTTATCTGGAAATAGCGGGCCAGGGCGCCTTTTTGCCCAAAAACGAGAACCAGATCCAGGTGCTGCTGGACGCCTTTTGCCTGGAAAAAGCGGTCTACGAGTTGGGCTATGAACTCAATAATCGCCCGGAATGGGTCAAGCTAAGGTAATTAACATCTTTTTTCTAGTAGTGGGCCAATGTGTCCGCCCTGATTAAGGGCTCCCAGGCAGGTGCGTACCTAAGGACGAAGGTTTTCTTACTTTTTTTAACGCAATCCGGGAGGAACACCGCTTGGGCCTTACTTTAAACTTGGCAAACCTAAAACCCGAGACCTCTGCGAAAGTCTCGTGTAGGACAGCCGCCCTCGGCTGTCCACCCTGCATGGAGCCATAAGTCATAGCGTCGGCGCTATATCTTGATTAAAATTGTCAGCACTTGGGACCTTCGCAGAGGTCTCAACTTTGAACTTTGAACCTTGAACCTTGAACCTTTTTAAGTGAGAGCCATGGCAGACAAAAAAACCCGGACTCCCAAAAATTCCGTGCGTCACGACGTCTCCCTGTTGACCGATGACGACCTCTATCTCTTTAATGAAGGCAGTCACTACCGGCTTTTTCATAAGCTCGGCTCCCACGTCCTCAAGGACCACGACCCCCCGGGAACCTATTTTGCCGTTTGGGCCCCGGACGCCGAACAGGTCTGGGTCACCGGAGACTTCAACGGTTGGGACCAGGGCAGCCACCCCTTAAGCCACCGGGCCCGGTCAGGCATCTGGGAAGGATTCATCCCCGGGCTTGCGGCCGGTGCGCTGTACAAGTACCACGTCGTCTCCAAGTACGGCGCCTACCGGGTGAACAAGGCCGATCCCTTCGCCTTTTCCTTTGAAGGCCCGCCCCGCACCGCCTCCCTGGTCTGGGACCTGGACTACGCCTGGGAAGACGGGGAATGGATGGCCAACCGCTACCGGGCCAACGCCCTGGACGGCCCCATGTCGGTCTATGAGGTGCATCTGGGGTCCTGGCGGCGCGTACCCGAAGAGAACAACCGCCCCCTCACCTACCGGGAACTGGCCCCCCTGTTGGCCGAACACGTCCAGACCCTGGGCTTCACCCATGTGGAGCTTTTGCCGGTCATGGAACACCCCTTCTACGGCTCCTGGGGCTATCAGACCATCGGCTACTTCGCGCCCACCAGCCGCTACGGCACCCCCCAGGATTTCATGTTTCTGGTGGACTACCTGCATAACCGCGGCATCGGCGTCATCCTGGACTGGGTGCCTTCGCACTTCCCCGCCGACGAACACGGCCCCGGCTTTTTTGACGGCACCCACCTCTATGAGCACGCCGATCCCCGCCGGGGCTTTCACCCCGACTGGCGCAGCTTCATCTTCAATTACGGCCGCAACGAGGTGCGCAGCTTCCTGATGAGCAGCGCCCTGTTCTGGCTGGAACGTTATCATGCCGACGGCCTCCGGGTGGACGCGGTGGCCTCCATGCTCTACCTGGACTACTCCCGCCATGAAGGCGAATGGCTGCCCAACCAGTACGGCGGCCGGGAGGACCTGGAAGCCATCGCCTTTTTGCGCCAGTTCAATACGGAGGTCTATAAAAGCTTTCCCGATATCCAGACCATGGCCGAAGAATCCACTGACTGGCCCATGGTCTCCCGCCCCATCTACGTCGGGGGGCTGGGCTTTGGCCTCAAGTGGGATATGGGCTGGATGCACGACACCTTGAAATATATGAGCCTTGACTCCGTGTTCCGGAAGTTCCACCACAACACTTTAACCTTCCGGATGCTCTACGCCTTTCACGAGAATTTCATCCTGCCTCTGTCCCACGACGAGGTGGTCTACGGCAAGGGCTCGCTCCTCGCCAAGATGCCGGGGGATTACTGGCAAAAATTCGCCAACCTCCGGCTCCTCTTAGGTTATATGTACGGTCAGCCCGGCAAGAAGCTGCTCTTTATGGGAGGCGAGTTCGGGCAATGGTCCGAATGGTACCACGAAGTCTCCCTGGACTGGCACCTGCTGGCCGAGCCCAAACACGCCGCCTTGCAGCGCTGGGTGGAGGATCTAAACCGCCTCTATCGCGCCGAGCCCGCCCTGTTTACCCAGGATTTCACCCCCGAGGGCTTTGAGTGGATCGACTGCAACGACGTGATGCAAAGCGTCATCACCTTCCTGCGCAAGGGGCGAGACGGGGAGCTTCTGCTGGCGGCCTGCAATTTCACCCCGGTGCCCCGGCACAATTACCGGGTGGGGGTGCCCACCGGCGGCTATTGGGAGGAGGTGCTGAACAGCGACGCTCATGAATACGGCGGCAGCGGCCAGGGCAACCTGGGGGGCCTGGAAGCCGCGCCCATTCCCTTCCACGGCCGCTACCATTCCCTCAACCTGACCTTGCCGCCTCTGGGGGTGGTGTTTTTTAAGGCAGCGGTTAGTGCTTAGCCCAGATAATTCGCCGGGCTGCAAAAAACTTGGTGGCACAGGCTTGCCAGCCTGTGCC
>JARRQO010000190.1:1066-5870 GCA_037381685.1 Deltaproteobacteria bacterium | reverse complement strand
ACCCCGGCGAGGCCGGCAGGTTAGATAAGATGTTTCGTGAAAGCCATTGGCTTTTTATCCGGTCATATCCATCCTTAGAGCCCCACGTGCGAGGTTCCCGCATATGGCCCGCCTTAGTCCCAGGGCCAGATGCCGGCCAGGTACTCCAGGGAAGGTTCCAGGCTGCCTTCCTGGTGGGGTTCGAGGGTGACGGAGGGGCGGCGCCCCTGGGCCGCCAGGTAGTCGAGGGTTTCTTTTAAAGGAACCCGCCCGCGGCCCAAGGCCAGATGGTTGTCGTAATCTCCGTGGTTGTCGTGTAAGTGCAGATGCCCGATGACCGGAGTCAGGGTCTGGAGCCAACGGGGGAAATCCCCGGTGCCGAAGGCCAGCAAGTGCCCGACGTCAAAGCATACTTGCAGGTTGGGCGCCCCGGCCCGGTCCAAAACCTCCAGGAAGAGTTCCGGCTCGGTCTCATAAACATTTTCCAGCAGCACTTTCACGCCTTGGGGGGCCGCACCAGAGGCCAACTCTTTGAAGGTGGCGGCGCAGCGCGCCAGCCAGCGTTCCTGGTCCCAATGGTAGTGGCGGGCTTCATAGCCCAAATGGCAGACCACCACCGTCGGCCGAAATACCGGCAGATAGCGGAAGGCCTGGCGGAGACGGCGGCGCGACGCAGCCAGGATGCCGTCGTCCAGCGCCCCCGGGGCCAGGTCCTGAAAAGGGCCGTGCAGAGTAATCCGCCGCCCGGCTGCGTGAAAAGCCCGGGCCACCCGGCGAAAAACCGCCGGCGGGTAGTGTGCCAGGCTATAGGCGTCCAGGCCGATCTCCGGGTTAAGGCCCCGGCGCAGAAATTTTTCCTGGTAACCGGTGTGTAAAAACGCAAAAGGAATATTGACCTGGACCTGGGGCACCAGGGCAGTAAGGCTAATCCCCATCGAGGCTGGGCCTCAGTGAGGGTACTGGCACAATTCCACCAGGAGGCCGAAGGTGGCCTTGGGGTGGATAAAGGCCACCAGGGCGCCGTGCGCGCCTTCCCGGGGTTTTTCGTCGATGAGGCGCACCCCGGCGGCTTTCAGTTCCTCCACCGCGACGTGGATGTCCTCCACCTCCAGGGCCAGGTGATGGAAACCTTCTCCTTTGTTCTCCAGGAACTTGGCCACGGGGCTATCCGCGGCTGTGGGCAGGAGCAACTCCAGGTTGCTCTCCCCCACCTTAATAAAGCTCACCTTGACCTTTTGGCCTTCCACCACTTCGTCGCCCAGCGAATCCAGGTTAAGGTTATCGGTATAAAGCTTTTTGGGGGCCTCCAGATCCTTGACGGCGAGGCCCAGATGGGCGATGCGCTTGATTTTCATGAAACTTCCTCCGTATAATTCGTTAGATGTTCCCTTGCGGTAGCGACCCGGGACCCAAGATGCGGGGCGCGCCTTAAAACGGACTTTGGCCCCTGACCTGAAATGATCCGGCCCGGGTTTTCCCAAACTCTGCTTGTCAGCAGGCACTGGAATTATATATGATGACTGAACAAAGGAAAAGCCCGGCGTCACCACGGCCTCATTTTTCTTATCTTAAACAAGGATCACCGGCAGATCAAATAAAGTGCTGCGAAAGGGCGCGCCAAGGGTGTGCCATGGGGCTTGGGCCAAGGCTTTTGTAGTTTAAGCAAAACTCAGCGGACAGGTAAAAATGAGCAAAGATGAGATACTTAAACGCGTAGGCGAGCGCCTGGATAACTACCGGGAGCTGGCTATCGAACTGCAGCGGGAACTGGTCGGGCGCGTGGCCTTGGGGCCGGAAGTGGGGGGAGTCGGCGAAGGCGCAAAGGCCGGTTTCCTGGCGGACCTGTTGACCGATTGGGGCTTGACAGTCCAAAACTATCCGGCCCCCGACGAGCGGGTCCCGGAGGGGGTGCGTCCCAACCTGGTGGCCTACCTGCCGGGAAACCGGCCGGAAAAGGTCTGGGTTTTGAGCCACCTGGACGTGGTGCCGCCAGGAGACTTTAGTCTCTGGGATTCCGACCCCTTCACTCTGCGGGTGGACGGCGACCGCCTTTACGGACGGGGCACGGAAGACGACCATCACGGCATCGTCATGTCACTTGTGGCCGTGAAGGCCTTCCTGGACCTGAACATTACTCCGGAGCGCACCCTGGCCCTGGCCCTGGTGGCGGATGAGGAAACCGGCAACGACAAGGGCCTGATCCACTTGCTCCGGGAGCAGCGGCAGCTTTTTTCCGCGGCCGACCTGATTATCGTTCCTGATGCCGGCAGCCAGGACGGCACCATGATTGAGGTGGCGGAAAAAAGCATCCTCTGGCTGAAGCTGACGCTGCTGGGGCAGCAGAGCCATGCCTCCCGGCCCCACAAGGCGAAAAATAGCCTGAAGGCTGCGGCCCGGGCGATTGTGGCCTTAGATGACCTGCACCGGGATTTTCCCCTGGAAAATCCGCTGTTCCGGCCTCCCATGAGCACCTTTGAGCCTACCAAGAAAGAGGCCAACGTGCCCAATATCAACACCATTCCGGGCCGGGACGTCTTTTACCTGGATTGCCGGGTGTTGCCGGACTACGACCTGGCCCAGGTCAGCGCCCGGGTTAAGGCCCTAGCTGCGGAGGCGGCCGAGAAATTCGGGGTTGCCGTGACCGTGGAGCCGGTGCAGGCGCTGCCCAGCGCGCCGCCCACGGACCCGGAGGCCCCGGTGGTTAAGGCCCTGGAACAGGCCATTTTGCAGGTTTACGGGCGCAAAGCTATCCCACAGGGGGTCGGGGGCGGTACCGTGGCCGCTTTTTTCCGGAAGGCGGGCCTGCCCGCTGCGGTCTGGATGACCGCCAATGACTGCGCCCATCAGCCCAACGAATTTTGCTTTCTGAGCCATATCTTGGGAGACGCCAAGGTCCTGGCCCACGTGAGTATGATGGAGAAAGGCGGGAGCAAAGAACAGTGAACAGCCCAAATCCTGATCTGCGGTTTACCCGTAATCGGAAGAGGCAACGCTACCGCGGGGGCCACATGGGAATGCCATCCCAAAATGAGCTTTCCAGGCAATAATCTCGATTTTCGGCATCAGTGATCGCATAATTTTCCGGGTCCTCCGCCAGCATTTCCGCCCATTCCTCCAGGGCGTCGAGGGCGTCTGTGGACCCCAGCCAGGGACGCACGGAGAACTCCTCGGCAAAACCTACATGGCGCAGCAACTCCCGGGGGTTATCGTCCAACACCAGGTAGGACTGGACCCCGTCATGGCGGCGGACAATGACAGGACTGACCATAACGACATCTCCTTTTCATCCCAACTTGGGCTTTTATTATGGGTAAGACGGTGAATAAGGCAACTGTTTTGAAAAAATATTATCAGCCTAAACGGTCTGGAGCTGGCGGCGGCCGCCGGCGGCCCAAGTGGGGGGGCTGGCTGGGGGTCCTGGTTTTATGCGGCCTTCTGGGGTTAAGCGCTTGCGGCCGACTCCGGCCGCAGCCGGCCACTTTCGATCCTCAAACCTACACTCCCATAGAATATCATGACCTGCTGGCGCCTAAAGCGGCCGGACTGCATGCCGGGGAGAAAATCCGGGTGAAGGCGTATTTCTGGCAATACCTGGATTATGACCCGGCCATGGTCCGGAATTACCTCACCCTGCTGCGGTATCCCATCCGGTGGTACCGCCTTAAATGGTTTGCCACCTACCGGACGGCTGAGTTGACCGGCTATTACGATCTGGCGGCCATGTCGCCGGAGCTGGCCGACAAATATAAGTTGCGCCGCCTGGACCCGATCCTGATCTATGGTGAACTCTCGCAACTGGGAACAGGCCTCTTCCTGCAAGTGTTTCATATCGAGAAAATCGAGGAAGACTGAGAGCCGGGCGGCAATTTTTTCCTCGGAGCAAGGCGCTTTTAGCCCCAGGCTCATTCCGGCGAATCCCCCGGCGGCGTCCCTTTTCTTCCCAACTGGCTGGGCTTGCAGGAGGTGAAAAATCTCTTTCTGGCCGTCCAAACCCTAAGAATCAAAATTATCACCGTGATGGGGGCTACATGAGCCACGCGACGGCGGACACGCAAGTCAAACAACACATCTTACGGCGCATCTATCTGTTCTCCGGTCTCCCGGAGCCGGATCTGGCGCCCCTGGCCCGCATGTCAGTGCGGAAAAACTTCCCGCGGGGGGCTACCATTTTTGGGGAGGGTAAAGAGGCGCTGGGCTTTTATATCCTCATTTGCGGCCAGATCAAACTGGTGAAAAGTTCTCCGGATGGCAAAGAGTATATTATCCGCTTGGTGGGGGAAGGAGAAACCTTCGCAGAAGCCGCAGTGTTCGGAGAAATCCCTTATCCGGTTACCGCCATAACCCTGGAGGACTGCCAGACCTTGTTCTTTCCCAAGGCGCCTTTTCTCAATCATTTGGCCGCAACGCCGGCCCTGGCCCGCAATATGCTGGCCACCCTGAGCCGCCTGTTGTTGCATCTGACCCGGCAATTGGAGGATCTGTCTCTGAAAGAAGTATCAGCCAGGCTGGCTCGATACATCTTGGAACGATGCCGAAATACCCATGGTGAAATTAACAAGGGACTATACTGTGAATTACCCACCACCAAAACGCAGCTGGCCGCTTATCTGGGCACTATCAGCGAAACCTTATCCCGGACTTTGTCCCGATTTAAGAGTTTGGGTCTCATTGAAATGGATAAGGGAAAGATAACCATTATTGATCCGGTCGCGTTACAAAAGATAGCCAGGGGAACTAAATTTTGAATGGTCTTATTCCTTGGCGCACTCACAATGTGCGACAAAAGTGAGGGGTTAATGAAAAAAGCTGAATTGGATTAAAAAAA
>JARRQO010000190.1:0-1052 GCA_037381685.1 Deltaproteobacteria bacterium | reverse complement strand
TGATAGTTAAATATAACCCTCTGTAAAGGCTGTTGCAAATTGTTCCGCTGACAACAATTAAAAAATAACTTAGAGAGGAAATGAGCGTTATGGCTACAGAGGTATTAAAATTAACTGCCCAGATTGTAATTTCCCACGCGTCGATGAGTGAACTCACTCCCAAAGAATTAGTGGATGAAATTAAAGAAATCTACACTGTTTTATCTACCCTGGAAGCCGGTGAGGCCTTGTCGGAGGCGGCGGTGGCGGAAAAGGGCGCGGAAGTCGAAGTTGTAAAGAAACCCCCGATTCCACTGGATGAAATTGTCAAGGAAAAGTATGTCGTCTGCCTGGAATGCGGCAAAAAGATGCGCACCCTTAAGGCACACCTGCGCAAAGCCCATCACCTGGCCCCCGCCGAGTACTTCCGCCGGTATAGCCTGGACCCCAAAAAATATCCCTTAGTTTGTAAAGAATACTCAGAACAGCGGCGCAAGCTGGCCAAAGAAAAAGGCCTGGGGGAGCGGGGTTTCCGCCGTAAAGCCTCGGCGTAAGGGCTAGCCGTTAGGCTGGCATCATTCTGCCAACCAGAAAGGCAGGCGTATTTCTGGGGACCGAAAGCGGTCCCTTTTCTTGTTGATTTTCGGGTTGAGTGGGGGCGGATTCGACTGCGGACCCCGGCTTGCCATCGTCAAGCGGCCGGGAGCGGGATCAAGGTCCTTGAGTTTTGCGGCTAGGAGGGTTAAATTAACACATTATGCGATTGAGTCTTGACTGGCTGGCGGATTTTGTGGACCTGGACATCGAGGCCCAGGACCTGGCGGAGCGCCTGACCATGGCCGGCCTGGAAGTAGAGGGCGTGGAAGAGTTCAAGCCGGAGTTCTCCGGGGTGGTGGTGGGCCAGGTCTTGAAGGTGGAGCCTCACCCCCAGGCGGACCGGTTGCAAGTGACCCAGGTGACTACCGGGGCTCAGACCTACCGGGTGGTGTGCGGCGCGCCCAACGTCCGCGCGGGCGGGGTTTACCCCTTTGCGCCGCCGGGCGCCATCCTTACCGGTGGCCACAAACTTAAGC
>JARRQO010000189.1:0-8675 GCA_037381685.1 Deltaproteobacteria bacterium | reverse complement strand
CTTCGTCGCCCGTACACTTATCGGCATCAATTTCCACTTGCCAAGCCATGAAAGTCCCTCCCTTGAGATTAGGTATATGTAAAGGCAAAAGACGCCGATCTGGGGTCAGGTCAACGTCTCTTAGCTAACTGCTTCAATTTAGATTTCAGTTACAGTGATGGCGCCCGCTTCGCAGACTTCTATGCAGCTTTCACAACCCAGGCACTCGTCTTCGTTGACCACCACGGCTTTATCATCCTGCATCTCCATCACGCCCACAGGACAGACGTTGACGCATTCTTCGTCGCCCGTACACTTATCGGCATCAATTTCCACTCGCCAGGCCATTAGCTTTTACCTCCCTTTAGCATAAAAGTCAGGCGCCCCTACGCCTTGATTTCTTCTTTTATGGAAACGGCAATTTTATATAGCAGGCTCAGGACCAAGAACCCCAGGGCCCATACTCCCAAAGTGATAATAGCCTCGGGCACGGTGGGCCAGTACTCGGTGACATGCTCCAGGGGATTGGGCACAAAGCCACCGGTCATCAGTCCCAGCCCCTTGTCAATGTAAGTGGTGATAATGACCATGCCGCAGAGGGCCGCCAGGGTGGTCTCGTTTTTGCGCATTTTGGGATTGACCAAAAACAGGGCGGCCAGGATCATCCCCACCATGGAGAACCACATAAACGGCACCAGCCGGGCCTTGCCGTCCAGACCCGCGAACAGGTACTGAAAGTGGAGCAAGTGATCCGGTATCTGGCTGTAGAACACCGTGAAAACTTCGCAGAGGAAAAAGAACACATTGATCAGGGTGGCGTAAGTGACGATTTTAGCCAGGGACTGAATCTGCTCTTTGCCCGGATCAAACTTGCTGTATTTCCTGACCAGCAGGCACAGGAGAATGAGCAACGCTGGCCCTGCGGCAAAGGCTGAAGACAGAAACCGAGGCGCCATGATCGCGGTGAGCCAATAGCCCCGCCCCGGCAGGCCGGCGTACAGAAACGCGGTTACCGTGTGAATGGACACGGCCCAGGGAATGGAGATATAAATGAAGGGCTTCAGCCACTTGGGCGGCGGCACCGCGTGGCGCTCGCACTCCAGCACGTTCCAACCGATCAAAATGTTGAGGATCAGGTAACCGTTTAAGACGATCATATCCCAAAACAGAACCGAGCCCGGGGTGGGATATTTCAGGACGTTGAAAATGCGGTCGGGACGCCCCAGGTCAACGGCGATGAACGTGATACACATGGTCACCGCGGCCACCGCCAGGAACTCCCCCAGGATGGTCACCCGGCCAAAGGCCTTGTAGTCGTGGAGGTAGTATGGCAAGACCACCATCACCGCCGAGGCTGCCACCCCAACCAGATAAGTGAACTGGGCGACGTAGAACCCCCAGGAAACATCCCGGCTCATGCCGGTGATGCCCAACCCGAATTGTAACTGCTTCAAATAAAAGAGAAACCCCAGCGCGAAGATTCCCGCCAGGAGCGCCAGTAATCCATAGTACCGTTTCGTACCGACCAGGGCCTTTTCAAGCATGACCTACCTCACACGATATAGTAAACTTGCGGGTTCGTACCGAGATATGGCTTCCGCCGGATCGTGAAGAACTTCCGGAGATATTCCCGCACTTGGGATTTTTCATCATAGAGGTCCCCGAAAATCAAAGCTCCGTTGGACACTTCCACACAGGCCGGCATCATTCCCTGGGCCAGCCGTTCGGCACAGAAGAGGCATTTTTCCACCACCCCGATCTCCCGGGTGGGATAGCCGGGGTAGAGATTTTTGATGTACGGACGCGGGTCGCGCCAATTGAAGCTCCGGGCCCCGAAGGGGCAACCGGCCATGCAGAACCGGCAGCCGATACAGCGGTGCATGTCCATCATGACAATACCGTCTTCCCGCTGGAAGGTGGCTTTGGTGGGGCACACCCGGACGCACGGCGGATTGTTGCAATGGTTGCACAGCGTCAGGAAGTTCATGTGCTCCACTTCTTCCGGCAGGTTCGCTTGCACGCCCCCGGGAAACACATTGTGAAAATGGTCGGTCCAGATCCACTTGATCTGGTAGCGGTGGGCCACCTCGGGATCAAGTTTCAGCTTCTCATTGGGGGGATTGACGTAGTCCGGAACGTTGTGGACCTGGTGGCAGGCGGCAATGCACTTGGCGGCCGTAGCGTCATCCAGCTTCTTTTGATTCACCACCATGGCCCAGCGTTTGGCCTGCAAGGCGTTCTTTTCGGGAATGATTTCCGCGTCCACCCGGCCCGGCGCCAATAATTCGAAAGCCCCTTTGCCTCCCAGTCCCAGGAGGGTGGAGAGTCCGGCTATCCTGATGAATTCTCTTCTATCCATACCCATTACTTCGCCTCCGCCAGCTTCTTGCCCGTTTCCTGGTGGCACCCCCAGCAGTTAGGCACTACCGATGCGTAATTGTGACATTGATCGCAGAATTGAGCTTTATTGGAGTGACATTCCATGCAGGTATTGGTCAGACTGGCCAGGTATTTCTTCCCGTCGGGAGCGACAAATTCCCGGCCCCGGCTGGTGGTGACCTTCCGCTCCTCATCGCGGACCACGTTTTCCCGCCAATCAATGAGCATCTGCATATGGTTGGCCCGCATCCATTCTGTGGGCATGATGCACTTCTTGTCCTTGGCCACCAGTTTGTTGATCACCGGCGTATCCAGGCTGGGAGTCGGCGCGGCCACGGTTTTCCCCAGGTTTTTCCACAGCGGTATGGTGATCAGCACAATGAATATGACCAACCCGGCAATGACCTTATTGCGGTCGAAGAGCTTCTTTTCGACCTTAGGACGGTCTCCAAAAACCCCGAATTCGTTTTTGTAGTCAGCCATGTTATTCCTCTTCCTCCACGGCTTCTTCCGCGGCCTCGCCCACGCCTACCAAGTCGCGGGACCGGAGATCGGTGGTGCGCTCACCTTCGTCCGGGAATACCAGCGCATTGCCCACCATCTCGCTGATGCCGGTGACGTCCACCTCCGGGACCCAGTATTCCAGGAGGGTGGGGAAGACAGCCCGGTCGATGGCGCAGATACAACCCAGATGGTTCACCCCGTGTTTGTCGTGCACATATCGCACCGCATTGGCCCGGGGAAGGCCGCCCCGCAACCGGGTCTCCAGGTACTCATCCGCGTTGAAGCCGCTGCCGCTGCCGCAGCAAAAGGTCTTTTCCCGGATGGTGTTGGGGGGCATTTCCACGAAATGGCCCTCGGGCAGCACATTGTTGATGATATAACGCGGCTCTTCAAAAATTCCCATGCCCCGGGCAGTATTGCAGGAGTCATGGAAAGTCAGCTTGATATGGGCGTTTCTCTGGGGGTCCAGGTTCAACTTGCCGTGCTTGATCAAATCCGCGGTGAATTCCGAGATGTGCACCATCCGGGTGGTGGCGGCATTTTCAAACACGGTCCCGGTAATGGGGGACTTGGGCACCTCCAGGAAATCGGCCGGGCCGTTCCAGGTGTCCAGGTACTGATTCATGGTCCGCCACATGTGCCCGCATTCCCCGCCCAGGATCCATTTGACCCCCAGACGTTTGGCTTCGGCGTAGATCTTGGCATTGAGGCGTTTGCCCATCTCGTGGGAAATAAAATAGCCGAAATTGCCGCCCTCAGCCGCGTAGGTGCTCAGGGTCCAGTCCAGATCCAGATATTTGAATAACAGCAGGTAGCCCATGAAGGTGTATGTCCCCGGGTCGGCGAAGTAGTCGCCCGAGGGGGCCACAAACAGGATTTCGGCGCCCTTGCGGTTGTAATGCACCGGCGTGTAAACGCCGGTGATTTCCTCGTTTTCCTCGGCAAAGAAGTCGATCATGTCCTTCATGGCCTGGGGGGTGGCGCCGATGTGGCTGCCTTTGTCATAGCATTGGGCCACCGAGGCCATGGCCCAATCGATGTTAAGGCCCACCGAGCTCAGCAACTCCCGGCCCAGGATGGTCATCTCCGCCATGTCGATGCCGTAGGGGCAAAACAGCGAGCAGCGCCGGCATTCCGAGCACTGGTACAGATAGAAGAACCACTCTTTCAGCACCTCTTCATTGAGGTCCCGGGCCCCCGCGACCTCACCGAGCAACTTCCCCACCGGCTTGAAATAGCGCTTGTACACTGACCGCATCAATTCGGCCCGCAGCACCGGCATGTTCTTGGGGTCGCCCGTACCCAGAAAGAAATGGCATTTGTCGGCGCAGGCTCCGCACCGGACGCAGATATCAAAAAAGAGCTTCAAGGTCCGGAACCGTTTCAGCCGGTCTTCCATCCCTTGCAGGACGATCTCCTTCCAGTCTTTCGGCAGTCCCCAATCTTCATCCTTCACCGAAAATGAATGGATATATGGATAATCTAACCATTGCAACCACTTTAGTCCGGAGGGATTGCAATAAGTGCCCGGCAGGAACTCCGGCTTAACATCCATCCAACCTCTCTTGGGTGGCTTATAGCTTATCCCAGGTAAAAGCTCTGCTGGTGTCGGAACTTTGGCCATAAACTCATTGCTCCTTTTCCACCGGGATCCCGGCTTCGATCATAGGTTCCCTAAACTTGTCTTCATATTCTTCATAGCTATGGAATTTCACCGGATAGTTCCAGGGGTTGACGTGCCTGACCCAGCGGTTGTTGCAGGTCAGGTTGCGGGTGGGACTCATGAACACTCCCGGCGCATGAGCCCCAGGGCCAGTTCTTTTACGGCAATGACATCGGTCTTCAAGAAATACCGCATCAGGATCCCGGTAATACCGATGCCCAGGATCAAAAGCAGCGGGAAATAATCCGCCGCCAGGGAAATATAGCGCATGTTGGGGTTGGTAATCCGCCGGACCAGCAGGTAGCCCGTAGCCACCACCAGCACGATGCCGCTTAGGTACACCGCAGGCACGAAGAACTGGAAAAAGCCGTCCACGTCGGTGAGCAGGGTGATGGGATACGGCACCGGTTCGGTAAAAAAGCGCAGGTGACGCAGGATGACCACCAAAAAGGCATAGTGAAAGGCGATGGCCCCCAGCCACAGCCATTTGTAAGACCAGTGGATCAGCCGGGCCCCTTCGGGATTATCCGGGTCTTTGACCAACTCCGTCCGCAGGTTCCGGAACAGACTCCGAAAAGCCAACACTTCCAGGGCCATGCGCCCGAGAAGGTGCTTGAAGTCCGATGGGTTGTCCAATCTCTCCCCCAGGTCCCGTTTAATCCAGGGCAGGGTGATGTTCTGACCCGCGGTCGTGGGAATGCGATAAGGCACCGGGGACCGGGCCCATTGAATGACCCGGTAGATCAGGCCCTCCACAAAGATGAGCGCGGCCATGTAGGGTACCACTATGCCAAACACGATCTGCAGATTCCCCCTGGCCCCCACATAGGCAATAATGATTAGTCCCAGGACCGCAGACAAGGCCACAAAGAAATGACGCTTAAAAAAATCCATGTACTGTCACCTCGTTTCAGTTAACCGTTTGCTGCCAATTCCTGCTACAGGCTGTTTTCACCGATGCCGGCTTTGCGCAACAACAGGCTGACTCTGCCCTTCATTTCGTTGGCTCTGACTTCATGGAGCTTCTCCCGGCGCTTGCTGTACACGTCAAATCCCAGCAGGGCCAAGCCGTCAATCCTGGACTCCAACTCCAACATCTCCAGCGCCAAATCCTCCTTGAGGATTTCTTTGGCCAACTCCTCCCGGATCACGGTTTTCAATAAAAAGATGAAGGCCAGGGCCTGAGAAGGGTTAAAATTCTGAAGCGCCCGGATGCGGATAATTTCATCAAGGTAATTAAGGACCTTCTCCCTCTCCATCTCCTGGATGAGGGCCCCATATAACCCTTCCAACCCCTCGGAAATGCGGTACCCCACCGGGTTGTCAAAGCGGTCCTTTTCCTTTTTCAAAAAAATTGCCGTCTCAGGGGGGTAGCTATCGTAAATCGTGGTGAGCCAACGACCTAAGATGGCGCTTTTCTTGTTAATTAAGTGATCGGTTAATGACATCAGAGGCTTTCGTTTCACCCTAAAACCGGGTTTGAGCTTAGGAATGTTATTAGGGTAAATTATAAAAGCACTTGACGCTAAATCAGGCCTTCCACCTTCTCAGAAATTTATCGATTTCCACCAGTATGACCACCGTCACGGAGACCAGCCCGATCCTGAGCCATTCCATCGGCGTGATGGGCTCCATGCGGAACACCCATTGCATGGCGGGAAGATAGATGGCCGCCAGATGGGCGCCAAAGGCGGCAATGGTCCCGAAAAAGAGGAACGGATTGCCCAGCGGATTCATCCGGAAGAGAGATTGCCTCTCGGAGCGGCTGTTGAAGGCCTGGAAAAACTGGAAAAAGACCATGGTGGTCACCGCAATGGTCCTAGCTTTTTCCAGGGTCAGCCCCTGGTTCAAGGCATGGATGAATTCGTAAATCACGCCGCCCGAAATTAACAAGGCTACCAGGACAGTGCGCTCCACCAGGAGACGGTTGAAAATGCCGGCCTGCGGGTCTCTGGGAGGCCGTTTCAGCACGTCCTTTTCTCCCGGCTCGAAGGCCAGGGCCATGTCCTGCAGGCCGTTGGTGACGATGTTGATCCACAAAAGCTGCGCCGGCAGATAAGGGAGCGGCAACCTCAGCATCACCGTGACCAAAATGGTGACAATGGCGGCAATGCCGGTTGGGATCAGGAAAGAGCTGACTTTCCGGATGTTGTCGAAAACCACTCGTCCCAGTTCTACGGCCCGGTAAAGGCTGGCGAAATTATCGTCGGCAAGGACCAGGTCCGAAGCTTCTTTGGCTACATCGGTGCCGGTTTTCCCCATAGCCACGCCGATGTGAGCCGACTTTAAGGCCGGGGCGTCGTTCACCCCGTCCCCGGTCATCGCCACGATCTCACCGCGCTTGATCAACTGCTGGGTAATGCGCAACTTGTGTTGGGGAGACACCCGGGCATAGACCGAAACCTTTTGCACCAGGTGGTAGAGAGCGATGTCACTCATGGTTTCCAATTCCTTGCCGCTCAAGACGTTGCGGACCGCGCCCTCCGGCCCGGCCCGTTTTACCAGGGCCGCGAGCAGTTCCTTGACCAGTGCCAGGAATTCCATATTGCTCATAGCCCGCACGTGTTCGCCGGTGAGACTTTCGGAAGGGAGGTTTGCCAGACCGGCACGCCCGGCCAAAACGCGGGCCACTTCCTGGGTCAGGGACAGAATCTCCTCATCATCCAAAGACTCGACTGGCTTGGCCGCCAGGTCCTCAACTGCCTCCTCTTCGGGGGCGATCCCCAACTGTTTGGCAATGGCCAGAGCCGTAACCGCGTGGTCGCCGGTGATCATCACCACCCGGATACCCGCCTGCTTGCAGCCCGCCACGGCTTCCACGGCCTCGGGACGGGGCGGATCGATCATCCCCTGCAATCCGGCGAAAACCAGCCCGGATTCAAGGTCTTTCATGGTGATTTCCGTTTGCGCCGCATGGACTTCTTTATAGGCCATACCCAACACCCGCAACCCCTCCCGGGCAAAATGGTCGGCCACCCGTGGGACCTCCTGCCAGGATTCAAACCAGCACTCGGAGCAGAGATCCAGCAACTTCTCCGGCGCCCCCTTGATGAACACGAGATTCCGGTCTCCATCCCGGTGCAGGGTGGCCATGTAACCCCGTTCCGATTCAAAGGGGATGATGAAGAGTTGCGGATATTTTGCCCTCTCCTCTGCCAGATGCAACCCGGCTTTCAGGGCGGCGACGATGAGCGCCCCTTCGGTGGGGTCGCCATCCACCTTATAGACTCCCCCTTCTTCGATCACCTGCGACTCGTTGCAGAGCAGACCTATCCTGAAGAGCAAAGAAAGCTGCCGGTCAGCCTCGGCCTTCACGGACCGGCCTTCCTCCAAAATTTCTCCCTCAGGATCGTAGCCGCCACCGGTGATTTCGTATAACTTGCGCCCGTCATAGGCCTGTGTCACCGTCATTTCATTTTTGGTGAGGGTGCCGGTTTTATCGGTGCAGATCACCGTGGTGCTGCCCAAAGTCTCCACGGCCGGTAGCTTCCGGATAATGGCGTGGCGCTGGGCCAGCCGCGATACCCCGATGGCTAAAGCGATGGTCACTACGATGGGCAGTCCTTCGGGGACGGTGGCCACGGTGGCCGCCACTGCGGTCATGAACATGTCCTTGGCGCTTTCACCTACCAGAATGCCAATTAAAAACAATAACGAGGCCGCTACCAGAACGATGATGCCGATGGTCTGGGCAAACCGGTCGATTTTTTCCTGGAGTGGCGATTTGGTTACCACGATCTCCTGGACATCCCTGGCAATCAGGCCCAGGACAGTCTGGGAGCCCGTAGCCACCACCACCCCGCGGGCCCTGCCATTGACCACCGCGGTGCCCATGAAGGCCATATTGCGCTGATCGCCGGGGGTGAGATTTTCCTCGGCGATGACCTCGCTCTTTTTCTCCGCCGGGAGAGATTCGCCGGTAAGCATGGACTCATCGGCCTTAAGTTCTATAGTCCTCATAAGCCGCAAATCCGCCGGCACCCGGCCCCCGGAAGCCAGTAAAACAATGTCTCCCGGCACCACCGCTTCGCCGTCGATCTCCACTTCTTTACCGTCCCGAAGTACACGGGCTTTGGCCACCACCATTTTTTTCAAGGCCCGGACCTGCTTTTCAGCCTTGTATTCCTGAATAAAACCGATAATGGCGTTC
>JARRQO010000188.1:0-4821 GCA_037381685.1 Deltaproteobacteria bacterium | reverse complement strand
AATCAGAGTTTCTTGGAACAGCAGATGGTTTTGGAGGAGTGCCAAGTCCAAAGCGGTGGATCAAATCTGCGGCGGGTCCAGATTCGCCAGTATCAGGAGAGCGACCGGACCGCAGTGCGGTGGATCTGTTGCGAGACCGGTTTTTTGGGGCGGCCCATTGACCCCATCTACCGGGACCGGGAATTATTCGCCGACCTGATCACCAATCCCTATCTCGACAACGAACCGGAATGGGCCTTCGTTGCCGAAAGCGGCGGCCAGGTGGTGGGCTATCTTTTGGGTTCAGTCAGTCCACATTTTAGCCGCACCTTGATGCTCAGCGGTTTTCACACCGCTTGCAAGATGCTCACCCGGCTGCTCACCGGCAAGTACAGTGATCACCCCCGTAGTGAACAGTTCGTCCGCTGGTTGCTGACGAAGGGCTTCAAGGAACAACCCAATCATCCGGAAGATGCGTCTCATCTGCATCTGAACCTGGAAAAAGAATTTCGCCGGGGAATCGTGGCGTTGCGCTTGTGGTCCAATTACGAAGACAGACTGCGGGCTGTGGGCTTAAGCCATTATTACGGGGAATTCTTTTCCTGCGCCCAGCGCAAACCTGAAACTATGTACGCCAGGTATGGTTTCAAGCTCTATGACCGGAGCATTACCACCATGTTTCAGCCGGAGATTCCCGACCCGGTGTTCATTGTTTGTGCCCACAAGATTCTGGACAACCCACTTTTTCAGGTGTCGCCGCCGCTGGCGTTTAACAATGCCCTATCAATGCATTATTGAACCAAAGACGCGGCGCCGAGGTAGGGAACACGGCTCTGCGAGGCGGGCAAGCTCAGCAAGACTCTCAGGAAAACTTCTCCGGATAAATAGCTTTTTCGACAGAATTCTGTCAGCGCAACTCCCACCTTGATTTTGTCACTAAACCGGGGGTAAGTTAATCCCTAGTCCCCCTCACCTGAATGGCAAAAAAGAAGACTGGAGCCCCTATGAGAAAGCTTTCTGCCTCGATTTTATCGTCAGATTTTGGCCGGCTGGCAGAGCAGGTTGCGGCCGCTCAGCAGGCCGGCGTTGATTGGATTCACGTGGATGTCATGGATGGACATTTCGTCCCCAATATCACTATCGGTCCGGCAGTGACCCAGGCTATTCGCCAGGTTACGACTCTGCCCCTGGATGTCCATCTGATGATCAGCAATCCGGAACGCTATGTGGAGGACTTTGTGGCCGCCGGGGCCGACTGGCTGGGGATTCACGCGGAAGCCACGGTGCACCTGGAACGCCTCATCCAGCAGATCAAGGAAGCCGGAGCCAAGGCCACGGTGACCCTGAACCCGGCCACGCCGTTGCAGTGCCTGGAATATGTGCTGAAAGAAGTGGACATGGTGCTCTTGATGACCGTAAACCCGGGGTTTTCCGGGCAGAAATTCATTGCCGCGGTCCTTCCCAAAATCCGGCGGCTACGGCAAATGATTGACGAACAGGAACTGCCGACGCTCATCCAGGTGGACGGCGGAGTCCACGTGGACACCATTGGAGATTTGGTGGCCGCGGGCGCGGATGTCTTTGTGTCCGGATCGGGCATTTTTAACGACAAACCCATCCAGGAAAATGTGCGGCGGCTGAAAGAGTTGATGGAATAATAACCAACTTTAAAGTAAGCCAAAGGCAGGCGAGAACCGCACTCACAGTTCCAGGAGAGAAAATAACGCAAGGTTTACGAACCAGGGGGTTTCTCTCAAAACTTCTCCTGATATTATTATAATAGTCGTGGTGAGGACCTCTTACAAATATTTGCGCCGGTCATTCTGAGAGCGCGACGCGATTCCAGATTTTTATGACTGAATGAACCTACAAGATTTAGCCGCGGCACTTTGAATGACGAAACGGCTTTTTGCAAAGACCTCGTAATTTATTCGATACCAGGTTGCGGCGCGAGATTTTAAACTCTTGGCAAGGATTCAGAAGGAGGATTGTAATGGCAGGCGAACCCCGGCAGACCATCCTAGATGAACTGCTTGGTAATGAAACGATTCTACAAGCTGCACGCCGGCTTTACCAACCCCAACTGTGCCCGGCCCTGGCCGCCGGGTCCGGCCAGACCCGCCATCTGGACGTGGCGCCCCTGGAAGTGCTGAAAGTGTCGCAGGAGCAATTGCCCTTTGTAAGCAAAAATAAGTTGGTGGAAATCGTCCCCGCGGATGAGCCGCGCCAAGAGTTGCCCAGGCGCCTGGGCGTGGTGCTTTCAGGAGGTCCGGCTCCGGGAGGCCACAACGTCATCGCGGGTCTGTTCCATGCTGCCAAGCGGGCGAATCCCGGCAGCAAGGTGATCGGCTTTCTGGCTGGCCCCAAGGGCATCATCACCGATAAACATCTGGAAATCAACGAGGCCATGGTGTCCGAGCATCTGAATACTGGTGGCTTTCACATGTTGGGCACCGGCCGGGATAAGATCGACACCCCTGAAAAGATGAAGCAGTGCCGGGAAACCTGCGTCACCCTAAATCTGGACGGCCTGGTGGTGGTGGGGGGCGACGATTCCAACACCAATGCCGCGTTTCTGGCGGAAAACCTCCGGGGCACCGGCACCCAGATCATTGGCATTCCCAAGACCATTGACGGCGACCTCCAGGTGCCGGGGCTGCTGCAGATCCCCTTCGGATTTCATTCAGCCTGCATGGCCTTTGCCACGGAAGTGGGCAACCTCAACTCCGATTGCAAATCTGACCTGAAGTACTGGCATTTCAACCGCCTGATGGGACGCAGCGCCTCCCATATAGCCATGGAAGTGGCCTTCCAGACCCACCCCAATGTCATCCTGATCGGCGAGGAAATCGAAGAAACCGAACTTACCATTCACAACGTGGTGCGCCTAATCGCCGATGTCATCGTGGACCGGGCCCGGGAAGGCAAGAATTACGGCACCATCCTGATTCCCGAAGGTATCCTGGAATTTATCCACGAAGTCAACATCCTGATTATCAAGATCAGTTACATCATCGCGTCCTACAACCGGGAGGCCACCGAGGAGGAATCCTTCCACAAGCTTTCCTTTGAGGAACAGGTGCAACTCATTGACAACAGCGATATTTGGCGGGATTACGACAGCCGCGTTTTCTTGGGCTTTCCATCCCTGCTCCAGAAGGGCCTGCTGCTGCCCCGGGACAGCCACGGCAATTTTCAATTCGCCCTGGTCAACACCGAACGCATCCTTTTGGAAATGGTGGCCACTTACCTCAGAAAGCAAAAGGCCAAAGGGATCTACAAAGGCTCCTTGCGCACTCAGAACCACTACTATGGCTATGACGGCCGGGGCACTTTCCCCACCAAGTTCGACTGCGACTACGGCTATAATCTGGGGTTCGCGGCTTACAGCCTGCTGGCCAACGGCGCCACCGGCTACATGGCGGCCATTAAAGACTTGCACAAACCGGTGGCGGGCTGGCGGCCCCTGGGCATTCCCCTGGCGCCCCTGATGCACCTGGAGGAGCGCAAAGGGCGTCTGGAATTGGTGATCGCCAAGCAGAAGGTGGACCTGGAGGCCCCAGCCTTCAAGTTTCTGGAGCAGGAGCGGCTGAAGTGGGCCAAAGAAGAACATTACCGCTTTCCGGGCCCCATTCAGTTTGAAGGTCCGGCGGCGGACACCAAGCCCCTGACGCTGCAATTAAATTCGTTGTAGGCCTCCGGGCTCATACCCGTTTTCCGTTTTTAAAAATTCAAGGATAAACTCGGTTAAATTAGGGCGCTGGGTCGCGAGGGCGACGGCGCCCATTTAATTGTATTTTCTTGCGTTGAGAAAGGCGCGGGCTCATGAGCAACTGGGGGAAGGGTAAATTCTTTGGAGAGGAAACCTCCAAGGTTTTTCTTAAGAGAATATTGCACAGTCAGAAATACTTCTTATTTTTTGTGTATAAGTCATTTTGTGAGACTTGAGAGCAGATTAATTTTTCAGGTGAGGACGGGGTCTTGGAAGCCACTTTTCGCAAAATCCATCGCACCGTGGGACTCTATCTGGCAGTATTTTTGGTTATTCAGGCGGTCACGGGTCTGTTTATCGCCCTGGCAACCCTGCTGGGAACCCCGCCTTCGACCCTCTGGTTGGCCATCTTGGCGGGGATTCACCATGACTGGAATCCGGTGGGCAGCGCCTATCGCATCCTGCTGGGCGCCCTGGTAGCCGGGCAGGCGTTGGGCGGCTTGGTGATTTACCTGCTAATGTGGTCACGCCTGCACAAATCTTGATTTGGAACGTTTTTCAAAGCCAAGGAGTTTTTGCCATGAGATTATCCGGGAGTGATGTGGCGGCAATTATCGCCATCCTGGCGGGCCTGGTAGGGTTTACCTTCGCAGGCCCGGGCAATGTGCAACAAATTGCCCAGGGAGTGTTTTACGTTTTCACGGTCGTCTTTTTCGTTACCATTTTTAAACGGTTTTGGCGCCGTCCCAAGCAATATTAGGCCGCCATAACTGTGCTTTAGGTCAGCTGCCGACCCATAAAGAAATGCTTAAAGGATGAGGGACATGAAATTAAAAGAAGCGTATCAAGAGAAAGTCGAGGGCCAGATCAAAGAATGGACTGCGAAGCTGCAAGACTACAAGGCCAAGGCCGATAAGGCCGGCGCCGACGCCAAGGTCCAGATGTATCAGCAGATTGATCGCCTGCGGGCCCAAAAAGAAGCGGCTCAGCAAAAGCTCAACGAAATCAAGGCGGCCAAAGGCGATAGCTGGGAGGCCCTCAAAACCGGTTCGGAAAGATCATTGCATGAGTTAAAAAAGACCTGGGAAAGCATGAAAGCAAAATTCCGTGAACGGTGATCAAGCAGCATC
>JARRQO010000187.1:0-4896 GCA_037381685.1 Deltaproteobacteria bacterium | reverse complement strand
CGGCAACCTGGAAGGGGGGGCTGACCGGTTTTTTGACTGCGTGGGCAGCAAAGGCTCGCTGCAAGAGGGACTGCTGGCCCTGCGCAGCCGGGGGACTTATGTTCTGGTGGCAACCGCAGCCAGTTTAGGCCCGGTGGATTTTTCCAGCCTGTGCTTCCGGGAGCTCAGGCTTACCGGCTCTTTGATGTTTGCCCACAGCGTATTTCGGGGAGAACGGGTTCGCACCTATGAAAAGGCCGTGGAACTGCTGGCCCGGGGGGATTATCCGACCCGGGGGCTGGTCTCCCATGTCTTCCGCCTGGAGGATTACCGTCAGGCCTTTCAGGCGGCCTTGGACAAGCGCGGCCACCAGAGCCTCAAAGTGGCCTTCGATTTGCGGGAGCGATGACCAGGGAAAGGCTCGGTCTAAACTCGACATGAAACTGGTGATCTCCATAGACGTGGAAGAAGAAGGTCTGTTTTGCGGCCACTATCCCCGCACGCCTCCGGGAGTAACCAACGTGGCGGCGCTGGAGCGCCTGGCCTTCATCCCGGAGGAATTCGGCTTCCCCCTGACCCTGCTGGTTACTTACCAGGTAGCCCGGGACCCCGAAGCCTGCCGGGTCCTGGCCCGGTGGCGAAACCGCTTCCAGGCGGAAATCGGGCTGCACCTGCATCCCTGGAATACACCGCCTTTTGTTGATCTGCCCGACCCCGAACCGGTGGCCGCAGCAAGACTGCCCCGGCAACTCCTGGAGGATAAATTCGCCAGTTTGCTTGCCCAGATACAATCGAGCCTGGAAGGGGCGCCCCAGTCCTTCCGCATGGGGCGGTTCGATGCCGGGTCTCAGGTCTGGAGCCTGTTGCCGGAGTTCGGCCTTAAGGTGGACAGCAGTGTGGTGCCTCTGACGCCCAAAGGGGCTGATCCCCGGCAGTTTCTAGCGCCGGCGGACCCTTTCGTGCTTCGGGTCCCGGAAACGGCGCGCCACCGGCTGGTGGAGGTGCCGATTACCCTGGTGCCAATGCTGGCCGGGTCTCCGAAGTTGTGGGCGCGTCTGACGGCGCGGTTTTCTCCCGCCTGGGAGCGGCGTTTGCGGGACGCATTCCGGTACGTGGCCGCCGCCGGGGTGCAACCGGCCTGGTATCCTTTGGCCTCCATGCGTCTGGCGGCCAACCTGCACCGGCGCCGGGGCGGGCGGGTGCTTACCATGTTTTTCCATTCATCGGAGCTGAGGCCGGGGGCCACCCGGCTTTTTCCCACCGAGGTTGCGGTTAAGCGGTTTGTCGGCAAGATCAGGGCGTTTCTTACCTGGCTGGTGCAGACCGGGCCGGTGGAGGGAGTAACCTTAAAAGAGTTACAAAATGAGGCGCCAGAAGCCTCTTAAGAGCGCTAGAGGGCGGACACGCAGGTCCCGCCCCTACGGGTGTTGCCAAGCAGAGCTAGGATGGAAAATGGCGTGCCCAAGTGAGAGTTCGGTCTGGAGTGGCACAGGCGAGACGCCGGTGCCACCATGAACGCTCTCAGAGCAGGGCGTAGGTACTAAACAAAACTATGAAGATCACCATCAGCGTGTTGGGGCGGTTTCAGTTATTTCATCTGGCCCGGGAGTTACAGGAGCATGGCCACTTGCAGAGGCTGATTACCAGCTATCCGAAATTTGAAACGGTCAAATATGGGATTGCCGAAAAAAACCTCAAATCTTTAGTGGTGCATGAAGTTCTTAACCGGGTGGGGGTCAATTTCCCCCAGCGCCTGAGAGCGGTTTATGATCCCCAATACCTGGTGTTCGAGCTCTTTGACC
Organism: Deltaproteobacteria bacterium; assembly: GCA_037381685.1. Lineage (GTDB taxonomy): Bacteria > Desulfobacterota > Desulfobaccia > Desulfobaccales > 0-14-0-80-60-11 > 0-14-0-80-60-11. Next base: position 3,115 of record JARRQO010000187.1, on the reverse strand, counting down.
GTCACGCCGCCTGGCATATCCCTAAAGATACGGAGATCTTCGTGGGCCTGAGCAGCGGGGCGCGCCATTCCATGCGGCGGGCCCAGCGCCTGGGGGCCAAAACCGTGCTGGAACGGGGCTCGACCCACATGCTGCATCAAAGGAGGGTGCTCACCGAAGAATATGCGCGTTGGGGCAGCAAGGCCGTGATCGTACATCCGCAAGTGGTGGCAAAAGAACTGGCGGAGTACCGGGAAGCGGATTTTATCTCGGTGCCATCACAATATGTCAAAAGGACCTTTCTGGAACAGGGGGTTCCGGAGCACAAGCTCATCCAAAATCCCTATGGGGTAAATCTGAGCAATTTTTATCCCGTCCCCAAGCAAGACCGGATTTTTCGGGTCATTCACTGCGGCAACCTGAGTATCAGAAAAGGACTGCCCTATCTGTTGCAGGCCTTTTGGGAGCTCAACCTGCCCCAGGCCGAATTGTGGCTCATCGGCAAGGTTACCGAGGAAATCGCGCCGTTTCTGAAGAAATTTTCCTCTCCCGGCATCGTCCTGAAAGGCACCTTTCCGGAAAGGGAATTAAACCGCCAAATGTCCCAGGGGTCGGTTTTCTGCCTGGCCTCCATCGAAGAAGGGCTGGCCATGGTGCAGGCTATGGCCATGGCCTGCGGTCTGCCCCTGGTGATCACGAACCATACAGGGGGCGAGGACATCGTGCGGGACGGGGTGGAGGGCTTCATCGTGCCTGTCCGTGATGTCGAGGCGCTAAAAGAGAAAATCCTCTATCTATATGAAAATGAGGCGGCCCGGCAGGCCATGGGGGCTGCGGCCAGGGCTCGCGTCAGGCAGGGGTTTACCTGGCAGGATTATGGGGAGCGCATGATTAAGCATTATCAAAAGATATTGGCAAAAACCTGATTCATATCAATCACATTTTCCCGCGCCCCCAAGGCGGACACAGGTCCCCCCTGAGAGAAATTTCCTCTTCATGACCCCGCCTAGAGACCGTCTCTAAAGTTCGATGAGGAGGCTCTCGGGTTTTTCCAACAGCAGCATGAGGGTAAGCACATCCCGCATGCTCCGGGTGATGAGGAAGCGGCTGCGGACGAATTCCCGGGCCAGTTTGCCCATACGCCGGGCCATCTCCGGATGGTGGAGCAGATAACGGATGCGGAAGGCGCAGCCTTCGGGGGAATGGACCAGGAATCCGGTGCTGTAATCCTGGAGTTGGAGCACAATACCCCCTACGGCTCCGCCCACCACCGGTTTGCCCTTCCACATGGCTTCGGTGACCGTGAGGCCGAAGCCTTCCCGGGTGGATTTCTGGACAATGATGTCTGCGGCCCGCTGCAGGGCATTGATTTCGTGGTGGGCATTGGCAGGCAGCATCAGCACGTGGATATCTTGATCGCCGGCGGCCGCCTCCATTACCCGGGCATAGACCTCGGCACCCTCCGGATCATCGGTGGCTTCTCCCCCCGCCAGGATCAACTGGCAGGAAGTATGGTGGCGCACCAGCTTAAAGGCCTGGATCACCCCTAAGGGGTCTTTAAAGGAATCGAAGCGGGATACCTGGATGATGATGGGCCGGTCCTGCTCAATGCCCAGCCGGTCCAGGACCGCCTGAATTTCCTCAGGGGTCAGTTCCCGGTTTTTCTCGCTCAAGGGGTCGATGGAGGGATGGATCAAATACTGGGGGTGGGGCAGGTTCTGGGAGAACCGGTCCATGGAAAAGACGGAGGCGTCATACTGTTCCACCACCTCCCGGAGCATTCTCCAGACCGGGAGATGGGGCCGGGAGGCGTCGATGTGACAGCGCCAGACCCATTTGTTCGCCCGGGATTTCAGCTCGGTGATCAGGTAGGCGGGCTGGGGGTCATGGACTACCACAAAATCGGCTTCCCAGGTAAACTTTCGGGCATTTTCCCGGTTGATCTCCTGATAATGCCTGAGCATGGCGGGAGTGAAGGGGACCTTCAAACCCTGGAGACCGTTGTGCATCGCCTTGGTGATTTCAAAAAACTCCTGGTCCCCCTGGATAACCTCCCACCGGGTGTCCAAGCCCAACTGGTTCAACAAGGGCACGGTGCGGTTGAGGATTTCCGCCACTCCGCCACCGGACTTGGTGGAATTGACATTGATCAAACGGCGGGAGCCCAAGTGTTCGGCCAGGCGGTGGAGCTGGCCGATGACCTCAGAACCCACGATGTCAGTATAATCATCCAGAGTCGGCACAAGTTTCCCCTATGCTTTGGTGCACCAAGTCCAGAAGCGTGGAGCGGATTTCCGGTAAGGTGTAAAAGTAGACGTCAATGGAGCGGATGGCCTCCACCAGGTTCGGCATGTCAAGGTTAGTATCGATCCAGAAAGAGAAGTCGTCGATCTCCTGCACTTCCAGGCGCCAGCGGGCCTCAAAAAAGTGGTAGTAAAGGGAATCCAGCCCCACCTTTTGCAGAGCCTCGCAGAATTCCAGGAGATTGACCGCGGAGATTTCCGAGCGCATCACCACCGTGGAGGCCTCGCAGAAATAAAAGTCCAGCCCCGGCCGGGCCCAGGGCACATTAGGCAAGTCCCAGAGATATTCCTCCATAATGTCCACCATGGCCTGGCGCACCTGAGACAGATCCTCGTATTCGAAGGGGTCGAAAGAACTGAGCTTTTCGGCCAAACGGGCATCTTGCAGCGCCTTGGCGGCCCAGATGGCGAAATCGTTGGGATATTCCACCTCAGGCTGGCTCAGGTTCAAGCGGGATTGCAACAGGTGGTAATAGAGGACCGAGTCATCCACTTCCCGGACGGACTGGAGCAACTCCCTAAGGTTGATGGCCCTCCTGCCGATGGGCATGGGGATTAAAAAACATTCACGGAACCAAAAAGGATTTTCGGCAGTTTGGTCGGGATGTAAATTACCCACGTCTGGTTCTCCTGAAGTCCAGCTTTTGGTTCGCTTCGGCTTTTAGCCTGCTTTATCCTTGAACTCTTGGAATTATGCGAGAACCTGCTAATGTCATGTTTCAAAATTAACCTTAATAAATCAGAGCTTCAAATTTCCCCTCCCCCATCAAGGGGGAGGGAATGGCGACTTCTCTTTTTTAAACATTTTTCTGAAACGAGACACTAAAATTTTT
>JARRQO010000186.1:0-4925 GCA_037381685.1 Deltaproteobacteria bacterium | reverse complement strand
AGCGCCGGCGCGATGACTTAGGGCTCCATGAAGGGTGGATCCGGGGGCGGCTGTCCTACGCAAAACTTTCGCAAAGTCTCAAATTGCGTCAGGGGCTTTTCTCCCATCAAAGCGCAGGCCAAAGCCTGCGGCTACCGAAATAGCTCTTAAGCAGGCAAGCCGGGATTAAAACCCGGCCGCCAGGGTTCCCAGGGCCGCGATGGTGGGCGGCTGCCAGCGGGGTTGGTCGTCTTTGTCGATGATGCGGGCCCGGATACCCTCAAGGTAGTCGGGGTGGGTAATCAGGAAATGGGCCGCCAGGGCCTCACGCTGGTAAACCTCGGGCAGGGGCCGGCCGGCGTTGGCTCGGAGCAGTTGCAGGGTCACGGCCAGGGCGGTGGGGGAGCGCGCGGCCAGGCGTTGGCGCGCTTCGCCACAGAGCTTTGCGTCTCCGGCACAATGTTCGAGCCCGGTCACGATTTCCTGCAGAGACCTCTTGCCCGCAAAATGCTCCTGCACCCAGGCATCCATGTCGGGTTGGGGGGGAACATGCGGTTGGGCAAAGGAGGCCAGAACGTCTTGTAAGGCCGCGGCGGCGCGGCCCCGGTGGGCCGGGAGCTGCTCGGCACAGTTTTCCAGGGCCTGCCGCAGTTCGGGCAAGCGGGCGGTGGCAACCAGATGGGTCGCCAGCCCCAGCCGGACGCATTCGGCGCCCCTGAGTTCATAGCCGGTCAGAGCCAGGTATTCGGGGTAGCCCGGCGGGCATTTGTCAAAGAGCCAGCCGGTGGCGCCCACGTCGGGAAAGAAGCCGATGCGGGTTTCGGGCATGGCCATGCGGGTGATTTCGGTGGCCACGACGATATCGGCGCCTGCGGCCAGGCCCAGACCGCCCCCCATGGTGATGCCGGGGGCCAGGACTACCACGGGCAGGGGGGCCTGGTGAATCAGCAGGTCCAGGGCATATTCCTCCCGGAAGAACTGGTCGGCCAGATGCACCTGGTTTTCCCGGACCGCCCGGGTCAGTTCCTTGAGGTCGCCCCCGGCGCAGAAGCCCCGCTCGCCCGCGCCGCTGATGAGCACCAGGCGCATCGCCTCATCGCCCAGGGCCGCATCAAAGGCCTGGCGCAGCAGGCGGATCATTTCCCGGTTGAGGGTGTTGAGGACGCGGGCGCGGTTGAGGATGAGGGCCATGAGGCCAGGGCGCTGATTTACCAGAACGGGGGGAGCGTTTTGATCGGACATATGCAGTTGTTCGGCTAGAGGGGGGAGGCCCGGCCTTAAACCACCTACCTTTCTTTTTCGGCCCAGAAAAACAGTTGGGGCATTTCCCTGTAGCCAATTAACGAAATGGAGGACATGGTAGTTTCCCAGCGGTGGATTTTATAGCCGGGAAACTGGTCCCGCAGTTCTTCCGGGGTGGGGAAGTGGTGGATCAGGGAGCCATCCGGGGTGTCGATGTCCACCAGGGTGCCGGGCTCCAATTCCCGGGTCTGGGGCTGCCGGACCTTCTCGCCGAACTCCCGGGGAGCCGAGTTGATGAAGAGGTGCCCACCGACTTTCACGACCCGGTCCAGCTCCCGGCAGTATTCCCGAAAAGTGGCGGCATAGCCGTGGTTGATGACTTTGATGGACACCACCAGATCGAAGGCGCCGGGCACGAAAGGCAGGCGATCGAGGCCGGCCTGTGCCAGGTAGGGGCCGGCGGCGTTGACCTCGGCTTTTTTCAGGCGGTCTTGCAGGAGCTGTAAGACCTGGGCGTCGACATCCACGCCGAAGACCGCAAACCCGGCGGCGAGCAGGGGCAACAGGTGCCGGCCCACGCCGCAGCCGGCATCCAGCACCCGGCGGATCCCGGCCTGCTGCATCAGGGGAATCAGGGTAATAAGCTCGGGATCGGGCTTGAGGCCCTGCATCCCGGGATCGGCAAAAAGTTCTCCCCAACCTGGCATAACGACCTCGATGTGTAACTATTTATTTGGGGAACAGCAGCCTGAGGGAAATTCCATCTCTCTTCAACAGTATATTCTCCCAGGGGCGGCGTCAACTCTCCCGGTGCCGGCGGGGACATTATTTCTTTTTTCACCAAATTCTCTTACCGCAGGCCGGGATTTTCCGATTATAATTTAAATTCAACCCGGTTTTTTGAAGCTAAGCGCAGAGATGCGGCCAGGTTTCGGTCTTTTTTTCAAATAATGAAGATTTTTTTCAGGCGAGGTGCTGCATGATTTCCCGATATAGCCGTGAAGTGATGGCCCGGATTTGGACGGAGGAAAACAAGTTTGCCAGCTGGCTCAAGGTGGAGTTGGCGGCCATGGAGGCCATGGCGGAGTGCGGTTTAATTCCGCCGGAGGTGCCGGCCCGGGCTACCAGTTTGGCCAGGATTGATGTGCCCTGCATTTTGGAGATCGAGGCCAAGACCCATCACGATGTGGCCGCGTTCGTGGACCAGGTGGCGAGCTGTTTGGGGGAGGACGGCCGTTATTTTCACTTTGGCCTGACTTCGTCGGACGTGCTGGACACCGCGCTGGGGCTGCGCCTGGCCGAGGCCGCGGATGTGCTTTTAAATGATGTGGACGAGTTGGGCGCGGTGCTCAAAGATCGGGCCTACGCCTTCAAAGACCAGGTGATGGTGGGGCGGACCCACGGGGTGCATGCGGAGCCCATCACCCTAGGGATGAAGTTCGCCCTGTGGTACGCCGAGTTTCAGCGGCAGCGGGCCCGGTTGGCCCGGGCGCGGGAGGCCGTGGCGGTGGGCAAGATCTCGGGCGCGGTGGGGACCTTTGCCCACCTGCCACCGGAATGCGAGGCCGGGGTGTGCCGGCGCCTGGGCCTGAATGCCGCGGCCATTTCCACCCAGATCATCCAGCGGGACCGGCATGCCGAATTTTTTCTCACCCTGGCCTTGATCGGGGCCAGCGTGGAAAAGGTGGCCCTGGAGATTCGCCACCTGCAGCGCACCGAAGTGCGGGAAGCGGAAGAAAAGTTCGCCGCGGGGCAAAAAGGCTCCTCGGCCATGCCCCACAAGCGCAATCCGATCCTCTCGGAAAACCTCTGCGGCCTGGCCCGGGTGCTCAGGGGTAATGCCCTGGCGGCCCTGGAAAACGTGGCCCTGTGGCACGAACGGGACATCAGCCATTCTTCGGTGGAACGAGTCATCGCACCGGACAGCACGGTGCTGCTGGATTTCATGCTGGCCCGCCTGACCCGGATTTTGCGGAATCTGCAGGTCTACCCGGAGAACATGGCCGCGAATCTCAAGTTAACCCGGGGGCTGGTTTTCTCCCAGTCCCTGCTGCTGGCCCTGATCAACAAGGGGCTGAGCCGGGACGCGGCTTATCGCCTGGTGCAGGGCCCGGCCATGCGCGTCTGGCAGGAAGGGGGCGATTTTGCTCAGCTGGTCAAAGCCGACCCGGAGATCGGCCAGCACTTGACGGCTGAGGAAGTCGCGGCAATTTTTGACCTGCAACGTTATTTCCGGCACGTGGACGCAATTTTTGCCCGGGTGTTTGAGGAGCAGATCAGCAGTTAGCAGTTATTTATGGGACTTGGGCGCCGGCGGACAAGCCGCCCTTGTTCCATTCCTATATGAGCGGCAAAAACCGCCTGTTTCCCCTTAAAGAATAAAATCAGCTCTTATTATTACAGGGATATTTAATCTCATTGAAATTTAATGGAAATTATGCTTGATTGAGAAATAATGACAGCTAATGGCAAATTTGGTTGTCTTTACCGGGCAGGAGCAGAAATTGCGAGTGGGCGCGGGGGTGAGAAAGCTGCGCGGCGCTGCCGTCCCGGAAGCGGAAAAATCTGGCCGGAAAATAATTGATTCCCAGGGGCGTGCCGGGCTGTCGGAAGGTGAGGGTAATACTTAACGATCAGTTGTTACCACCGAGGCGCTTAATAATGAGAGCGCGGTTTGATGGGGGGATTTAAGATGAAAATTTTGATGCGGCACAATAAGTCAAAACAAGTTATTGCAGTTATGGGTGTGGCCTTGTTGTTGTTTTCCCTGGGCTGCAGCATAAGAATGGTTTCAGAGTATGATCCAACCTTAGACCGGGGCGTTACCGAACTTAACCAAAGGACGGAGAAATTCATCACGAGTCTGGAAAAAACTTATATCAAGATGAAGACCGCTAAAAATGACGCCCAACGGCAGGAGTTACAGAAAAAACTGTCTTACGCCGCCAATGAGGAATTTTATGATGATTTTAGAGCGGATTTGCAGGTGCTGATTATCCGGGCCGAGATCACCCCCCAAAATCAACTCACGGTAAACCAACTCAAGGCCCTGGGAAAGGTTTTGGACGGCATGGAAAGGCAGCAGAAAGAGGGTTTTCAAGATGTGGGCGAGTTCGAGTTGGACCGCCAGGCCTTTAACCGCACCTTTCGGGCTATCTTGAAACTTGAGATCGCTAAAAAGCGCGGCGAGAAATCTTGAACCAGCCAATCAGGTGAGGAGGACGGGACATGCCCATTGATGTGAGTCAGATCGTCACCCAGATGCTCGGCAAGGCGGCCCAGGTTTTTGCGGAGAACTGGGACGATGTGAAGGATTATGCCAGCCAGGAATTTACTGATTTTAGCAACTCCATCAGAAGGATTGATGAAATGTATAGCCAGGGCAAGATCACCGAGTCCCGGGCTAAGTCGCTGGTGCAGATGCAAAAGGATTCGATGATCGCGGTGCTGGCGGCGATCAAAGGAATAGAGCTTTTGACGGTGGAAGAAGCGATTAACGCGGCAATTTCAGTGGTCAGAGAGGCGGTTAATAAGGCTATCGGCTTTGCCTTGCTGTAATTAGGCACGGCGGCAAGGCTGGAAAGCCAAGTGCTTGCAGCCCGGCGATTTAGCCGGGTTAAGCCAGGGACACCTTGATCTGATCTTCCCGAGGGTTGATCCGATCCAGGCGCACCAGGACGTTATCCCCCGGGGCCAGCTTCACG
>JARRQO010000185.1:0-9544 GCA_037381685.1 Deltaproteobacteria bacterium | reverse complement strand
CCGTTTTCAAGTACCTTCTTCATGGCCATGCAGAACAGGTTCATCTCCTTTAACCCCAGGGCCGGAACCTGGTGGCCGGCATGGGTTGCCATAAAGGCGCCTCCGAAGCAGAACTTCTTATTTTCATTAAAAATACATTCCAAGAGGCAGGCTTGTCCCTCCTGTCCCTGAAGGCTTTGGCCACTATCGAGGCCAAGAAGCAGGAGCCCGGGCTGCACAGGGCACCCGGAGTCTGGGGGTTGAATTTTTATGGTTTACTGCGGAGGAGCTGGAAGGGGTGGCGGCGCCGAACCCTTCAAAACGTGTGGCCCGCCACATGAAAGTGGCCAGCGTCAGCGAAGCCGCGGCCCTGAGGGCCGGGGGAGTGGAACTGCTCGTGCCCAAGCGCAAGGCCGCCAACGCCACCCTGGCAGTGGCCCGGGTCATTTAGCGGTGGTGAGCCTGGGGCCCGGTTTTCCTGAACATATCAGTCCCCGGGCCAAACAGGCGCTGGCCGAAGCCCAGATGGTGGTGGGCTACCGGACCGAAATCGAGTTGGTGCGCCCCCTGCTAAGTGATCAGGAGGTGGTGGCTACCGGCATGAAGGCCGAAGTGCAGCGCGGCCAACTGGCCCTGGACCGGGCCCGCGCCGGCCAAAGGGTGGCCCTGGTCTCCAGCGGCGATGCCGGCATCTATGGCATGGCCGGGCTGGTCCTGGAGATGTGCGCCGCCCAGGGGCTCCGGGTGGGGCCGCCCGAGGGCGAGACGGAGGTGGATTTTCACCTGGAGGTAATCCCTGGAATCCCGGCCTTGGCGGCGGCTGCGGCCCTCTTGGGAGCGCCGTTGATGCATGATTTCGTGGCCATTTCCTTGAGCGACCTCCTCACCCCCTGGGAGGCCATTGAAAAGCGGCTGGAACTGGCGGCCCAGGGGGATTTTGTCATCGTGCTCTATAACCCCAAAAGCCAGAAACGGGACTGGCAGTTGGGCGCGGTGCAGGAGTTGCTGTTGCGCCACAAGGACCCGGAAACGCCCGTGGGTATCGTTTCCCGGGCCATGCGCCAGGGCCAAGCCACCACGGTAACGACTCTTAGTGATCTGACGAAAAACCCGGTGGACATGCAGACCATTGTGGTGGTGGGCAACTCGCAGACCCATACCTACGGGCCTTACATGATCACGCCCCGGGGGTACCGGGACAAATACAGGGGTAGGGTGTCAGGGGTCAGGGGTCGGAAAAGAAGCTGAGGGCTCATAAAATGAAATATCGCCCGTTAATGATCCTGGGGTCGGGGTCGGACGTGGGTAAGAGTATCCTGGTGGCCGGGCTCTGCCGGGTATTCCGCCAGGAAGGTATCCGGGTGGCCCCTTTCAAGGCCCAGAATATGGCCCTGAACAGCTTTATCACCCCGGAAGGGGGGGAGATGGGCCGGGCCCAGGTAACCCAGGCCCAGGCTGCGGGCCTCACCCCCCACGTGGATATGAACCCTATCCTGCTCAAGCCCAGCAGTGACGTAGGTTCCCAGGTGATCGTCCACGGAAAGGTGTTCGGCAACTTCCCGGCCCGGGATTATTACCGGCTCAAACCTCGCTTGGTGCGCAAGGTCATGGCAAGCTACCGCCGCCTGGCCCAGGCTTATGAGCTCATCGTGCTGGAGGGGGCCGGCAGTGCGGTGGAGCTGAACCTGAAGTGCAATGATTTGGTGAACTTTAGTATGGCTAAACGGGCCGGGGCCGCGGTGCTACTGGTGGCCGACATCGACCGGGGCGGGGTTTTCGCGGCCACCATCGGCGCTTTTCACCTGCTGACGCCCGGAGAGCGGCGGCTGCTCCAAGGCTTCATCATCAACAAATTTCGGGGAGATGCGGCCCTGTTTGAAGATGGACAGGCCATCATTGCGGCCCGCACCGGGCGGCCCGTTTTGGGGGTGTTGCCTTATGTGGACGATCTGGTCCTGCCCGAAGAGGACAGCGTGGCCCTAAGCCGGAAAAGGGTGAACGGCCCTAAGGGCGAAGACGGGGCGGTTAAGATCGGGGTGGTGCGCCTGCCCCATATTTCCAACTACACCGACTTCGATCCCCTGGAACAGGAGCCCGGGGTGGCCCTGGAATATCTGGATCCCAAAGATGGGCTCTCGGGCCTGGACCTGTTGATCCTGCCGGGCACCAAAAATACCATCAGCGATCTTCACTACCTCAAAGAAAGCGGCCTGTTCCCGCAGATTCAAGCCTACGCCCGAGCGGGCGGCCGGGTGGTGGGGATTTGCGGGGGCTACCAGATCCTGGGTCAGGAAGTCCGGGACCCTTTGGGGGTGGAAGGCGAGCCCCGGACGGAGGGGGGGCTGAACCTTTTGCCGGTGGTGACTACCATGGCCGGGGACAAGACCACTACGCAGGTGGAAGCCCAGGTTTTGAATTGCGCCGGGACCAAGAGGCTGGCGGCCTACGAGATTCACATGGGGGTGAGCGAACCCACAGGGGAGGGACAGCCCGCGTTTGAAATTATCAGCCGCAACGAGAATCCTTTGCGGCTGGCGGACGGTTGGGTCAGCCCTGACCGGCGCATTTGGGGCACTTATCTGCACGGCCTCTTTGACAATGACGGGTTCCGGCGGGGCTTTTTGGAGGAAATGCGGGATAACCGAGCGGTTCCGAAGACTACGCCGGAGGCATTATCTTACCAAGAATTTCAGGAAGCCCAGTTGGACCGCCTGGCCAAGCTCTTGCGGCGGCATCTGGATATCGCGAGCATAACAAGGATGATTCAACCAAAAAAATGACTGATTTAGCTCACCAGCCCCCACCGCACGGAGGCGACGTCTACCAGGTGGCCCGCAGCCTCGGGATCGGCCTCGCCGACCTCCTGGATTTCTCCGCCAACATCAACCCCCTGGGGTTCCCGCCGGGGCTTGCCGGCGCCGCGCAGGAGGCCCTGAGCGAGATCGTCCACTACCCGGATCGCCGCTGTCTGGCGCTGCGCCGGGACTTGGCGGCCTATCATGGCCTTAACCCTGAGAAAATCCTGGTGGGCAACGGCTCCACCGAACTCATCTATCTGGCGGCCCGGGTCCTGAAACCCCGGCGGGGCCTGATCGTGACCCCGGCTTTCAGCGAATATGAGCACGCCTTGGAGGCGGCCGGAGTGCCGGTGGCGTTTCAGGCCACGACGGAGGCCCACAATTTTACTCTCCAGGAAGTCCTGGCCGCGCAAGCCGGCGATCTGGTCTTCCTGGCCCAGCCCGCCAGCCCCAGCGGGGCGCTGCTTGACCCGAAGTTGTTTCCGGAGGCGGCGGCGCGCCTGGACGCTGCGGGAGCTTATCTGCTGTTGGACGAAGCCTTTGTGGATTTCGTGGAAGAAGCCTCTTTTAAGTCCCACCTGGACCGGTTTCCCCGCCTGATGATTCTGCGGTCTTTTACCAAGTTTTTCGGCATCCCGGGGATGCGCCTGGGTTTCTTGATGGGAGGGCCGGAGTTGATGGCCCAATTTTCGGAAGCTCAGGAGCCCTGGTCGGTGAACACCATGGCCCAGGTCATGGGGCGGGCCTGTCTGGCCGACCGGGAGTACATGGCCCGGACCCGGGGTCTGATCGCCCGGGAACGGGAGTTTCTCCTGGAGGGATTGGCGGGGCTGCCGGGGCTTACTCCGTTTCCCAGTGCGGTGAACTATCTTTTGGTGAAGCTGACCCGGCCGGGCGCCAGCGCGGCCCGCTTGCGGGAACAAATGTTGAGCCACCGCATTGTGATTCGGGACGCCAGCAATTTCCGGGGTCTGGATGAACGCTTCTGTCGCCTCGCGGTGCGCAGCCGGGAGGAGAATATGCGGCTGTTAACGGCGTTGCAGGAGTGTTTGAAGTTGTGAGGGAGACCACTGCTGCATCCACAGGCCAGCGGCCTGTGACACTAAACTGAAACCGGAGTGAACCGTGAACCTGGCTCTGCCCTTTCTGTTGGCGTACATTTTAGATCTCCTGGTGGGCGATCCGCCGGGGGCGCCGCATCCGGTGCGGCTGCTGGGCCGTATCACGCAATACTGGGAGTCGACCATGTACCAGGACCAGATAGGGGCCGGGGCCTTATTCTGGCTGGCGGTGATGGGCACCAGCTTTGTGCTCCTGTTCGGGGCGCTGCTGGGTCTGGCTTTGTTGCCGGAGTGGGCCGGGGTGGCGCTGCTCACCTATTTGTTCTATGCCGGCCTGGCCACCCGCAGCCTGCACAACGAAAGTCTCAAGGTGGAAGTAGCCCTGGAGAAAGGGGACCTGGACGGGGCCCGGGCTCACCTGGCCATGATCGTGGGCCGGGAAACCGCCAGCCTATCCCCGGAAGATGTACGGCGGGCGGTGCTGGAAACCGTGGCGGAAAACCTGGCCGACGGGGTGGTGGCCCCCATGTTCTTTATCCTGATCCTGGGCCTGCCGGGTCTGATTTTTTATAAGGCCGCCAACACCATGGACAGCATGGTGGGTTATAAAAATTACTGGTACGCCCGCTTCGGCAAGGTGGCGGCCCGGGTGGACGATATCCTGAACTTCATTCCGGCCCGGCTCACGGCTCTCCTGATAATTTCCACGGCGGCTCTCTTGGGCCTGGATTGGCAGGGCGCCGGTAAAACGGTTTGGCGCGACCGAAAAAACGCCGGCCGTTAACCCTTTGGACCGCGGCCGGTACCGCCAGTCTGTGCGGCTGCTCTGCGGCGCCTCGTTGATGATGGCCGCCCTGACCCTGGTGGGCCTGCAGGTGAGCCGGGCCGGGGTCTGGGGGTTGCTCTCGCTGATCTGATCCCGGGTGGGCGACGGACCCATGAGATGCCCTTCTTAAAGGCGCACCACAGGTGTGCCTCTGCATAATTTTTACTGAATATTTCCATACGCCACCAAGTTCTAAGATTTTGCTTCTACAGGAAATTTTTCCGGGACCCCCTCTGGTTTTTTCCCAAAAATCCAGCCGGTGGCAAAAGTCAAAAATGTGCCGATCAGTAAAAGCCAGGTCCATCCCAGCGGGATTATCTGTTTTTCGGAAAGAATCAACAGGACCAACATGCCCACTGCGGAAAGAGTCATGGCCACGACGTTGACCCGGTTGCAGCGCCTGTTGGTCAGGAGTCCGAGGAGAAAAACTCCCAGCAAGGAGCCGTAGGTGACGCCGCCGATCTTAAAAGCGAGCCAGAGAAATTTGTCAAAATGGCTGAAAAAGTAAGCGATGAAGGCCAGGATAATGCCAAAGACCACCACACAGATTCGGGAAATCAGCAGATAGTGACGTTCTGTGCCCGACTTGAAGATCACCGGGCGATAAATATCAGTGACAAATGAAGAAGTCAGGGAACCCAAAGGCGAGTCAATGCTCGCCATGACGATCGCCGCGAGCATCAGCCCTCTCATAAAGGGGGGCATGGTCTGCTCGATAAAATAGGGAAAAATTTTGTCCAGTTTGGCCGGCAGGGGCATCCCGGGATGCTGAGCATAAAAGGCATAAAGGCAAGCGCCGATAAACAAAAAGATGATCATCACCAGAAAACTGCCGAAGGGAGTGATGAGCATGGTTTTCTGACTTTCTCTTCTCGTCTCCACGGTCAACAACCTCTGCATGGTTTCCTGATCGGTGCCAAAGGCCGCCATGGAGCCGAAAAAACCGTTTAAAGTGGCCAACACAAAGAGATTGGGGTCGGTAAACAGACTCCTGAGAAATTCTCCCAGGCCGGATTTGGACAGGGCCGGACCCCAGTCAAAGATTTTCAGTTTTCCGGCGCCACCGGCAATGGCCATCACGGAGGCGGCCCCGCCGTCAACGCGGGAGAGCAGGAAACCGATGGCGACCGCTCCCGCAATTATAAAGGTCAGGGCCTGTACCACATTGGTCCAGACTATCGCTTTGATCCCGCCCCAGGCGATATAGAGGATGCAAATGATGGAAAAAAGCAGGATGGTCGGAATGAGGGGCCAGTTGATCAGGATGCTCACCGCCAGGCAGGCCACCATCAGCCGGACGCCGGACGCCAGAAGGCGGGTGATGAAAAACAGGATCGAACCGGCCATTTGGGTTTCCGGTCCGAACCGGTATTTTAAAAATTCATAGATGGAGGTGCAGTTAAATTTGTAAAAGGCCGGGATAAACAGAAAGGCGATGGCGACCCGGGCCAGAAATGAGCCGATAAAAAACTGGGCATATTCCCAGTTTTCCATATAGGCGATAGCGGGCACCGCAATCAAGGTTAAGGCGCTGATTTCCGTGGCCACAAAGGACAGACAGGCGGCCCACCAGGGAATTTTTCTCGCGCCCAGGAAAAAGTCGTCGGTGGATTTTTCTTCCCGGCCCGCGTAAATGCCGACCATAAACAGCAGAACGAGGAGGGCTAAAAGAACCGAATAATCCTGCCAGGTCAGGGTGCTGCCGTGGGCAAAAAAGGTTTGGATTTCCATAGAGAACGAAGCTATTGTAACAAAAATACCGGCTGCGGTTAAAAGGATATCATCTTGAAATTAGCGGAACTGGTGGGAGAACGGCTGGTCATCGGCATTCCCGGAACCCGGATTACGCCTGAGATTGTTCAGCATTTTAAGGAATTGCACGCGGGAGGCCTGATTCTCTACCGGATCAATTTTGACTCCGCCTTGCAGATCAAAAAACTGATCGCCGACCTGGAAGAGGCGCTGGGGCGGAAGCTGCTGGTGATGGCGGATCAGGAAGGCGGGCGGGTCATCATGTTCAGGGACGGCATCACGGTCTTTCCGGACAATCAAGCGGTGGGAGTTGCGGGAAAAATCGAGTATGCCAGGCAGCAGGGCGAGATCGAGGCGAAGGAATTGCGAAGACTGGGGCTGGACGTGAATCTGGCCCCGGTGCTCGATGTTTTGACCGAGGCCTACAGTCCCAATATCGGCATACGTTCTTACGGCCAAGATTGGCGTCTGGTGGCGCAGCTGGGCGCGGCGCGGCTTGCCGCCATGCAAGAGCACGGGCTTTCGGCGTGCGCCAAGCATTTTCCCGGCAAGGGCCATGCGCCGGTAGACGCCCATCTGGGACTGCCGGTGATCGACTCCACCTGGCAGGAGATGGAAGAGGTGCATCTCCAGCCTTTCGTGCACGCGATTCAAACCGGGGTTGATCTGGTGATGTCTTCTCATCCCTACTATCCCAAGCTTGATCCCGGCCCCCAGAAGATCGCCACCTTTTCCAGGAGGATTATTTACGATTACCTCCGCCAAGAGCTTAATTTCGCAAAGGTCATTGCCAGCGACGACCTGGAAATGGGTGCGATCAAAGCGCTTTGCCCCATCGGAGAAGCGGGGGTGTTGGCTACGCAGGCGGGACACGATTTACTCTTGGTTTGTCATGACCTCAAGGCCCAGAAAGAGGTCTACGCCAAACTTTGTGAGGCTTATAAAAGCCAGCGGCTTGCCCTGAAGGAACTGGAGGAGAGCGTCGCGCGGATCAAGAGATTGAAATTAAAACGAGAAAGCAGGTTTACCGAGGGAGCGCCCGGCCCCGAACCAGCAGGTCCCGGCCTGGCTCTCAGAATCTGCCGTGAATCAGTCCGGGTTTTGCAAGATGAGAGAAAGTTGCTGCCGGTCAAGGGCGAAGGAAAAAGGCTGGGGGTGATCTTTCCGCAATTTTCCTGGTTCGACGCAAAAATCATGATCGAAAGAGAAGTCTTGTCCGAAAAGGAATTTGTCTTAAACGAGTTTAAGGAATTTGGTCTTAATCCCGAGATTCAAATTGTCGGCATCCAGCCGGAGGATGCAGAAATTAAGCGGGCGGTGGCCCTCGCCGCAAATTCGGCGATGACCATCCTCTTTTGTTTTGACGCGCATCTTTATCCCTCCAATAAAAAACTTCTGGAGGCGGTTCAGGATGCCGCCAAAGAGCTGGTGGTTGAGCTTCTACGGGACCCGTATGACGTGGCCTATGTCCAGGCAGGGGTCGCCTCTGTGACCGATTTCGGCTGGCGGGCCTGCCAGATCAAGGCTGCCATTGAAAAAATTTGCTCTTCCGCCTGGTCCCCTTAAAAGCGGCCTAAACCCTAAATCATTTTCACAAACCCAGTGGGCGCAGGTACCGACATTGGATTTCCTCCTTAAGCCAGACGGTTGAGGCAGCCTGGGGACAATCCAACAAGGCGTTGAGGCCGGCGGCGGTTACCCGCAGGCGGTCCAGGGCCTGCTGCCGGGCCGCGAGCATGACGTCCCAATCGCGGCAAGCCAGGAGTTTCTGAAAGGCCGGTTCCAACTCCGGCAAGAGCGCGGGAAGAAGCCCCGGCCGCCAGGCCAGCATTACCGCCAGGGAAGCCAGGTTTTTCTCGCTGATAATATAGTCCAGCCGGCCCCATTCATTGACATCGGCCAGGGCGTCTTTCAGGGTGCGCACAAAGAGTTCTACCCGGGTCTGGGGAAAGCGTTCCAGTAGCGCCGGGAACGCGGCTTTGAGGCTGGGTTCCAGGGCTTCCCCGGTTTCATGGCGGATGACCGCTTCCAACTCCCGGGCCATGAAGGCCTGGAATTGCTCCAGGTAGGCCTGGGGGTTTCGGACCAGGTCAGGGAGCACGAGATTATAAGCCTTCAGGGCGACCTGCAAATAGGCGTTGCCCTGCTGGGTGGGGTCGGATAACCGGTCCCAAAGGTAAAAGGCCAGGGCCTGGCGGCGGGCATAGATCAAGGTTCCCTGGCACAGAGCCGGGGAGGCGTCCAGATCCCGGGCCAATTCCGGTCCCAGGACCAGGATGGTCAACGAACCTTCCCGGCGCACCTCCAGGAGTTCCCCCAAAAAGAAGGTGGGAGTCAGGCCCCGGCTGAGGCCGGCGCCATAGGCCAGGTTCCGGGGAATGAGGCGGTCGTTCAGGGTTTCCACCGCAAAGGGGTCAATGGCGGTTTCCCCCCAGGCCAGGTTGCACCAGGAGGCCTCCTCCATCTCATCCCAGGTGCGTTCCCGCCGGGCGATCCAGTCCAAAACCGAGTCCACTTCGGGCTCCCGCCAGGGGGCCAGGCCGTGCTCCCATTTGTAGAGTTGGCGCAGACGCAGCAGTAAGCCGCAGAGGGAGAAATGACCGGACTGCCCGGCGCTGGCAATATCGCAGTTCCAGCGCACTTCATCAACCAGGGTGGCGGGGACCCGAAGCGGCCCCTGCAAAGCTAGGGGTTCGGTGGTCATGGCGGACTATTTCTTTTTTTGGGGCGCGGCCAGGCGTATGAGGCTGGAAAGCTTGCGCCCCAGGCCGGGGTCCAGTTTCTGCACCTTTTTAAATTCCCGGGCCGCGCTCTGAGTGTCGCCTCTTTTGGCATAATAGATACACAGGGCGTAATGGGCCTGGGGGTCGTCGGGGGCAAGGCGCGCCGCTTCCCTGAGGGTTTTTCCGGCCTTATCCAGGTCTCCCAGGTTAAGATAGGCCAATCCGAGGTTTTTGTAGGCCTTGGCCAGGTCGGGTTGCAGGCGGATGGCTTCGACAAACTGGGCCCGGGCTGCCTGATCCCGCCCTAACATGCCGTTGGCCAGACCCAGGTTATAGTGGGATTCGGCATTATTCGGGTGGAGGCGGACCGCCTTCTGGAAGGCTTTGCGGGCCTCCCGCCAACGC
>JARRQO010000184.1:0-6778 GCA_037381685.1 Deltaproteobacteria bacterium | reverse complement strand
TCGATATCCGTCAACCATCAGTTTTTACTGAAGGGCATATCGAAGGATCTATTAACATTCAGCCGGATAGCTTATTTGGCTATTTTGAAAACCTTAATTCGGGTGAGTATAGTAAAATTGCCGATGGCCCCGCAGTAGACGTGGCGCACGTGGGGCTCGAGCTCGTCGATGATCTCCATGGCCCGGATCTTGGGGCAGCCGGTG
Organism: Deltaproteobacteria bacterium; assembly: GCA_037381685.1. Classification (GTDB taxonomy): domain Bacteria; phylum Desulfobacterota; class Desulfobaccia; order Desulfobaccales; family 0-14-0-80-60-11; genus 0-14-0-80-60-11. The sequence continues at coordinate 6,574 of JARRQO010000184.1, read as the reverse complement.
ATGGAGCCCCCGGGAAAGGTGGCCCGCAAGATATCCACCGCAGTGGCCCCGGGCCTGAGGCGGCCGGCCACGACCGATACCAAATGGTAGACATTCTGGTAAGCCTCCAGGCGCTTGTGCTCGGCCACCCGCACGCTGCGGGGGAGGCAGACCTTGCCCAGGTCGTTGCGCAGCAGGTCCACGATCATGGACAGTTCGGCGTCGTCTTTGGGGCTGGCGGCCAACTCCCGGCGCAGTTCCGCGTCCGCCGCGGGGGTGGCGCCCCGGGGCCGGGTACCCTTGATGGGCCGGGTTTCGAGATAATCCCCCTGGCGATAGAGGAAGCGCTCCATGGAGGTGGAAAGGATCGTAAAATCGCCGCAATGCAAAAAGGCGTAAAAGGGCACAGGATTCAGCCGGAAAAGACGCAGGAACAGATAAAAAGGGTCGCCGGAGAGGGGAAACGAAAAGCGCTGGGTCAAATTGACCTGGTAGACGTCGCCGTTACGGATATACTCCCGGATGCGGGTCAGGGCGGCAAGATATGCCTGGCGGGTGAAGTTGCTCCGGGGCTGGCCCACCCGGTAGGGGCCCACGGACGCGGCCGGGGGCCAGGCCAGGGGTTCGGCCGGTGGCGTACTCCTTCCCTGGGAATCTTCATAGGTGATGCCGACCTGATAAAAGCGCTCGGCCACGCGGTCGTGGACCACCAGGCGGCGGGGGAAGGCGAAGACCATTTCGGGTAGATGCAGATCGTCAACCGCGGCGGTGGGCAGGCGCTCCAAGTGATTTTTGAGGTCGTAGGCCAGAAAGCCCAGGGCGCCCGCGGCCATGGGCCGCAAGGGGGGCTCGCCCGGCAACTCCAGGGCCCCCAGGACCTCGGCCAGCACCTCAAAGGGATTGGCCTCAAGAACCCGGGTGTCATCTCCCTGTTGCACCGATACCCGACGGCCTTGGGACTTAAGGACCAGGAAAGGCTCCCAGCCCAGGAGGGAGTACCGGGAACAGTCCAGATCCCCCCCGCTTAAGAGCAGCATGGCATAGGGGCGCTGGCGCACAGTCGCAAAGAGCTCGGCCAGATCATTCACCTCTGACGGCGGTTCGTAGGGTTTGATCTCGATATCGACAATCCGGCCGATCATGCAGTCTCCATCGGAAAAATTTTTTTGAGCTAATGGTGCGTAAGACGCACCCTAGGCAACTACCTTTTCCGCCAAGAAATTCGCAACCAGGGCGTGGCCGTGGCTGGTGAGGAAAGACTCCGGGTGGAACTGGACCCCGTGCAGGGGAAAGTGGCGGTGCTGCAGGCCCATGATAACCCCGTCTTCGGTTTCCGCGGTGACTTCCAGGTCCGGGGAAGCGGGGCGGGCTATGAGGGAGTGGTAGCGAGCCGCCGGAAAAGGCGAAGGCAAACCCTTAAAGACCCCCTGGCCCTGATGAAATACCTGATGGCGTTTGCCGTGCACCGGCACGGGGGCCTTGACGGTGACCCCGCCAAAAACTTCGTTGATGGCCTGGTGGCCCAGGCATACCCCTAAGATGGGGAGGGACCGGTAAAAACGGGCGATGGCCGCCTTGCTGATGCCGGCCGAAGCCGGCGTCTTGGGACCCGGCGAGATGCAGAGCCAGTCGGGGTTGAGGGCTGCGATGCCGTCCAGGTCGATGTCGTCGTGGCGGAAGACCAGGACCTCCAGGTCGAATTCGTAAAACAGTTGCACCAAGTTATAGGTAAAGGAATCGTAGTTGTCGATCATCAACAAGCGCATAAACCGCCCTCCAAATAAAAAAACCACCCGGTGAGTCTGGGTGGCTGGCGCCTGACATAACTCTAAGATTGTTTATAGGTAAACTACCCTGCCCTGTCAACTGATTTCTGGCGGGGTTCCTGTCTAAGCTTGGGCGCGCCTTTTATTCCCGCCAGGCTCGGCTTGCGACGGCGGAGCGAACATCTTGAGCGCCACTAAACGGGGCGCGAGATTAACCGAACCTTGAGCCTGGAACAGCGAACTTTTCGGTAGTTGCGCAACGTGGGCCGCCGGCGCCCTGGCACAAACCTTCAATCTCCGGTCCCGGCCCGCAGGCGCACGAAGTACAGGGTCCCGAAGGCATTGGGACCCAGGCGGTGAAGTTGGGGGTTGTAATGGTGAACATAGCCGCAGTCGTAATCTACGCCTTCGGACAGATCCAAGGCCCGTTCCATGTCACCGTCGCTGGCCATGAGCAAAGCCTGCAAAAAGACGGCGCCGCCGTTTCTGGCGGTGGGGTCCAGGGCAAAAACCGCGCCGCAATCGCAAAAACCGCCGGCAAAATCGTACCACTGACCCCCTTCCACTTCTACCGGCCGCAGGATTTCGGCCCCACAAAAAGGACAACGGGCCGGCAGGTTGCGGTCGCCGAATAACTTGGGCATATTTTAACCTCTTAAAAATTTTATTAAATTTCCCGGCCTCAGTCCTGCCGCCGGTTTCCCAAAATTTTCAGAATCGCAGCTCAAAAGGCGCAAGGGCCAAAAATCTTACAGGCAAGGCGAATTATTTTTCATTATCGCCGATTTTTCCAAATACGCAAATGCCTGCCGTCTATTGACAGCAGGACACCTTGCACTTACATTGTGTTCACGGCACGAAGAAAGGAGAGATTACTATGGCGGACATGATCATTACCTTTTCAGATCAGGAACAGCAACAGATTGAGAGCATCGTCATCGACAAAGACGGCGAAGAGGCCCTGCGGTACCTGAGTACTATGGTTCATAGATTCAAATCCCGGGAGGGTCATGCTTGCGGCCCCAAGGCCGCCGAAACTCCTCCGGGACATGGTTGAGGGACTCAAAGCCGGGATCACCGTTTCCCTCATAAGCATCCACCACGATAAGGCAGCCCTAAGTTGCCCCGCCGCGGCTAGCGGCCACAGGTTTTTCCAGGCGCAGCCCGCGCCGCAATCCGGCTGCAATTAAAACAAGACAAAGGTGAAATTATGGCAGATAAGCAGATCGAGTTTTCCGACCAGGAACAGATGCAGGTTGAAGCCATCACCATTGATAAGGACCAGGAAGAAGCCCTGAAGTATCTGGCCGTTTTGGTGGAACGCTTCAAAGGCACTGAAGGCCATGCCTGCGGCCCCAAGTGGTCGAAGTAAGGATTTCATCCACTAATAGTGGCGTCTCAACCGGTTATGGAAAGGCTGGCGCTGGTGGCGGACACGCATGCCTACCAGGCCGGCCTTCCTGCGTTGCTGGATTTTTTCCGGGGCCAGGGTCTGCAGCATCTGGCCTGTCTGGGGGACTGTCCGCCCGAGCCCTTTCGGCCCTGGCTGACAATGGCCCCCGGCAACCGGTTGTACTGGGTGTACGACGTCTTCGGGCCGCAGATGCCCGAAGCCACGGCCAGCGGCATCGCTTTAGAGCTGGCCGGCCGGATCTTTCTGGCCCACACCCGGGCCTTTATCTGGACCCACTTCAACGAGCGCATTCGGGCCTACAGCCACGGCCCTCACACCTACCGGCCGCCGCTGTTGGCCTGTCACGGGCATACCCATGTGCCCTGCGTTACTCGCTTTACGCCGCCTTTCAGCCGCATCCTTTACATTAATGACGCGCTGCGCCCCCAGAATTTTCAGGCGCGCCAGGCCTGCCTCAGCCTGGACCCGGATAACACCTATCTCATCGTGCCCGGGGCCTTCACCATGGAGGAGCAGCGTTATCCCACCTTCAGCTTCGCGGTCCTGGACCTGGCCGCCTCCCGGGTAGCCATGGTGTCTTTGAGAGATTTACAGGATTTGCCCTCAGTCGAGCTTTTTCCGCCGGAATGAGTCTGCCTCTAGCCGGCGCAAAGCAGGCCGAAGTTCAGAAAACCGAGTCGGGAACTAGCCCAGCCCGGCCCCCCTGGAGTTCGGCGGCCACCTGCGCATCGGTGGGGAAGGCCAAAGGCGTGGGCGGGGCCTCCAGGGGAAAAAATTCCGCGGCCTTCAGGTCATCGCCGGCGCGGAGAACCCCGCCGCTCACTCGCCCCGCAAACCAGATGCCCACCGTGAGACGCTCGGGATCGTGGAAGTTCGAATGCACCGCCAGCACCGGCCCGATTTCCACCCACAGGCCGGTTTCTTCCCAAAATTCCCGGGCTGCGGCGGCGCGCACCTCTTCGCCCCACTCCACGTAGCCGCAAGGAATACACCAGGCGTCGGCATAGGGGCCCCCGATCCTCTGGCCCCAGAGGATGGCCCCGTGCCGGCGGATCACCACCGCCACTCCCACCGCGGGGTTGATGTAGAGCACCCGGTGGCATTCGCCACAGATCAGACGATCCCGGTCGCCCCGGCGCCGGGTAACCAAAGCGCCCCCGCAGCAGGGGCAGAAGCGGAAGGCCGGAGGATTACAAGTCATGATTGGTCCTTAAGTTCAAGGTTCAAGGCTGATGAGGGTTGGCGCCGGGCAGCAGCTTTGGCGAGCAGGGCTGCCCGGATATTTTTCCCTAATTTTCCGGGGAGCCGGCCACCTGCCAGTGGAAGGGGTGTGTCATCAATATCATCGACACTCCCGGACACGTGGATTTTACCATCGAAGTGGAACGGTCTTTGCGCGTGCTGGACGGGGCCATCGGGGTATTCGACGCGGTGAGCGGGGTGGAGCCCCAGTCGGAAACGGTCTGGCACCAGGCGGACAGGTACCGAGTGCCCAAGCTGGCCTTCATCAACAAGCTGGACCGCATGGGAGCCGATTTTTGGGCCTCGGTGGAATCCATGCGGGAGAAGTTGGGAGCCCATCCCCTGGTGCTCACCATCCCCTGGGGCGAAGAAGACCGCTTCCAGGGCGTCATCGACCTGGTCCACTTAAAGGCCATCAGTTGGCGGCAAGAAACCCTGGGCCTGGTTTTTCAGGAGTTGGAAATCCCTGCGGACTATGGGGACCGGGTCCGGGAGGCCCGGGAAGCCCTGGTGGAAGCCCTGGCAGAAGTGGACGACGCCGTGATGGAGGTTTATCTGACGGAGCAGGATTTGACGGCGGAGGACCTCAAGGCCGGCCTCCGGCGGGCCACCCTGGCCCTGAAGGGAGTGCCCACCTACTGCGGCTCGGCCTTGCGCAACAAGGGCATCCAGCCTCTTTTGGACGGCATCAAGGATTTTTTGCCCAATCCCGCCCAGGTGCCGCCGATTAGCGGACAGAATCCCAAGACCGGCGAAACGGAAAGCCGCCCGCCCGAGGATGATGCTCCCCTGGCGGCGTTGGCCTTCAAGATCATGGTGGACCAGAGCCAGCGGCTCACCTATGTGCGCCTCTATTCCGGCATCCTGAAATTCGGCCAGGAAGTTTACAATCCTATCAAGCAGACCACGGAGAAGGTAGCCCGCATCCTGCGCATGCACGCCAACAAGCGGGAGCCGCTGGAGGAAGCCCACGCCGGGAACATCGTGGCGCTTTTGGGCCTGAAGGCCACCACCACCGGTGATACCCTCAGCAGCCGCCAGCATCCCATCGTGTTGGAGCCCATTTCCGCTTATGTGCCGGTGATCTCTTTGGCTATCGAACCGATGACCCACGATGACCAAGCGCGGCTGGCGCCGGCTTTGGAACGGGTCTCCGAAGAAGACCCCAGCCTGCAGATTCATATCGACGAAGACACGGGCCAGACCTTGCTGTCCGGCATGGGGGAGCTCCACTTGGAAGTGATCGTCCACCGCCTGGAGCGGGAGTTTCATACCCACGTGCGGTCGGGGCGTCCCCAGGTGGTCTACCGGGAGACCATTGCCAAGGGCGTAGAGGAAACCGGGGTCTTTGACCGGGAACTGGCGGGCAAACACCATTTCGGGGAAGTCAAATTGGCCCTGAGTCCCCGGCCCCGGGGGACGGGAAATGCCTTTGTGTCGCTGTTGCCCGAGGGCCATCCGGCCCAGGGCTTTGTACCGGTGATCGCCCAGGCCATCACCGAGGCCCTGGAAGGGGGCTCGGTTTACGGCCACCCCGCGGTGGACCTGGCGGTGGCTCTGACCGAGGCCACCGTCAAGGAAGGCCAGACCTCGGAGATGGCCTTTCGGGTCGCGGCCATGACCGCGGTAAAGCAGGGCCTCCAACGGGGCCAACCCCAGTTGCTGCAGCCGATCATGAAGGTGGAGATCATCACCCCGGAGGAATTCACCGGCGAGGTCATGGGAGATTTTGCCGCCCGCAAGGGCAAGGTGGAGCACCTTTTGGTCAAAGGGCCGGTGCGGATTATTTCGGGTTTGGCGCCGCTTTCCGAGATGTTCGGTTATGCCACGGCGCTGCGCTCCCAGACCCAGGGCCGGGGCACCTTTACCATGCAATTCGACCATCACGGCTACGTAGAAAAAAAGGATGCCAGTGGTCAGTAGTCAGAAATATCGGGCGGGCCCGGCCCGCCGTTTATGGCGGCACCAATCCGGATAAGCCGCGCAGGGTGCGCACCGCGCCCCATTTAAAATCATGATGACAAGTGGAGAATAATAATAATGTCCCTAGAACAGACCCTTTCCCTGATCAAACCCGACGGGGTGCAACGCGGCCTCATCGGCGAAGTAATCGGCCGCTTTGAAAAAAACGGCCTGAAAATCCGCGCCTTGAAGATGCTGCGCCTGAGTCTTT
>JARRQO010000183.1:0-4971 GCA_037381685.1 Deltaproteobacteria bacterium | reverse complement strand
CCGGCACGAGAATTTGAAGATCCCCCACATGGGCTGGAATCGGGTACGCTTTCTCAAGCCCCACCCGGTATTCCAGAACTTGCCGGAGCGAGCCGAATACTATTTCGTCCACAGCTACTATCCTGCCCCGGCCCAGCAGACCATGGTGCTGGGAGTGACGGACCATGGCCTGGATTTTCCCAGCGCCATCGGTCGGCGCAACTTGGTGGCCACTCAATTTCACCCGGAGAAAAGCGGCCGCTTCGGATTGCAAATCCTGAACAACTTCCTGGCTTGGGACGGCTCCCATGCTGAGTAAGCGGATTATTCCCTGTCTGGATGTTCGGGACGGCCGGACCACCAAGGGCATCAAGTTCAAAAACAACGTGGATATCGGCGATCCGGTGGCCATGGCCCGATTTTATTATGAAGCGGGGGCCGATGAGCTGGTTTTTTATGATATCACCGCCTCCAGTGACCGCCGGAACATCATGATCGACGTGGTGCGCGGGGTGGCCGCGGAGATTTTTATTCCCTTTTCGGTGGGCGGCGGCATTCGTAATCTCGAGGATATGCGGGAAGTCCTCCTGGCCGGAGCCGAAAAGGTGAGCGTCAACAGCGCCGCCATCCTGGACCCTCCGTTAATCTCGGCCGGGGCCCGGGCCTTCGGCAGCCAGTGCATCGTTTTAGGCATGGACGTCAAGAGGGTCGCCCCCTCTTCCGCCATCCCTTCAGGCTATGAAATGGTGATCCACGGTGGCCGCAAGCCTATGGGGATCGACGCCCTCTGGTGGGCCCAGGAAGCGGTACGCCTGGGAGCCGGGGAGATTTGCCTCAACTCCATAGACGCGGACGGCACCCAGGCAGGCTATGAACTGACCCTCACCCGGATGATCTCCGAGGCCGTGCCCATTCCGGTAATCGCCTCCGGCGGCGCCGGCACCCCCGAGCACCTCCGGGAGGTTCTTACCCAGGGACGGGCGGATGCCGCGCTCATTGCTTCCATGGTCCATTATGGAACCTACACTATCGCAGGCATTAAAGACTATCTGGACCGGCACCATACCCCGGTTCGACTGGTCTGGTAAAAACTTTAGCCTGATCCAGGAAGGAAGCCCTTGACCAAAAAGTTCGACAGAAAACTTGCTGAGCGTGTGGAAGAGCTGCCCGAGATTCTGGAACCCGAGATCGAAGAAGACAATGACGACTCCGAAGCTGCTCTGCCGATTCCCAGCGATCTCGACTTGGTGCAGCGCTATATCCGGGAGGCTAACCGGTTTGCCTTGCTTACCCCGGAGGAGGAAAAAGCCCTCACCACCCATTTCTATGAGACCGGCGACCGGGAGACCGGCTCCCGACTGATCACCAGCAACCTGAGGCTGGTAATCAAGATTGCCCTGGAATTCCAGAAATACTGGATGAAAAACCTGCTGGACCTGATCCAGGAAGGCAATATCGGTCTCATGCACGCCATCAAGAAGTTCGATCCCTACCGGGGTATCAAGCTGTCCTACTATGCTTCGTTCTGGATCAAGGCCTACATCCTCAAGTTCATCATGGACAACTGGAAGCTGGTGAAGATCGGCACCACCCAGTCGCAACGGAAATTATTCTACAACCTGAAACGGGAAAAAGAGAAACTTCGGGCCCAGGGCTTTGAACCGGGCCCCAAACTCCTGGCTGACACCTTGAACGTCCGCGAGGAAGAAGTCATCGAGATGGACCAGCGCTTGGGGGGCTGGGAGCTTTCTTTGGATGCCCCCCTGAAAGAGGGCTCGGACGAATATCACAAAAATTTCTTGCCGGCCACCGACCCCCACGTGGAAGAAGTGTTGGCCCAAGCGGAACTGAAAGGCTTATTTCGCCAAAAACTGGGAGAATTTCGCACCGAGCTCAATGACAAAGAAGTGGATATCTTGGAACTGCGCCTGTTGGCCGAAAAGCCCATGACCTTGCAGGAGATCGGAGCCCGCCACCATATCTCCCGGGAACGGGTGCGCCAGATCGAAGACCGTCTTATCAAAAGATTGCGCCAACATCTTAAAAATGAAATCTCCGATTGGGAGGATTATCACACCCCCATGGGAGATTAGCTTACTCCCGCGGGGAGTCTTGCGCAGAACCATTTTTAAGCAGCATATGTCAAAGGTGAAAACTATTTTAGACCTCCATCAATTCCGGTCTTGCCTCAGGCTCGGGGCGATTTTTGGGTTGTGCGTCTGCCTGGCGGCCACCGGCTGCGCTTCCCTGGGCAAAGTCGTGAGCCCTGAGCCTGCCGGTTCCGCCAAACTGGAATCCCCGCAAAGCCTGGCGTATTACCACTTTCTCAAGGCGCAACAACTGCTGGTTATCGATGACGTGACCGGGGCCATCCAGGAATACAAAAAAGCCCTGGAAAATGATCCCGAATCCGCTTTCCTGGAAATGGAACTGGCCGCCCTTTACCAACGTCAGGGCAATGTCAAGCAGGCCCTGGCCCATGCCCAAAAATCCATCCAATTAAACCCCAAACAACAAGAAGCCTACTTCCTCCTGGCCGGCCTCCATGTGGGCCTGAACCAATTGCCTGAGGCCACCCGGGAGTACGAACGCATACTGCGCCTGGACCCGGAGAACCGTGAAGCCCGTCTCTTTTTGGCCACCCTGTACGCCCAACAGCGCCGCTACCCCAAGGCCATCCGTACGGTCCAGCAACTCTTGAAGCTGGACCCGCAGTTGGCGGTGGGTTATTACTATCTCGGCCGCATCTACCTGGAAACCGATCGCCTGGCGGACGCCAAAAAAGAATTTATGCGGGTCCTTACCTTGGAACCCAGGTTCGTCCCGGCCCTGTTCGATCTGGGGGCCGCCCTGGAACGGGAGCACAAGTACTGGCGGGCCCTGTCCATGTATCGCCGGATCATTCGCTCCCAACCGCGCAACACCAGGGCTTGGGCCAGCATTGGCCGCCTGTACCTGATAATGAACCACTACGCCGATGCCCAAAGGGTCTTTAAAAAAATCAAGGACCTGGAAAAGAACGATCCTGCCGCCAACTTTAATATCGCCCTCATCTGCCTGGAGCAAAAACTGCCGGATGACGCCATCCGCCTCTTTCGCCCCCTTTTGAGCCATCCCCGCTACGAGAACCGGGCGCGCTATTTCATCGCCATGGCCCTGGAAGAAAAAGGCAATCTGAAGGCGGCTTGCCGAGAGTACCAACTGGTAGGACGGACTTCCCAACAATTCATCCAATCCCGCCTGCGCATGGCCTACCTCAACTTCCAGATGGACAACAAACCGCGCGCCATGCAGATCCTCGATAAACTGGAGGCCCTGGCTCCCGACCAGGAAGAAATTTATCTTACCAGGTCCTACTTTTACGAAGAAGATGGCCAATGGGACCGGGCCGTCCAGGCCCTCAGGAAAGGCCTGACCAAGGTGAAGCGCCCCGCGGAAATCCACTTTCGCCTGGCGGTGCTCTATGAGAAACAGAATAATCGTAAAAACAGCATCGTCCAGATTAAGAAAGTCCTGGAATTGGACCCGAACAACCCCGATGCCCAAAATTTCCTGGGCTACACTTACGCCGAGGGGGGCATAAATCTGGACGAGGCGGAACGCTTGATCCGGGAGGCCCTGCAGGCCAAACCCAACAGCGGCCAAATCATTGATAGTTTAGGCTGGGTCTTTTACAAAAAAGGCCAATATGACAAGGCGGTGGCTGAACTGGAGCGGGCTCACCGCATCATGCCTAAGGACGGCACCGTGGCTGAACACTTGGGAGATGCTTATTTACAGCAGAAGCGCTATCGCGCCGCCCTGCGCATGTATCGCCGGGCCCTGGGCATGGATAACGCCAATCTTTTTCAATTGCATAAAAAAATCAACCAATTACAAATTTTTATGATGGAACAGACTAATTGAATCGGAAATTCTTCTGGACGGGCCTGCTGATTTTTCTTTTGCTCTGGGGATGTCGGGCCCTGCCGCCGGCCCCCCCGCCGGTGACCAAAATCTCCGCCCAGGAGTTGCTTACCCGCCTCAGGTCCCGCCAACAGCAGGTAAAGTCCTTTCAGGCCCAAGGCCGCCTTACCTTTTTATCTCCCCAGCAAAATTATTCGGGCACCGCCTTGCTCGCCGGCCGCCTGCCCGCCTCCCTCAAGGTGGATGTTCTGGATTTTTTGGGCCGCACTATTTTGAGCTTTGCCACCGACGGCGCCGAAGTCAAGATCCTGTCCCCCCGGGAAAATAAGCTGTTTTCCGGCCCGGCTACTCCCGGGAATCTGGCGGCCTTCATCCCGCCCACGGTCAGTCTGCCCCAGGCGGTGCGCCTGCTGGTGGGTGATTTACCCTTCAGCGCCGGTCCCCCGGACTACTTCAATTACGAAACCGCCACAGGCCGCTACCTGCTGGAATGGCGCCAGGGTTCCGCCCTTACCGAGCGCCTCTGGGTGGCGGCCCAGGGGCTCAACCCGGTGGTTGACGAATGGTTCGGCGGTGCCGCCCAGCCCCGTTTTACCGCGCAGTTGGCCGGTTTCGGCGTTTTAGCGCCCCATCTCCCCGAAAAAATCACTCTCAAGACCACCGCGCCCCCAAGGGAACTGCGCCTGGTTTATAGCAAGCTCAAGGTTAATCCGCCCCTGACCCCCGCGGCGTTAATCCTCACCCCGCCGCCCGGCATCGCAGTGGTTCCTTTACGACGTTAGTGTCATGTTTCCGAAAAATGTTTAAAAAAGAGAAGGTCCTCATTTTCTCCCCCTTGATGGGTAGGGGGGGAGAGGGGATAAGAGGAAAAAACTTTTGGCAAACGCTATACTTCTATGAGCGCAACTTGGTATCAGTGGCACAGGCCTCTGGCCTGTGAAGGACAGCCGCCCCCGGCTGTCCACCCTTCATGGAGCCCCATCCTTTAGCATGTACCGTCATCCCGCAGTAGGGGCGACCCGCCGGGTCGCCCTGTCCCCAATAATTCGCCGTGCTGCAAAAAACTTGGTAGCACAGGCTTTCCAG
>JARRQO010000182.1:0-5023 GCA_037381685.1 Deltaproteobacteria bacterium | reverse complement strand
TGCATACCTGGATGACCTGATGGATATCATTGCAGCGACTTTGATAAACCTACCCCCTAGCCGCTTCATGGAACTTTGTCAGTGTTCTTATTTGTTGCAATAGAAAGCGAAAATGGTATTATGTCATCCAGAACAAGGCCAGGCTAAGACTTATTTAATCCCCTGTTCTCCATCCGTAAATTACTACAGCTGTTTTCCCTACGTCCGCCCAGTCATACAGCCATTCAATATAGGGCTCTTCCACATGGATACAACCGTGAGTGGCCAACTGCTTCTTTAACTCCGGCTCAGGAACCTCTCCTTCATGGATGGCTCTTTTTGCCTTATAATCGAAAAATATCGAGTATGGCATAGGTGTATCGTAGGTGCGAGAATAATAATCTGCATCCTTGGCTTTTACGACATAAATTCCCGGCGGGGTTGGAGTTTCATCGTCGCCGGTTATTACGGAAAATTCACAAACTCTTTCGCCTTCTTCGTACGCCGCTCCGACCTGCCTGATTTGATCAATCAAAATAACTTTTTCATACTGTTGTAATACATCTACTGCCGTAGCAGGTAACACATAGATGAATGTAAATAAAATCAAGGCAAGGCAATAAATATGTCTTTTCATCGGCTCAATTGCGTGACTGTTTTAAGTTGTTAAAATTTTTCTCTTAAAACACCTTCCGGCTGTCCAGAAGCAGGGTGACCGGCCCATCGTTGATCAGACCCACTTCCATCATCTCGCGGAACCGCCCTGTGGCCACACGCAGCCCGTAACCGGCCAGGGCCGCGGCTAAGTCTTCATAAAGCTGCTCCGCGGTTTCGGGCGCGGCTGCCTCAGTAAACGATGGCCGCCGTCCCTTGCGGCAGTCCCCCAACAGGGTAAATTGGGAAACCAACAGGACTTCAGCCTTCAGGTCCAACAAAGACAGATGCATCAGGCGCCCCTCCCCGGCAAACACCCTCAGGTTGGCCAGCTTTTTGGCCAGATGGGCCACGTCCTCTTCGCCGTCACCTGCGGCCACTCCTACCAGGATCAACAACCCCATCCCAATTCTGGCCACCTCCTCCTGGTCCACCCGGACCCAGGCTTCTTTCACCCGCTGGACCACCGCCCGCACATTCTACCCCCACTAAGCCTTGCTGTCTCGGATTTTGGTTTAAGATAAATAATTTTACAAATATTTTCAAAGTAAAATTAATACCATGAAAGACCTCGGTAAATGTTATTGAATTGTTTTATCCGCTAAGGGTATGATAAAGTTACCAGAAAATTCCGGAACAGGAAATCCACCGACGCATCATGGTTTCTCGCCCCGTCTCGCAGGCCAATCTCACCATTCCCAACCTCATCACCATGGCGCGGATCCTGTTGACCCCGCTGTTCGTGATCTTTTTAATCCAGGGAGCCTATCATAAAGCCCTGCTGGTGTTTCTTCTGGCCGGGGTGAGCGACTTGGCCGACGGGCTCATCGCCCGCACCTGGTCCCAGAAGTCCCGTCTGGGCAGCTACCTTGATCCTCTGGCGGACAAAGTCCTTATGGCCGCCAGTTTCGTTACCCTGAGTGTTTATAAGGAGATTCCCCCCTGGCTGACCGTGGTGGTGATCAGCCGGGATTTGGCTCTGGCTTTCGGCGTTTTGATTTTTCGCCTGGCGGATATCCCCCTGGTGGTCAGGCCCTCCCTGGCTGGCAAATTGACCACCACCTTCCAGGTGAGCACCGTGTTCCTGGTGCTCCTTAACAAAATCTGGCCCATATCTCCCCGGGTCTTGCTGACCTTTTTCTATGTTACCGGCACCTTAACCACTATTTCCGGGATTCACTATCTCTATCACGGCGTCAAGATGATGAATATGTTCCAAAACCATGGACCGCGGGAGGGCAGCGGTGGCTGAAATCATCGACCTGGAACGCTTCCGGTCCAAAATCGCCGCAGACCAGGGATTTCGGTCCTGGCTGGACCGCTTCCAGGAGCAGTTCGGCCCCGACACCCGTCTACATGATCTGAGTCCCTCCACCCTCCTGTACCTGGCGACTCCGGGGGAAGAAAACCTGTTCGTCTTCTTCGACCTGGTCATGGGAGTCCGGGGCTTGGGGGGTTCTCTGCGCTTTCGCCTGGATGACCTGGATAATGACACCAAGATGAAGATCATTGACTCCGCCTTTGCCCTGGTGGACCGGGTGCGGTTCGAAGTTATGCGCCGTCTGGGGTGGGTGACCGGGGTGCCCGAAGCGGATGTTCCCCTCATTGCCCTGGTGGAACGGGCCTGGCGGTTGGGCGCCAAGTTTAGCCAGGAGACCCCGGAACTGGCCCCGGACTACCCGGAATTTCCCGCCTATGCCCGGCTCACTCACATGGACCAGGGGGTCTTTATCCGGCGTCTTATCCCCCGGGCGGTGGCCACCTTCCGGAGCCAGGTGGAGTCGAACCACCAGGAATAATCCTTTTTCCCCCTCATTTCTTCTGGTCTTGTGGGCTTAAAGGACCTATCTTTTCTGGAGATTCAGGGGACACCCCCCTCACCCCAGGAGACCTTATGAGCAACATCCTGTTTTCTCCCATCTCCCTGCGGGAGTTAACTCTCACCAGGCTGTCAATGCGAAGAAAAAGTGTTCGAGCAAACCGTCATCGGCGTGCCCTCGATTTTTCCTGACAATAATCCCGGCTGGGACCTGCAGATTCTTATCGGCTTTCGCCTTCTCGTATCCCTGGTTTCGGTGCAAAACCTCGGATCCGTCCATGAGGATATAGCTAAGATGTTACAGTCAGGAACGGATCTTCGGGATCAGCACGGTTTGAGTCGCTTCAGATTAGTTTTATTGGGCCGTCTTGATGAGGGCTTACATGAATCTTGCATGACAAAAGCCCGTCCGCTGGATGACAGAATTCAGCTTCGGGTGATCGAAATTTAGTCCCCCGCCAAATAATAAGGGCGGGTCCAATCCCCGCCCTCTGGCTCACAGCTGCTCACTTCGCCTCAGCCGCTGTGCTCTTTTTTGTACAGCGGCGACATCTCCCGCAAGGTCTGGACGATTTTGGGCAATACGTCCACCACCTTGTCAATGTCCGCCTCGCTGATATCTATACCCAGGGTAAAGACCAGGGTGCCCTGGGCCAGGGCGTGCCCCATGCCGGTGCTGATCAGCACGTGCGAGGCTCTGAGCGACCCCGAGGCGCAGGCCGACCGCGTGGCCACGATGATGCCTTCCTCATCCAGCATGAGCACCAGGCTCTCGCCCTCGATATATTCCACCGACACGGAGAACAGGTGGGGCAGGCAGTGGTTGGGATGGCCGTTGACCTTGATTTCCGGGATGCGTTCGCTCAGCCCCCGGGCCAGGCGGTCTTTGAGGGCCTGAAGGCGCGCCAACCGGTTGGGCATTTCTTGGCGGGCCAGCTCGGCGGCCACCCCCATGCCCACGATGCCGATAAGGTTTTCGGTGCCGGCCCGGCGCTTGTTCTCCTGGAGGCCGCCGTCCAGAAAGGGCCAGATGGTAGTGCCCTTGCGGATATACAGGGCCCCCACCCCGGGCGGACCGTAAAACTGGTTGGCCGCCATACTCAGGAGGTTCACCCCCAACTCCTGTACATCCACCGGAATGACCCCGGTGGCGGCCACCGCGTCGGTGTGCATCACCACCTTGTGCTTTTGGGCGATCTTGGCGATGTCGGCGATGGGCTCAATGGTGCCGATCTCGTTGTTGGCCATCATGATGCTGATGAGAATGGTCTCGGGGGTAATGGCCTTTTCCACCGCGGCCGGGTCCACCAGGCCGTACTTATCCACGTCCAGGGAAGTAACCCGGTAATCCAGGAGCCGCAGGGTCCGCAAGGAATTCAACAACGACTTGTGCTCGATGTTGGAGGTAATGATGTGGCGGCCCTTCTCCCGAAGCCCGATGGCGGTGCCCTTAATGGCGTGGTTCACCGACTCGGTGCCCCCGGAGCCGAACACCACCTCTTTGGGATTGGCGTTGATCAGGGCCGCCACCTGGCCCCGGGCCTTTTCCAAGGCTGCTGCGGCCGGCTGCCCCACCTGGTTGTCGCTGGAAGGGTTGCCGAAGATGGTTTGGATATAATTGATCATCGCCTCCTTCACCTCAGGGAGAAGGGGCGTGGCCGCCAGATGGTCCAGATAGATTACGCCCATGATTGCTTCCTTATCTCCCCGTCCGGGGCCTCAGTGCGCATGCTCATGGGAAAGTTCCTTGCCGCAGAAGATGCACATGGGGGAATCTTCCTCCACCTTCTTTTCGCAATAAGGACAATAACAAGCCCCTTCCTGTTTGTGGTGCGGCTCTTTGTCCAGGTCGGTTTTTTTCACCTTCCCGGCCTTGCGGTCCAGATAGTCCTTGATGGCGGAGTGCAGAGCGTCGGCCCCCAGGTTGGAGCAGTGCAGCTTGTTGGGGGGCAAGCCGCCCAGGGCCCCGGCCACATCCGCGTTCTTGATCTTCATGGCCTCCTCCAGGGTTTTGCCCTTGGCCATTTCCGTGATCATGCTGGAAACGGCGATGGCCGCGCCGCACCCGAAGGTCTTGAACTTGACGTCAGCAATCCGGTCATTTTCTACCTTGATGTAAACATTCATCATATCCCCGCACACGGGGTTGCCCACTTCGCCCACCCCGTCGGCGTTGATGATTTCCCCCACATTGCGGGGATTCTTAAAGTGATCCAGCACTATCGGTGAATAAGCCATATCGTTCTCCTAATTCAGGTGATTTTGACAAAATTTTGTCTAATATAAATATTAAGGTTTATGCGCATAAGGGTCAAGACCGAACCGCACATCCCTCCCTAAATTCTTTGGATAAAGAAATTCAAGCAGTATTCAGCTTTATGAGGGGGCAGGTCGAATCCGCCCTCCTTTTTTGCGAGGAGTTCGCCTCGCCGTAAAATTTTGTGACAAAATCGGGCGATTGGTTAGTTATACTTTTTGAAAAAATTATATTAGTAATTAAATCAAGATATTAAGTATAATTTTATAGGACATTTGGCACATTTCGGAAATTTTTTACCACTTTGTGCATTT
>JARRQO010000181.1:0-5023 GCA_037381685.1 Deltaproteobacteria bacterium | reverse complement strand
GCCGGCTTTAACGACGACCGGGTGATGCTCCAGGGGTTTTACTGGGAATCCTATCGCCACGGCCACCCGGACAAATTTCCGCAATTCGGCCAGCAGAAATGGTATGTCATCGTCAAGGACCAGGCCGGGAAGATCAGGGCAGGCCGCTTTGATTTGATCTGGCTGCCGCCGCCCTCCTATGCCGGCCCATGCAGCGCCGGCTATAACCCCAAAGAATACTTCAATCTGAACAACAGCTACGGCACCTGGGCCCAGCAGCGGGCGATGCTGCGCGCCTTGCTGCAAAATGGCATCGAGCCTATTGCCGACATCGTCATCAACCACCGGGACGGCTCCCAGAAATGGGCGGATTTTAAAAATCCGGCTTGGGGAACCTGGGCCATCACCAAAGACGACGAAGCTTTCACCAACCCGGCTTCAGAGGTCTATAATACGCCGGTGGAGAAACGGGGGGCGCCGGAGGAACATCCCGAATACGCCGCGCCGGGAAGCACCACTTATGCCTACGGGTCTTTTCGAGACCTGGACCACACCAATCCCCAGGTGCGCCGGGATATCATGCGCTACCTGTTGCAGCTGAAATCCCTGGGATACCGGGGTTGGCGCTATGATATGGTGCACGGCTATAATGCCAAATGGGTGGCCCAATACAACCGGGCCAGCCGGCCAACCTTTGCGGTGGGGGAATATGACTGGAGCAAACAGGGCGAGCAGCGCGGCTGGGTATGGCATACCGCCGCCACTCCCGGGGATTTGCGCACGGCCAGCGACGTCTTTGACTTTACCACATATTTCACCCTGAAGGATAACCAGGGCAACTACAAGGCCTGGTATGGCTTCGGCCATGGCCTGGGTCTGGTGGGGGACACCACCGATAACCTGCCCTGGAAAAACCGGGCGGTTACTTTCCTGGAAAACCATGACACCGGCTACCGCACCCACGAAGACGGCTCCCCCGAAGCCGGGCATACCTTGGACAGCTTTGCCAATAACTGGGAGGTGGAACAGGGCTACGCCTATATTCTCACCCATCCGGGGGTGCCCTGCGTCTTCTGGAAGCACTATTTTGACTGGGGGCCTGATCTGCAAAACAAGATCAAGGCCCTGATCAATGCCCGCAAAGTCGCCGGGGTGGACGCCGGCAGCTCCCTCTACCCGCAGGACAATGCCCGGGCCCAGGGGATTTACGCCGCCATGGTCCAGGGCAGGCACGGGCAGTTGTACGTCCGCATCGGCGGGGATGACTCCAGGTGGCAGCCCTATTTTTCCAATTATCACGATTACCGCGAATATGCCCAGGGGAACGGGTGGAAGGTCTGGGTGGCGCTCCCGGGCAACCCGGAAGTCCAACAGGCTCCGCTAAAACCGCCCTTCCCGGTGCCCCGGTACCGCAATCCCCAAAATATTGAGATCCCGGCAGCCTGGTTGCAGTGAACCCGGCAAACGGCAACTGTTTCAAGTTAGAGTAGGGAAAAAACCGAGATGTGACTATGAAGCTTTCCCGGCGCCGGCCTCCAGGCGCGCCTCGATGCGGTGGGCCAGGGGAATCAACTCCGCCAGGCGCTGGCTGCGGGTGGCCCGCTCTTCTTCCGCCAGGTGCATGGCTTCCGCCGCGCCCGTCAGGCTGCCCAACAGCGACCCCAGGGTGTCATCCAGGCTGGCCTCCTGGAGCTTGAGCCATTGGTCCACCAGGGGAAAGAAGAACTGGAATTTCAAGTTTTCCCGGTAATTAACGAGCTGCACCCGCACCTCTTCGGCCAGCCAGTCTTTTAGCGCGGCCAGGGCCCGCTCCAGGTCCCGGAGAAGTTGCTTGCGGGGCTCGGTTTCCCCGGCCAGCCTCAGGCGGCGCTTGATCGCGTCCCAGACCCGGCCCAGGGCCCCCATGCCGGAGCGCACCCAAACTTCCCGGGCAAAGCGCCAGTCCGGGACCACCTCCAGGTTCAGGAGGGGCACTTCCAGACCCTGGGGGCGGGGGATGGCCGCAACTTCCAGGGTGGGGGCTGCAGCCGGCAGGCCCAGATCCTCAATTTCATGGTAATAGAGGGTCAAAGCTTCCTGGAGGCCCAGGAACAAGGGCTGCCACACCTGGGCCAACTCCTGGCGCAGCCATTCTTCCTGCTCCCGGATAAATTCCACCAGCGCGATGTTGATCTCCCCGGTGATATGGTGGGCCAGGGCCTTGGCGAAATCCTGGAAAAGCTGATAAAGCACGGCCCGGAAGGCCGGCGCCCCTGCCGGCGCAGCCAGTTGTTCCCAGTCGGGCGTAAAATTACGGATAAATTCGTCCAGGTCTTTACCCACCTGGCCGGAATGCCGGTCCAACAGACTATCCACCCGGGAACGCAGGGTCTTCTTCAGGCGGTTCGCCGCACCCTCCATGGTCTGGCTCAAGGTGGTCATGGTAGCCCGGAAGGGCTGGCGCCGGGCCTCCAGACGGGATTCCAACTCCTTAATGGCGTCCAGTCCCCGGCTTAACAAATCCTGGGTGAGTTCCAACTGCTCCCGCAGACCCCGGGCCACCATCTGGACCTGGGCCAGGCTGCCCCCGGCCAGCCGCCGGGTCCGCAAATTCGCCAGGGTGCCCTGCAGGTCCTCCTCGAACCGGGCCGCCTCTCCATCCGAAAACGCCCCGGAGTCCGGGTCCGTGGCCCAGACTTTCAGGAGGGCGGCCTCCCGGGAGTCCAGGGCCTCGCTCCGGGCCTGGCGGCGGTCCAGAAGGAGTTTCAGGGCGGAAAAGGCATAGACCCGCGGTTCAGGCTGCCAGGAGGAGAGCTCCTGGGAGACCCGGTCCCTGATCTTGACCACTTCTCCGGACGAGGCATGTTCTCCCAGGTCCAGGTTGAGCAGCACCTGGATATGGGGAATCAGGCCCATTCTCTTGAGTTCCGTCAGGAACTGGAAGTCGGCCTGGCGCAGTCCCACCCGGGAGCTGATGACATAAAGCACCAGGTCGCTCTTGATCAGATAGGCCAGGACCTGGGCCAAGTGCTGGGGGAACGGCGAGTCGCTGCCCTGGCAGTCGCCGAACTCCACGCCCTGGGCCGGCCAGGGGAAGGCAACGGTGAGGAGCACATCCTTGAGATAGACCGCGGTGGCCTCCCGGGTGACCAGTTCCCGGTGGCGGGCCAGATCGGGGCCGGCCAGGGAGAGCACCCCGGTGGCCGGCATGAGGTCCTTGAGGATCTCAAAGCCCTCCAGGTAGGATTTCAGCAGCAGGTAGTTCTGGTCCAGGCTGCCCCCGGTCCAGAGGTCGGCCTCCTGGGCTTCAGCCAGGACCTGGGCCAGAAGCTCCCGGTCGGCCGCCTCCTGCAAATTAAGCGGCTCAGCCCGGTCCACCAGGCGGGGATTGGGCAAAAGTCCCAGGGCCCGCCGGATTTCACTGTTGATTTCATCCCACCCCTTGAACCGGAGCACGGCGCCCGCTTCAGCTCCGGGCTGGACCCGGGTGATCATGGCGGTAAGGATGCCAGCCCCCCGCTTCAAGAGGTCCTGGCCCAACAGGGCGTTGATCATGGTGCTTTTGCCGGACTTGACCGCGCCTACCACCGCCAGGCGGCAGACGTCTTCCGCGACATGGGCCTGGACCTGGGACAGCACCTTTTGCCAGTGCTGGCCCTGGGCTGCGGCCTGGGGAAAGAGATTGATCCACTCCCGGGCCATCTCCTCGAGACGGCCGATCTCCTCCATGAAGACCTGATGGGTTTGGGGCTCAGCCATGTCAAGGTTCCCGGAAGATTCAGGTGAGGTGCATCGGCCCCGGTTCAGCCGCCCTTTTTAGGCGCGAATCCGGCGATATAAGGACGTCCCATTTCAATGCGGACCTTATCGGCAATTTCCACATTCACAACCTGTTCGTCAATATTGACGATAGTGCCGATAATGCCGCCGCTGCTGATGATGCGATCGCCCTTTTTCAGGTTGTCCAAGAGGGCTTTGTGTTCTTTGGCCTTTTTCTGTTGTGGCCGGATCAGCAGAAAATAAAAGATCACGACCATAAAGATCATGGGCACCACAAAACTCCACATGGGGTTGGACTCGGTGGCGCCTGCCGCCGCCGGAGCCGCTGCATAGGCCCAATTAACCACGGGTGTTACCTCCCTCGGGTCGATTTTGATGGAAATTTTGGCGAAACGCGGCAAACCCGCCGTCGGCGATGGCCTGCCGCATATTACTCATTAAACTTAAATAGTAATACAAATTATGCAAAGTTAAAAGGCGATAAGCCAGAATTTCTCTGGCCACATACAGATGCCGCAGATAAGCCCGGGAAAAGTGGCGGCAGGTGTAACAGCCGCAGGCGGCATCCAGCGGCCCGGCGTCATTGGCGTGCGCCGCATTTTTGATCACTACCTTGCCCGTGGTCGTAAAGGCCATGCCGTTGCGGGCATTCCGGGTAGGCAGCACACAGTCGAACATATCCACTCCCCGGGCCACTGCCTCCACCAGGTCCTCCGGAGTCCCCACCCCCATGAGATAGCGGGGCTTGCCCTCCGGGAGCGCCGGGGTGGTGGCTTCCAGCATTTCCAACATGAGTTCCTTGGGCTCCCCCACGCTTAAGCCCCCGATGGCATAGCCGTCAAAATCCAGGGCAGCCAGGGCCTGGGCCTGCTCCCGGCGCCACGAAGGGAGCATGCCCCCCTGGACCACGGCAAACAGGGCCGCCCCGGGCCGCGTCCGGGCCGCGCGGCAGCGGGCCGCCCATTTAAGGGTCAGGTCCGCCGCGGCCCTTACTTCGGCCGCCGGCGCGGGGTAGCCGGGGCACTCATCTAAACAGATCATGATATCCACCCCCAGGGCTTCCTGGAGGGCCACCACCTTCTCCGGGGTGAGAAAATGGCTGGAGCCGTCCAGGTGGGAGCGGAAGGTCACCCCGTCTTCACTCAGGGTGCGAAAGGGCGCCAGGCTGAAGATCTGATAGCCGCCGGAGTCGGTGAGGATGGGGCCGGGCCAGTGCATGAAGCGGTGCAGCCCCCCCAGCGCCCCAATGGTCTCCACCCCCGGCCTCAGGTAGAGATGGTAGGTA
>JARRQO010000180.1:0-5027 GCA_037381685.1 Deltaproteobacteria bacterium | reverse complement strand
GTTGTGCCCGCCCACCAGGCTGTAGATGGGGCAGACGTTGGCGCAGGAGCCGCAGCGCAGGCAGCGCAGGACCTGAGAAAAAACCGGGTCCCGGGACAGGGCCAGGCGGCCGTTGTCCAGAAAGACAATGTGCAGGTTTTTTCTGCCGCCGGGCGCGGCGCGGCACTCAACCGCCCCGGTGATCCAGGTGACGTAAGAGGTGAGGGTCTGGCCGGTGGCCCGGGCCGGGAGAATTTTGAGGATACGGAGCGCGGTGCCAAGATCGGGCACCAGCTTGTCCAACCCCACCAGGGCCACGTGGACCCGGGGCAAAGTGGTGGTCAGGCGGGCGTTGCCTTCGTTGCTGATGAGGCCCAGGGTACCGGTGGCCGCAATGGCGAAATTGGCCCCGGAAATCCCCATGTCCGCAGTTAAAAAGGCCTGGCGCAACTCCTTCCGGGCCACCTTCACCAAGTTGCCGATGTCGGGTTCCTGGGGCTCGCCGGTAACCCGGGTAAACAAATCCGCCACCTCCTGCCGGGACAGATGGATGGCGGGCATGACCATGTGGGACGGCCCCTCGTGGCGCAACTGAATGATCCACTCCCCCAAATCCGTTTCCACCACCTCCAGGCCTTCACCCTCCAAATAGTCATTCAGGAAGGTCTCCTCCGCGGTCATGGACTTGGATTTGACGATCCTGGCAACGCCGTGGTCCCGGGCGATGCCGGCGATGATTTCGTTGGCCTCTCTGGCGGTGGCGGCCAGGTGGACCTGGGTCCCGGCGGCTTCAGCTTTGGCCTTAAAGGCCTGGTACAGTTCTTCCAGGTGAGGCAGGGCTGCATCCTTGCGCCGGGCGATATCCTGGCGCAAGGACTCCACATCCACCCCCTGGAACAGGCGGTCCTGGGCCTCCCGGTAGGCCGCGGCAAAGGTCCCCATGGCGGAGCGCAGAAACTGGTTATGCAAGGCCTTTTTCAGGCGCTTTTTATATTCCTTGAGATTGGGGGCGGTATCGATCATGGCTCCTGGTCCTTTAAAATGAGCACATGTAATTCCCGGGGGCCGTGGACGCCGATGGTGAGGACCCGTTCGATGTCGGCGGTGCGGGAGGCCCCGGTAATGAAGGCCAGGTAGCTGGGAGGGGATTCCATCACGCGGACCAGGTCGGCTTCCAGGGCCTCGGAATCGGGCCTGAGGCGGGATAAGGGCAAGACCGCAACGTGGGTTTCGGCCAGCATGGTGGCCAGGCGCAGGTCTTCGGAGCTGGAATCAAGCACCAGACTGCCGGTCGCGGCAATGCCCCAGTCGGCCGGGGTAAAGGCGGTATGCAAGTCGGCTGCGTGCTCTCGCAGATTCTCAGTGATCAGACTTACTCCCGTCCGCCGGCAGGCCTCTGCCAATGCCTGCCGGTCCGGCTCCTGCCAACCGCAGGCCGCCAGCACCCGGCCGCCCTGTTGGGCAGTAAGATCAGCCGCATAGGTAAAGGCCGCGGGCAGGTCAGCGATCTCGGCGATCACCATTTGGACGGCCGCGGCCTTTTCCTTAAAGAGCTTCAGATCAGTCTGTGACACCATCATAGAGTAAGGCCTCGGCTTCAGGGGCGGGGAGTTGGGCGGCAGGGTCCAGGTTTTCGATGGCCAGGGCGCCTGGGGCCGCTCCCGGATGTTCCAAAATTTCTTCATTAAAGGTAAGACATCCGGCCGGCGGTGTCCAGTTGAGGCGCGGATCAGCGCGGCGGACGAAATTTTCCTGACATACGGCTGAGCCAAAGAGCTCATAAGGGTTTATAATGAAATAAAGCACTAAACCTCCCAAAAGAGACGGATATGGTCAGCGCCGGTCTGGTAAAAGAATTTCAGCGCCTCCTGGGAAAAGACCAGGTCTTTCTCCAGGAGAGCGACCGTCTTACTTATGCCTATGACGCCGCGGTGTTGGAACCGGTATTGCCGGCCCTGGTGGTCAGGCCCAAATCCATTGAGCTTTTGGGCCAGGTGGTGCGCTTGGGCAACGACAACGGCTTGCCGCTGACCGTGCGGGGCGCGGGCACGAACCTGAGCGGCGGCACGATTCCGGCGCCCGGGGGCGTGGTGGTGCTCACCAATGCCCTGAACCGGATTCTGGAGATCAACGCCGAAGACCTCTACGCCGTGGTGCAGCCCGGGGTGATCACCGCCAAGCTGGCCCAGGCGGTGGAGGCCCAGGGACTGTTTTATCCTCCCGATCCTGGAAGTATGGCGGTTTCCACTCTGGGGGGCAACGTGGCGGAGAATGCCGGGGGGCTGCGGGGCCTTAAATATGGCGTCACCCTGGATTACGTCATGGGTCTCAACTTCTTTTCGGCCGCGGGGGAAATGGTAAAAACCGGGTCCCGGACCGTCAAATGTGTCACCGGCTATAATCTCACGGGCCTGCTGGTGGGTTCGGAAGGCACCCTGGGGGTCATCTCGGAGATCATTGTCAAGCTCATTCCCCTGCCGGAAGCCCGGAAGGCCATGCTGGCCACCTTTGCCGACGTCAGCCGGGCCTCGGAGACCGTAGCGGCCATCATTGCCCACCGCATTGTGCCGGCCACCCTGGAATTCCTGGACAACTTCACCATCCGCACCGTGGAAGATTACAGCCATGCCGGGCTGCCGGTAGAAGCCGCGGCCCTTTTGCTCATTGAGGTGGACGGCCACCCGGCGGTGGTATCGGAAGAGGCCGAAAAGGTAGAGGCCATTTGCCGGAAGCACGGCGCCGCCTCAGTGCAGGCCGCAAGAAACGATGCGGAGCGGGACCGGGTCTGGGGCGCCAGACGGGCGGCGCTTGCGGCCCTGGCCAAGCTGAAACCCACCGTGATCCTGGAGGACGCCACCGTGCCCCGGAGCAAAATTCCGGCCATGATTCGGGCCATTGGCGAGATCAGCCGGCGCTTCGACCTGCCCATCGGCACCTTTGGCCACGCCGGAGACGGCAATCTGCACCCCACCATCCTGACGGACCGCAGAAACGCGGCCGAGTGGCGCCGGGTAGAGGCCGCGGTAGAGGCCATTTTTGAGGCGGCCCTAAGTTTTGGGGGAACGCTGTCGGGCGAACACGGCATCGGCCTGGCCAAAGCCCGGTTTATGGAACAGGAGATGGGCCGGGGCGCCATTCTCTGTGCCAAGCGGCTCAAGGCGGCCCTGGACCCCAAGAACATTCTTAATCCCGGCAAGAGCATTGGGGAAGTGAGCGGTGAGCGATGAGCAGTAGAGAGGAAAAGAAATGCCTTCAACGTCGAATCAAAGGATTGAGCGTCATTACTTTGAACTTTTCCGCAGGATTTTTCAACTCCCTAATGGTCAAGTAAAGTATGGAGATAAACCAGATGTAATTATAGAAGGAAAGAAAAGAATAGGGATAGAAGTAACCAGATTCTTTTTAGAAAGAGGTGAACTTCCGCAAAGCGAACAAAATCAGAGACGGATTAGAGAAAATGTTATTAAAAAAGCTCACCATAAGTATATGGAAAAAGGGGGAAAATATGAAATATCTTTTTCATTTGATAAGGACTATCCAATCAGGTATAGCAAAAATCTGATTTCTAAGATTGTGGATGTGATTTTTAAATTAGAGGCTTCCAGAACCGGAGCAATTTCAAAGTACTTCCTAAATGATATCCCAGAGCTTAGTTTTATGTACATAAATCCCAATATGTACACTGATCCTCAGTGGAGAATAACCCAGCTTCATGATGTTCAACTGATGTCTGTTTCTAGACTTAAAGATATAGTAAGGGAGAAAGAAAATAAAGCAAAAAATTATAATAAGTGCGACGCTTACTGGCTACTTGTGGTTGTGGATTTCATAGATCCGGCACAGGACCAAGAAATTCAAATTGATGGAGTAGAGTTAAGATCCAATTTTTATGAAAAAATAATCATATACAAAACTGCTTTTGAGCATGTGCTTGAATTATAAGGTATAAAAATTAATTAAAAAACTAACTTCTCACTTCTCACTGCTCCCTGAGGAGAAAAAACATGTCCAGCCTCAAAGAGCTGGCCCGGCTCATGAAGGAGTTGGAAGACCAACTGGTGGCCTGCATGCGCTGCGGCCTGTGCCAGGCGGTGTGCCCGCTGTTCGCCGAAACCGGGCGGGAAGCCGACGTGGCCCGGGGCAAACTGGCTCTTTTGGACGGCCTGGCCCAGGAAATCCTCAAAAATCCCCAGGGGGTGTCCGACCACCTGAACCGTTGCCTGTTGTGCGGGGCCTGCGCCGCCAACTGCCCCAGCGGCGTCAAGGCCCTGGATATTTTTATCCGGGCCCGGGTCATCCTGGCTGGCTACATGGGGCTGTCGCCGCTGAAAAAAGCGATCTTCCGGGGTTTGTTGCGCAAACCGGACTGGTTCAACCGCATCCTGGCCTGGGGCGCCAAATTCCAGGGAATTTTTATCCAGCCGGTGGACGATCTGTTGGGCTCCTCCTGCGCCCGGTTCATGTCGCCGCTGTTGGCCGACCGGCACTTCAAGGCCCTGGCCCCCGTGCCCTGGCACGTCCAGGTCCCCCGGCTCAATACCGCGGCCGGGGCCTCCGGGTTCAGGGTGGCTTTCTTTGTGGGCTGCCTCATCGACAAAGTCCTTCCCCAGGTGGGGGAGGCCACCCTCAAGGTATTGGACCACCACGGGGTAGGGGTCTATCTTCCGGCCGGGCAGGGCTGCTGCGGTATCCCGGCCCTGTCCAGCGGCGATATCCAGACCTTCAAAGACTTGGTGCGCCTCAACCTCAAAATTCTGGATGACCCGGACTCGCCCTGCGACTATCTGGTCACGGCCTGCGCCACCTGCAGTTCCACCATTAAGAAGCTCTGGCCGCTGATGATGCAAGACGCCCCGGCCGCGGAACAGGAACGGATTGCGCAGCTGGCGGCCCGGACCCTGGATATTAGCCAGTTTTTGGTGGACCAGGTGGGGGTGGCGCCCGCCCGCGCCAGAGGAGCAGACGGCAGAATTGCCGTCACCTATCACGATCCCTGCCACCTGAAAAAATCCCTGGAGGTGGCGGCCCAGCCCCGGGTGCTGCTCCAG
>JARRQO010000179.1:0-11340 GCA_037381685.1 Deltaproteobacteria bacterium | reverse complement strand
CCATAATCTGCCGGCGAAAAGTCGGAGTTATTTACGGATAAGCACTTAATACCAAATTGCAGTCAAACGGCAATTTTCTTGTAGGGGCGGACCTATGTGTCCGCCCTTGATCGAGGGCGCACACGCAGCTGTGCCTCTACGATTCTAGGTTTTTCGGCTGCGACTTGGTATAAAATAGTTAAAAGGGCTTAGGCCGATTGGCCTAAGCCCTTGAAATTTTGGGTCAGGACTTGCAGGGGCAGGGGTTGGCCTGACGAACAGACCGGAGCCTGGTCAGCATCTTACTTAAAGCAGACCCCGGCCCGGCATTTTTTCTCCCGGATGTGCTCTTCAATTTCCGGGCGAAAGTTCTTAAGGGCGCTCATCAACGGTACTCCCGCGGATTGGCCCAGGGGACAGAACGAAGCATCCAGCAGGGTACAGGACAGCCGCTCCAGGAAGGTCAAATCCTCCATCCGCCCCTGGCCCCGGCTGATGCGGGTAAGGGTCTGGAGCAGGCGAGGCGTGCCTTCCCGGCACGGGGTGCACTGGCCGCAGGATTCGTGCTCAAAAAATACGGCCACCGACCGCAGAAAATCCACCACGCAGGTGGAATCGTCCATGACCAGCATGGTGCCGGAGCCCAGGGCGCCGCCGGCTTTGGACAGAGAGCCGTAGTCCATGGGCGTATCCAGGCACTCAGCCGTGACCAGGCCCGCGGAGGCGCCGCCGGTCTGGCACATCTTGAAGCTGCGGCCAGGACGCAAGCCGCCGCCGTAGGTGTCGATGAGTTCCCGCAGGGTCAGGCCTACCGGAGCCTCCACGATCTGGGGAGTTTGCACGTGGCCGATGATCTGGTAAATCTTGGTGCCCGAGGTGTCCGCGGTGCCCAGGCTCTTATACCAGTCCCCGCCCCGGTTGATGATGGCCGGGACGCTGGCCAGGGTCTCCACATTGTTCACCACCGTGGGCCGGCTCCAGAGGCCTTCGACCCCGGGGAAAGGAGGCTTCAGCCGGGGGTAGCCCCGCTTGCCTTCCACGGATTCGATGAGCGCGGTTTCTTCGCCGCAGATGTAGCAGCCGAAGCCGGAGCGCAACTCCACGGTAAAAGAAAAGTCGGTCCCAAAGAGCTTTTCTCCCAGGAAACCCTTTGCAGTGGCCTGGTTAATGGCCTGCTGCAGGCGGTATTGCGACAGGTAGTATTCCCCCCGGCAATAGATATAGCCCCGGCTGGCCCCCACGGCGTAGCCGGCAATGGCCATGCCTTCCAGGACCTTGTGGGGGTCGCCTTCCATGAGGTAGCGGTCTTTGATGGTGCCCGGCTCCCCTTCGTCGGCATTGCAGACGATGTACTTGGGAGAAACCTGAAGGGGCAGGGTGAAGGACCATTTCAGGCCCGCGGGGAAGCCGGCGCCGCCCCGACCCCGGATCCCCGAGGTCTTGACCTCTTCGACGACCTGCTCCGGAGTCATGGTGGTCACGGCTTTTTTCAGCGCCCCGTAACCGCCCCGATCCAAATAGGGCTGGATTTCCATGGGATCGATGAGACCAACATTGTCCATGAGCACGGGCTCGCCAGGACCGGGCTTGTAGCTGCGATAATCGTTGGTAGAGTAAGGCAGCTTCCGGTAATCCGGGGCCTTACCGGCCCGGTAGTCGGAGAGAACCTGCCGGATTTTCTCCCGGGTCAGGTTGCCGTGGACTACCTCATTGATCTGCATGGCCGGGGCCACTTCGCAGACTCCCAGGCAGGCGGACAACTCCAGAGTAAAGAGGCCGTCGGAGGTGGTTTGGCCCACCGCCACGCCCAATTCTTCCTGCAAGGTCTGGAGCATATTCTCGGAGCCGTTGACGTGGCAAGGAGGGGACTGGCACATCCTGACAATGTATTTCCCCTTCGGCTTCCAGGTGAACATGGAGTAGAAGCTCATGGTCCCGAAGATGTCGCTGCCGGGGACCTTGAGGCGAGCGGCAATGAGGTCTTGCATGGGCACCGGTAGATAACCCTGGAGGTCTTGGGCTTCCTGAAGCACCGGGAGCAGATTCCCGGGGGTATTCTGATGGGAAGCAACGATGTTTTCCAACCGATCGCTAATTTTCGGATCGATCTGGGCAGCGGTATCCATGGCACTGGGTTCTTGTTTGGTCGTCATAGGGTCCTCCGGGGTCAAACCTTCTTAATGTTCACAGCGCAGACTTTAAATTCCGGAATTTTGGCTACCGGGTCCAGAGCGGCGTTGGTCAGCTTGTTGGCCGACGCCTCGAAAAAGTGGAAGGGAATGAAGACGGTGCCCTCCACGGCCTTGGGCGATACCTGGACCCGGGCGACGATTTCGCCCCGGCGGGTCTTAACCCGCACCGAATCGCCATCCGAGATGCTATAGTCCATGGCGTCCCCCGCAGCAATTTCCACTCGGCATTCCGGGGCCTTTTCCTCCAAACCGGGAGCCCGGCGGCTCATGGTGCCGGTGTGATACTGGTAAAGCAGCCGCCCGGTGGTCAAGATCAGCGGATAGTCGGTGTCGGGCATTTCCGCGGGGTCCTTATGGTCAATGGCAAAAAAGGCCCCCTTGCCCCGGGCGAACTGGCCCCGGTGCAAATAAACGGTGCCGGGGTGATCCGTGGTGGGGCAGGGCCACTGCAGGCCGCCTTCAGCTTCTATGCGGGCATAGGTGATGCCGGCATAGGAAGGCGTGACTTGGCGAATCTCCTCGAAGATAGCTTCAGGGCTGTCATAGTCCATGGGGTACCCCAGGCGCCGGGAAATTTCTGCAATAATCTGCCAATCAGGCCGGGAGTCGCCGAGGGGTGGGATCACCTGGCGCACCCGGGACACTCGCCGCTCGGTGTTGGAAAAGGTGCCCTCTTTTTCCGCAAAGGTGGCGGCTGGCAAAACCACGTCGGCCAGCCGGGCGGTTTCAGTAAGGAAGATGTCTTGCACCACCAGGAAATCCAGCTTTTGGAAAGCCTTGATCAGGTGGTCCGAGTCCGGATCGGAAACTACCGGATTCTCTCCGACGATATACAGAGCCTTGATTTTGCCCTCGGGGATAACCGGTACCATGCCGGTCATGGTCAACCCGACCCAATCCGGCAGGTTCTTGACCCCCCAGGCCGCCTCCATTTTGGCCCGGGCCTTGGCATCGGTTACCGGCTGATAGCCCGAAAAGACATTGGGCAGACCGCCCATGTCGCAGGCGCCCTGGACGTTGTTCTGGCCCCGGAGGGGATTGACCCCGCCGCCTTCAATCCCGACATTGCCGCAGAGCATGGACAGGTTGGCCAGAGATTTGACATTGTCGGTGCCGACGGTGTGCTGGGTGATGCCCATGGCATAGACGATGGAGGCGGCGTTGGCCGAGCCGTAAAGACGGGCGGCGCGCCGCAGGTCCTCGGGGGGCACCCCGCTGATCTGCTCCACATATTCCGGGGTATATTGGGCCACGGTTTCTTTGAGGGCCTCAAAATTCTCCGTACGTTCCGCAATGTAGGCCTGGTCATGCAGATTTTCCTGGATAATCAGGTTCATCATGCCGTTGATCACCGCGATGTCGGTGCCGGGACGTTGCCGCAGCCACAGCGCCGCGTGCTTCACCAGATCGATGCGCCGCGGTTCGATGACGATGATGTTTTTGTTGTGCAGACGCGCCGCCCGTTTGATGAAGGTGGCGGTAACGGGATGGGTCTCGGTGGTGTTGGAGCCGATGACCAGGATGCAATCAGTGTGCTCCAGCTCAGCAATGGAATTGGTCATCGCGCCGGAGCCGAAGGAGGCGGCCAGACCGGCCACCGTAGAGCTGTGTCAGAGACGGGCGCAGTGATCTACGTGATTGGTCCCGATCACGGCGCGCATGAATTTTTGCATCAGGTAGTTTTCTTCGTTGGTCACCCGGGCCGAGGTCCAGCCGCCGATCACCTCGGGGCCCTCTTGATCCCGGATGCTTTTCAGACGGGCGGCTACCAGATCCAGGGCTTCATCCCAGGAGGCCTCCCGGAAGGTGCCGTTTTCCTTGATTAATGGTGCGGTGAGTCGATCGGGATGGTGTACGAAGTGCCAGCCGAACCGGCCCTTGACGCAGAGTTTGCTATTGTTGGGAATGGCGTCGGCGCCGGCGATTTTTACGATGTGGTTGTCTTTAACTTGGACATCCATCTGGCAGCCGACTCCGCAGTAGCCGCAAGTGGTGCGGACCTGGGTGCGCTCCCAGGGGCGCCCCTGGCCTATGGCATGTTTGTCCAGGATGGCGCCCACCGGACAGGCTTGGAGACAATCACCACAGAAGACGCAGTCGGAGTTGATATAAGTATAGTCACCTTTGGCCACAATTTTGTTGTGCGACCCCCGATAACCGATGGCAATGGCCTGGTTGACCTGGCGCTCATTGCAGGCCCGGACACAGCGGCCGCACATGATGCACTTGGAAAAATCCCGTACGATCATGCTGTTATCATCTTCATAGTAGTAGGGGGTGTCCGGGGGATTGGCATAGGCGGGGGTTTCCACCTGGTAACGGTAAGCCAGAGCCTGAAGTTCACACTCGCCGTTGGCCTCGCAGATCAGGCAGTTGTGGTTGCCGGAAGCCAACATGAGTTCAATGACCATCTTGCGGGCCCCGACCACCCGGGGAGATTCGGTCTGGATCACCATCCCCGGAGCCGCCTGGGTGGCGCAAGCGGGAAGCAGGGTGCGGGCTCCTTCCACCTCCACCACGCAGACCCGGCAAGAGCCGGTGGGGGTCGTGTCTTTATAATCACATAGGGTCGGCACCGAGATGCCGGCATTCCGGGCGACGTCAAGAATAGTCTGGCCCGGCTCAAAAGTCAGAGTCTCGCCGTTGATCGTCAGAGTCGACGGAGGCATATTCTGTCCCCTCCTGTTGGTTTTGGCCTGGGCCCGGTTGGGCTTAATGGTCAAATTTAATATGTCATTAATATCTTGTCCAACTTTGGGCAGTTGGACATTTGCGCTAAGGCGGCAAGTGGGGGTAAATTTGCCTTGTCCCTAGAACAGGTACTTGCGGGAAGCCTGGGGTTGGGGCACGGCAAACGCCGTGCCCTGCTAAAATAGCAATTAATGATATTCGTGGGTTCCCAGGATCACCGGGACACCGGTCTTATTCTGCAGCATCTCGGCAACCTGCTCGGCGCCGACGTAAGGGCAACCCGGTTTGGCTTTAGCCAGGCACGAACTCAGATAAATGGCGTCCGGCTTCATACCCGCCAGTTTGATGGCCATGCCGGCGTTGGAGACCAGGCTGCGCCCCGGGCATTGGCACTTGACAAAGGACATGACCTGAACCGGCTCATCAAAATTTCCTTCCCCCAAGGTGGCCGCCTTAAGGCAGCGCCATTCTCCCGGACAGCCATAACCGCTATCCATATAAGCTCCGCAACCCACCACCATTACTTTTTTCATGATTGAACCTCCCATTTGAATGAGATTGGCAGAAAAGCGACCTAGAATCTCAAAACCACGAGAGCCTTGGTGCTAAAAATGACGAAATCACTTTTTACGGCGCCATCATAGTATCTGTTCCAGAGGGAGGCAAATTTTTTTCCTCCCTGATAAGCCCCTGAATCGGAGATAGCCGCTTAGAGACTCGGCTCAGTATGCCGGCCCAGAGTTTCATTCGGGCATCAGTCGCGGCATGATAACATGAAAAGTTGTGCCCTGGCCTGTGCTGCTCTCCACCCAAATCCGGCCGCCATGGGCGTCGATGATGCGCTTGACAATAGCCAGGCCCAGGCCCAGGCCGCTGTGCTGCGAGGAGCTATTTCCCCGATAAAGTAATTCAAAGAGGTGGGCCTGGTCTTGTGGAGCAATTCCCGGCCCCTGATCCTTCACCAAGAACTCCACTTCGGTTTCCAGGTCGCGGACTTGTAAGATTACCAAGCTCTGGACCGGGGAATACTTTACCGCGTTTTCCAAAAGATTGGCTAAAGCCCTTTGCAGCAAGAGGGGATCGGCCTGGAGCACCAACGGCTCCTGGGGGAATTCGGTCTGTAAGGTTATGCCTTTGGATTCGGCCAGGGGTTGAACCTGACTCAAGGCCTCCTGGCAGTGTTCTTCCACCTGGATGGCGCTGGGTAAGGGGGTAATAATGTGAAGGTCCAGCCGGACATATTCGAGAAAGTTATTGATCAACTTTTCCAACCGGCTGATGTCCTGGCTGATGTTTTTGATATAAGCCACCTGGTCGTCAGTCAGTTTACCCACTTTGCCCTGGCTCAAACGCCTTAAGAGACCGGAAACGCCCACCACCGGGGTCTTCAGATCATGAGCAAACATGCCCACCAACTGGCGGCGTTCATTTTCCATATGTTTGAATAAACCGATATCTTTGAAACTCTCCACTCCCCCCAAGAGATTGCCCTGGTCATCCCGCAGGGCCGCAGCCGCCAGCATGACTTCGATCTTTTGGCCCCGGTGGTTTTGCAAGAAGGCTTCATGGCTCACCACTTCGCCGGTATTCATGGCGGTTTTCAAAGGACATTTTTTACCGCATAAACTACTGCGCAGCACTTCGCCACAGTATTTTCCCAGGGCCTGCGGGCGGGAAACCCCTGTCAGCTTTTCCCCGGCCCGATTGAGGTCGGTAACCCGTAACTTCCCGTCCACCGTGATAATGCCGTCGGGCAGGCTCTGGATAATGAAATGCGGCCAATCTCCCAGACCGGGCATGACAAACCTGAAGGCGCCCGTTCCCCGGGTTGTCGGAGAACGGGCGCTATAAGTTAGGGTTGGTTGCTTTCCAGTTCCTGGAGGCGTTGTTGGACGGCCTCCAATTCACTCTTCAATGAGGCTTCTTCGGCTTTGAGGGCCGCCGCGTCATCGGGTAGAGAACCAGCCGCAACCGGCCCCCCTCCGAAAGGGCCGAAACCCCTGTAGCCATAGCCTCGCCGCAAGCCGCCGCCAAAACCGGCTCCAAGGCCCCGGCCCATACCCCAACCGCGGCCTCCCAAGCGTCCGGCACCGCGGCGTAAACCGGCGCCGCAGGGACCCCGGCCCCAACCGGTGCCCGGTCCCCGGCCCCATGGTCCAGTTGCATCATAACCTGGCATATTAATTACCTCCTTGCCCTTGATTTTCGGGCTTCCCAGAAAATCGTTTCCTGGGTCCAGGCTCTTGAGGTCGTTTTCAGACCCAGTCCCTGGACACCCGGCTCCGCGCTCAGGCATCTCTTGAGATGGGCCCCGACCTGCCAATTAAATTCTCCAGGATTTTCCAGGTTGGCAAAGTGGGCGGCCCGGGAAATCACCTGGAGAACCGAACCCTGGATATGTTTGTGCAGATATTGGGCATAGCCCATAGGTGTTGCTTGATCTTCCTCGCCTACCAGGATCAGGGTGGGAAGATCGATTTGGGGCAACATCCAGCGATAATCGCCCTCAAAAGTGGCCACCAGGCCTTGTCGGTAAACCGTGCGCCGATTGGCAGCCAACATCCGGGCAATTTCCTGCCTTTGCTCGGTTGAGGCTCCCCGGCGCAGCACCCGGTTGGCCATCACCCGCCCCCACTCGGCCATGTCCAGGTTATCAAAATGCCTCAGCAGTTCCTGTCTCGCCTGAGGCGCAGGGAAAAAGGCCGTGGTGTCCGCTAGAATCAGCGAGTTTACCTGCAAGCCATACCGGACAAAAATTTCTAGAGCGATCATGCCTCCCATGGAAATCCCGCAGAAATGAGCCCGCTCAATGCCGAGGTTTTTTACCATGGACATTACATCATCGGCCAGCGCTCTTAAGGTGAGCGGCTCCTCAGCCCGGTAGCCGGATTGCCCGTGGCCCCGCAAGTCCATCGCGATGACCCGCCAATTTACCGACAGGGCCTCAATCTGAGGGCGCCAGCTATCCGCCGTGGCCCCCAACCCGTGGATCAGGATCAAGGGCTCGCCTGCGCCGTTTCCCACATAACTGAGTTCGATGCACGGGGAGTGACACACGCAATTGATGGGAATTTTCCCGGAGGTCACCATATCTGCGCCTATAACGGATCAGCCCTATGGGGGCTTACCAATGCCCCTCCTTGTTGGGCGCCGCGGCCGCGCCCAGCTTTCCTTGCTGGTACTGCTGCACCGCCTCCCGGACCGACCCCGATACCCCTAATATCACCTGGATGCCCGCGGCCTGAAGCGTCTGGTAGGCCTTAGGACCGCAGTTTCCCGTAATTACCGCGACCGGCCGGTGTTTAGCCACCAGGCTCGCGGCCTGAATGCCGGCCCCATGGGCAATCTGAAGGGTGTCCTGGTTGGTGATCGCTTCAAATTCCAGGGTGTCCGGCTGGACAATCAGAAAATAAGGGGCCCGCCCAAACCTGGGGTTGATTTCCGCGTCCAATTCGGGCCTGCTGGCACTCACCGCAATTTTCATCATTTCTCCTTATCTTAACCTGCCATGTTCAGGGATTTACTTCCCCTCCCGGGCGGAAGGGGAAAGGAGGAGGTCTTTTTCCATGCCGAGAGAAACCTTAACTAACCCGCCCTTCCGCCCCTCAGGGGAAAGTTTATGCCATTTATTCTCATCAAGGATTGTGCCAGGAAAAGTTTGGCGCCTGCGACCGCGCCAATGGCGGGGCGCAGACCGCTTCAAGGGAGCCCTAAGGGGAAAATTGGGAACAAATTGAACCCAAACAGTTTTCTCAGGGCATCAAATTGTTCCCTGTGAGTTTAACGGGAAGGGTGAGAGTCTTAACTGCGGGCTGCGTCCCTAGTTTAGATAATTTTTGGGGCACCTGAGCTTGCATCAGTACCACAAGCCCCTGGGGAAAAAAAGGGAATTAGGGGGATCTCGAGCTTTTGCTTGAAATCCCCCCTATCCCCATTTAGAGGAGGATGGGAAAGAAGTCCTTCGGTGATTATCAATGAATGCCCTGCTTCGGCTTACCCCCGCACCATGGGTTTGCCGCACTGGGGACACTTTACCTGAAAGCAAGGAATCCCGCGCTCATGAGGGACGCTGGCCCCGCACTCAGGGCATTGGCAAAGATCCTGGGTGCCCGGAACGGATCCGGCTCCGGGGACCCTGGAGCCGCCGGCGCCTTGGTTGCGGCACCGGCCGCCCTGTCCTCTTCCTTGCCCTCTTCCGCCTTGTCCCCTGCCGCCTCTGCCTCCTGGCATGATATTTTGTCCTCCTATCGTTTTATTTTGTGGTGAGCTGTCGGCGTTTCTCCAACCCTGGCGGTAGCGCCGGGGCCCCCGGCAGCCCGGCAGCCAAAACTCCGGCTCTCCCAAGCGGTCTTCCCGGTAGGCCTTGAGGACTTCGTCCACCCGGCCCGCCACCCCGGAAATCACCTTTAAGCCTTGGTGCATGGCACCGTCCAATAACTCTATACTCAAGGCCCCGCAGATCAGGATGTTAACGCCGTTTTGCCGCAAGACCCGTAAGCGTTCCAGGGGCTCCAGACCCGGCAACTGTAATTCCTTTACCCCTTCTTCACCCGAGCCTTCAGGAAAAAGGAGAATACGGGTACACCAGTTTAATACCGGCGCCACCCGGGCCCGCATAACGGGTATGGCGATCATTCCTATTTCAGGCAATCTACCCGGTTACCTCTGAATAATTAAATAACTCTCCTTTATTAATCTACAAGCAGGTTGTGTGCCAACTTGAAATACCGCTTGTAGTCTACCTCAAGGGAATCCGCCCCGGAGAAAATGGGAGCAAAATGCTCCCATTTGTACTTTAATCGTTAAGCCGGAAAAATCGAGGCAATCAGAAATTTGCCGGGGGTGATATAGGGGCATCCCTATTATTCCCCCTGAGCGCAGACTTCAAGGAGAAGCATTATGGGGCCCAGGCTCTCGATCCACCGCAGGGGTGAGGATATCTTTTTTACGGTTGAGGGGAAATTTAACCATGAGTCATCCCGAGAATTACTCACGGTGGTGCGTAAATTGTTAACCACCGCGCTGAAATGCACCGCACCCGGTTCGTGGATGGCTTACAGCATTAAAACGCGCAGCAAAGTTGACCTCGAGAAACTGAATCAATTTCAACAAGGTAATAAGGTTCAATCAGGCGTTGGCGAAGACGACAACCAAAGGCCGGAGCCAGGAGTTAAATTATCTCAGGGAGAATCTGCCCCGCGTCGCCCGCGCCACGGGTTGGTCCTGGTGAAAGGCGGGGCCTTGTAAGGTTGGAAAAAGATCCGGGAACAGCGGCTCGGTTCTGATAACCTAAACTTTAGCAGGTTCGATTTTAGGTAGTATTAGCGTGTCTGCCCCGGCTCTGTGGTTCAGATAAAACGGCTAGGGGTTTTGCTCCGAGAGTGTAAGGCTTGATGTCTTTAAGCAAGCAGGAAGTACGCGGTTAAACCTTTGCGGTTTCCAGAAACGAAGCATTAGCCCGAATAATTCGCCGGGCTGCAAAAACCTTGGTGGCACAGGCTTTCCAGACTGTGCAAAAACACCCGACTTTTTGGGGCTATTTATTTTTTCTTTAATTATTTCGAGATGTTGTCAAATAGTTTCACAAGTTCAGTAGAGTCGAGGTTGGGCGTGGTGGCCGACAAAACTCCATCCGCCATCAAACATTGCACCAAAGGCATCGGCATCTGGGATTGGGCCAGTAACGACCAGGGCGGGGAACCAGATGTGGTCCTGGCCAGCGCCGGGGACATCCCCACTCAGAAAGCCCGGGCTGCCACCGCGCTGCTTCGGGAGCATTTCCCGGACCTCAAGGTCCGCTTCGTCAATGTGGTGGATCTGTTCCAACTCCAGGATTGGCCCGAACACCACCATGGCTTGAGCCACCTCCATTTCGACAGTCCCTTCACCGTGGATCAGCCCATTATTTTCAACTTTCACGGTTACTCCTGGCTGATTCACAAGCTTACATACCGCGCACCAACCACAAAAATCTTCACGTGCGCGGGTACCAGGAATAGGAAAACATTGATACTCCCCTGGAAATCGCCATTAAAAACCAGATCGACCGCTTTAACCTGGTGATCGACGTCATCGAACGGGTTCCGGGCCTGCTGGTTGCCGGGGCGCGCGTCCGGGAAATAAAATGGAGAACGCCATTATCGAGCCTTCTACTTACGCCTATGAGAATGGCAGCGACAAGCCGGAAATCACCAACTGGAAATGGCCCTACTAAGCCCCTGGGACCGGGGCTAAAGGGTGCTCCGAAAGTTATTCTTGGGGGATTAAGCGGTAAATCTCCAGCAGGGACAGGCCATGAGCTTCGGCCATCCGGCGGCAGGCCTCGTATTCCGGCAGCAGGCGGCGGCGGCCGCCGTATTCCATGACTTTTACTTGCAGGGGGCCGTAGGGGGTGTCGATGGTTTCGGGCCAGCGCCGGGCTGAGACCCTTTCCACCTCCATGACCCGCACTCCCAAGGTGGTGGAGTCGGCAAAGATG
>JARRQO010000178.1:0-6173 GCA_037381685.1 Deltaproteobacteria bacterium | reverse complement strand
CTCTACGGGAGTCAGGTCCTGGCCCACCATGATGCAGTCCCGGCCCCGTTTTTTACTGCCGAACATGGCCCGGTCGGCGATGAGCAGCAACTTCTCCCGGTCCTGGGCGTCCTCCGGCACAGTGGCGATGCCATAGCTGGCCGTGATCCCGATCGTCACGCCTTCTCCCGGCAAAAAAGGCGTGTTATTGAGGATCAGGCGCAGGCAGCGGGTGGTTTCAAGAGCTTCCGCCTTGGATCGCCGGGGCATAAGGATGATGAATTCATCGCCGCCGTAGCGCACCAGACTGTCGCTCGGCCCCAGCACGCCTTGGATCACCCGGGCCACCTGGGCCAAGACGCCGGTGCCCCGGAGATGGCCGTGGGCGTCCACCACCGTTTTGAAGTTGTCCAGGTCCAAGAAAACCACAGAGAAAGGCTTGCCTTGGCTTAGGTGTAAGGGGATAAGGCGATCCAATTCATGGATGAGATAGCGGGTATTGTAAAACCCTGTCACCTCATCGATAAAGGTGCGGGCCTCCAGCTTTTGCAGGTTGCGGACGTTGTCCACCGCAATGGCCACGTAATCCGCCAGGATGGTCAGGTGGGGCAGGTATTTTTCCCGGAAAAACTTTTGGTCCTCCACGTTGACCACTTCAAAGACTCCGATGACCTCCCCCCGGACGAGCAGGGGCAAGGCGATGACGGAGCGGGTTTCGAAGCCGGTGACGGCATCCACCCGGCCGGAAAACCGGGGGTCCAGGTCTACATCGGGAATGAAGATGGGCCTCCCGGTCTGGGCCACAATGCCGGCGATGCCTTCCCCCGACTTCAGGCGGATATCCTTTACTGATTCCGGGGCCACCCCCACCACCACGGCGAAATAGAGTTCTTGGGTCTGGGGATCGATGAGCAGCAGGGACCAGTTTTGGGCGGGGATGATGGCATTGATGCGGGCCATGATGGCGGTGAGAAGCGTCTCCATATCATAGGCGCTCACCAGGGCCTTGGAAAACTCGATGGTGTCCAAGAGCCGCTGCACCTGGTTGTCCGTCAGATTAGGAAGTAAGTCCTCATGGGGGGGCATACGTGCCGCTCCTCGGAAGGATTTTATGGCTAAGGGCACGACATACTTGAGCAAGAGGAGGCAGTCATGGCCCATAAGGTTTTAATTGCGCTGGATAGTTCGGAAGGGGCCTGGCACGCAGTGGAATACGTGGCCGGAGCCTTCGGATGCGCTCCCGAAACGCAGGTCACCCTGCTGCACATCTTGTCGGGTCTGCCCCCGGCTTTTTGGGACGACGGCCACGTCCTCAAGGACCAGGAGAAAGAATCCCGGGAACGGCTGGTGAGAAACTGGCAGCAGGAACAGGAGAAGCGATGGCAGGGCCTGGTGAACAAGGCTCAGGAGCGCTTAACTGGGGCGGGAATTTCACCGGACGCGGTGGCCAGCAAGTTCAAGCCCAAGTATTATGACGTGGCCGAGGATATTTTGAGCGAAGGCGAAACCGCAAAATTCGATACCATTGTGATGGGACGCCGGGGCCTGGGCATGGCCAAGTCCGTGCTCCTGGGGAGCGTCACCCAGAAAGTGGTGCAAAACGCCAAGGGCTGCGCGGTCATTATTGTGAAGTAGAACCGAGCTTTGCGGATAAAACAGTTTTCGGTTTCGGCAATTATGCCGGTACTGCCAGGTGGCGTTCCCAAGAACAGCTTGGGAGCGAGGGAGGAGAAAACGTACCGACTAACACGCCCGGGAGCGCGGCCAGGGTGGCGCTCCCGGGTAACGTTTAGGTTTAAAAAGTAAGCTCAGGGATTAAAAGAGTCAGGTTTTAAACTTCATCTCCAGGAAGTTGTCGTTAAGGATCCGGGCCAGGGTAAATTCCCCGGTGACCTCTGCGGCGGTGATCAGGATGCCTTTTTCCGTGAGTTCCTTGACGGTGAGTTCGGGCACATGGCCGGCGAACAGCCGCCGCACCACCTGGTGCATAGTGCTGGAGGAGACGTTGCCCCGTTCGGGCACACCCCGGGACACCTCATTACTGATCTTCTGAAAGAAGAAGTCTACACGGTGCGCTCCGGCATCGCTCCCAAAGCGCACCACCTGCTCATCCGCCGTGCCTTCGTTGAGGATTTCCTGGGGCACGTAACGGTTCAAAATCTGTTCGGTGCGGTTCTGTTGGGCCAAATAGAGGATGGAAACCAGATCGTAATGATCCAGGGGGCGCTGTTCGTCCTGCTCCACCCGGGTTGTGCCAAACTTGCGAAACCGGTATTCCGGGGCGTTGCGGGAACGGTTGACAATAAGGTCGGCGCCGATAGTCCCCACCGAGCACGACAGGTTCAATTGGGTCTCGTCTTCGATGGGCACCCCGTAACCGCGTAACTTTGCCACGATGAGGCCGTGACGGTGTCCGCAGAGAATGCGGCGAATCAGAGACTGCATCAGGTTGGGGCTGGCCTGGTATTTGGGAGACAAGGCCAGGGAAGTCAGGCTTTCCAGGGTCATTTCCAGGTAATAACTTTCGGTGCTGAGCATCAAGTTGATCTTGCCCTGCCCGAGCCCGTCGCCGCTATAGCGCCGCCAGATCTCCTTCCAGTCATACTCTTTTAATAAACCTAAGACTGTGATCAGATCATAAGAATCCAACTCTCGCCCTTCGGTTTCCTCTACCAGACATTTTCCCATGGCGAGCCTCCCTTCAGAAACAGTTGGTGCCCAAAGTTTTTGTCCAGCCTACTTTACTTTTTCCTTCTCCCCTGCGGGTGAAAAGGGCTGGAAGGAAGTAACTTTTGGCAAATTCTATAATGATTACAATATAAAATATATCATCTTAAAAGCTTTTTGTATATTTTTCAGTGGCTCATTTTCAGGCAAGAACGGACCTGCTCTGTTCTTTCCAGTTATATCTCTTGCCAAAATTTTTTACTGCCAGCCTAATCCGGCGAGGGGAGAGAGGCAGAAGGAAATTGGGGCACAGGGCGCACCATTGAGCATTCCTGACCCCGGGCCTCCCTTGCCATTCATCTCAGAGTGATTATGTTTGGCAACAGAAGGGCGTAAGCCCGATGCCGCAGAGGAGGAATTATCATGGCCCTGAGTATCTGTTGGCTGGGTGATCTGGCCAAAGCCAAGGAGAGCGCCAGGCAGACGAAAAAGCCGGTCCTTCTGGACTTTTTCAATCCCCAATGACTCGGTTGTCAGCAAATGGGTGCGGTTACGTATCCAAACGAGAAAGTCATCAAATTTGTGGATTATAATTTTGTCCCGGTGCAGATCGAAGTCTCGAATAAGGCCCTGGTGGAACAGTTCAAAGTGAATTGGACTCCTGCCATTTTCGTCCTGGACGCCAGTGGCAACGAAGTCCATCGGGTGGTGGGATTCTTGCCGCCGGAAGAATTCATCCCCACCTTCATGATGGCCAAGGGCAAGTGGTATTTCAACGCCGAAAATTTTGCCGAAGCCCAAAACAGGTTTCAGGAGGTGGTCAGGAAATATCCTGACAGTGACGCGGCGGCGGAGGCGGTTTTCTTCCTGGGGGTTTCCCGCTTTAAGGAGAGCCACGACCCCAAGCCTTTGCGGGAAGCCTATGAAACCCTGACGGCTAAATTCCCTGGCAGCGAATGGGCCAAGCGGGCGGCGCCGTACCGGCTCATAGAGGCATAAAAATGGAAATAACAGTCGGGCAAGCCGCCCTGGAGTTAGTGGAAGGCGATATCACGCAGCAGGATACGGACGCCATCGTCAACGCCGCCAATACGCGCCTGGTTCCCGGCGGCGGGGTGGACGGGGCTATTCACCGGGCCGGCGGACCTGCCATCGAGGCGGAGGCCCGCCAGTTGGGGGGCTGTCTCACCGGGGAGGCCAGGATTACCACGGGGGGCAAACTCAAGGCCCGCTATGTGATTCATACCGCGGGACCGGTCTATAAAGACGGCCTGCACCGGGAACCGGAGCTGCTGGCCTCGTGCTATCGGGAGAGCCTGAAGTTGGCCTCGGACAAGGGCTTGAAAAGTTTGGCTTTTCCATCCATCTCCACCGGCGCTTACGGCTATCCCTTGGAGGACGCGGCGCGGGTGGCGCTTACCACCGTCAAGGACTTTTTGGGCCAGCACCCCGAAATCCAGCGGGTCCGCTTCGTTTTATTCGGCAAGGCGGCGTATGAAACCTATGCTCGGGTGTTAGGCGAATTGCAAGAAAGATAAGGCCGGTAGCAGGCCCAGACAGGCGGTGCCCAAGCTAAGCTTGGAAAATGGCGTTGCCAAGTGCAACTTGAGAACAAGGGAAGATACGGGTTATAGGTCCGGGCCTAACTAAAGGCGGAAAAAACCGCCTTTTAGAAGTTAGAGGGAACAGCAACGCCTTAAGCCCGCGCGCAACACGCGAGTTTACCAGGCCCTTAAGGAATTAAGGGCCTGGTTTTATTTGCAAGGGCAAAAACTCGCTTGGCTTCTGCCCCAGTATTTTTGAGCTGGCGCGCTTTAAACCTTCACCAGGCCGGCGGCCACTTTGGCGGCCATGACGGTGTTTTTCATGAGCATGGTGATGGTCATGGGGCCCACCCCGCCGGGAACCGGGGTGATATAGGAGGCGACTTCTTTGACGGATTCGAAGTCCACGTCGCCGGCCAGGATGGCCTTGCCGGTCTTTTCGCTTTTGCCGATGCGGTTAACGCCGACGTCGATAACACAGGCGCCGGGTTTGACCCAGTCAGCGGGAACGTACTTGGGCACGCCCGCAGCCACGATCAGGATGTCGGCCCGGCGGCAGTGCTCGATAATCTTTTCCTTGGGGGTGCCGGTGTGGACGCAGGTCACGGTGGCATTGGCCCCGGGCAGCTTCTGGATCATGATAGCCACCATGGGTTTGCCGACGATATTGGAGCGGCCCACCACCACCACTTCCTTGCCCTTAGGGTCGCCATAGGCCCGGTTGATAAGTTCCTGGCAGCCGGCCGGGGTGCAGGGCAGAAAGGCGTAGGTGCCGATGAGAATACGGCCGACGTTGACCGGATGAAAGGCGTCCACGTCCTTGTTGGGGTTGATGGCATACAGGACCTTGTTGGCATCGATGTGCTTGGGGAGAGGCAACTGGATCAAAATGCCGTGAATTTTGGGGTCCTTGTTGTACTTGTCGAGCAAGGCCAGCAGGGTTTCTTCGGTGATGTCGTCGGGCTGATTATCCTGAATGGAATAAAACCCCAGTTCGTGAGAGGTTTTCTGCTTGGCGGTGACGTAGCTGACGGAAGCGGGGTTTTCGCCCACCAGAATGGTGACCAGTCCCGGGGTGATATTGTGCTTGCCTTTGAGTTCTTCTACTTCTTTTTTGAGCTCTTCACGTATTTGAGCGGCCACTTCGGCCCCTTTGATCAATGTTGCAGCCATGAATCTGGCCTCCTTCACTTGTGATTTTTTTCATTAATACCACCCTTTAGCCGGCAGCGTCAATGGAAAAATTTAGCCATTTTCCCAATTAAGAGCAGCGGGTAGCGCTTTGGTTTTTTTAAAGTTGAGATATAATTAATGAATTTTTAAATTAATGAAGTGCAGGTGTGGCGATAATTGTGCAGAAATACGGCGGCACCTCGGTAGCCGACCCGGATCGCATCGCCAACGTGGCCAACCGGGTGATCAAAGGGTAGCTGAATAAGGGCTGCCAGCCTTCTCAGAAGCCTGGGGGTTGACCAATTCGGCTCAATACATCCTAA
The DNA here is from genome assembly GCA_037381685.1 of Deltaproteobacteria bacterium. Classification (GTDB taxonomy): domain Bacteria; phylum Desulfobacterota; class Desulfobaccia; order Desulfobaccales; family 0-14-0-80-60-11; genus 0-14-0-80-60-11. The sequence goes on along the minus strand of JARRQO010000178.1, from coordinate 487 downwards.
AAGCTGCTATTCTTGAGCTGACCTCTATCTGGTTTGGGAAACAGGCGGCTTGGAGGCTCAGGGGGCCGGGACCGCTCCGACTCAGGCAAAGGTTTTCCCGAAGGAGGCCCGGAGAATTCAGGCTTAACGTCCCGGCCTCGGTCGGGTCATTTCTGGCCAAGCCCATTTGCCAACGCCTAAAGTTCAGACCAAGGCGAATTTCACCTATAACTTTTCTGTTTAAAATAGAATATTCCATTAAAGTAATATTCAGACAAGTAGATCCTCCCGCCTTTCGCATTAACCCTATACGAAACCTGACTCACGCGCCCGTCGTGAAAAGATAAAGTCAGTATTCCCTCCGATAATGTGCCTTTAACCCGCCAATTGCCGGAAGCTTGCTGTGAACCGTACGCCAGCGAACCTGGCACCTCACCCATTTGGCCGGTTCTGCCGTAGTAATAACTTTCCCCGCTGGCCCTGAAGGTGCCGTCTGGCATCAGGAAGA
>JARRQO010000177.1:0-5073 GCA_037381685.1 Deltaproteobacteria bacterium | reverse complement strand
GAATCATATTGAAATTAACTTGCAGTAGGCATAAAATATATGCAGAAAAGAACCTTCAGCATCAAAATTTCTGTCGATTCCGCCAAGGAGGAGAATCAGGCAGTAAGTAGGCGCGGGGCAGGAACCCACCACTCCTGGGGGTTACCATAGGCACTGGCGTAAGTAAGTTCGCAGAGCCGAGGTACCTTTTGTGGCACAGGCTCAGGGAGGTGTGGTGAAAACATGATTAATGAATTGTTGGCTCCGGGCGGCAGCCTGGAAATGGTCAAGGGGGTTTTTAAGAGCGGCGCCAATGCGGTATATGTAGGAGCCAAAGGTTTTAGTCGCCGTAAGTGCGCCTGGGAATTGGAAGACAGCCAGATCGGAGAAGCGGTTCGAATTGCCGCCGACTACCAGGGGAAGGTTAGGGTAGCTCTGAACGCGGAAGTCCCGGAAGAGAATTTATCCCTGGTGTTGCAAAAAGTGGAAAAGTACGCCCACTTCGGGGTCGAAGGGGTGATCGTCAAAACCCCGGCGGTGATGCAGGAAGTGCACCGGCTATTCCCGGCACTGGTTATCCACGCCAGCGTAGGCTGCAACATTCAAACCCAGGAAGAGATGGCCAGGTTTAAGGCCTGCGGCGCCACCCAACTGGTGGCATCCACAGAAATCAATACCGTGGCCAAGCTGGCCCGCTTCAAACGGGAAGCTGACGAACTGGGGCTGGCCACCGAGGTATTAATCCACGGCAACCGCTGCATTGGCGGGGTGGGCAATTGCATATTCCATGAACTTATCGCCGACTCCTACATCCGCAAGGTTTACCGGGACGAAGACGGCAACGAAATCGTGGAATATGAAGGCTGGCCCGACCGGAGCGGCAGTTGTTTCCGGTTGTGTCTGCTCACTGACGAGCAGCGCCGCAAAGTTTTGTCCAAACGAGGGCAGCCTCCGGAGACGATCGAGGCCGTCAATGCTCGGGTCCGGCAAAATCCCAATGTGGCCTTCGCCATCATTGGCAATGAGTTAAGGGCCTATATGGACTTGGGATTGGCCACCATAAAGGTCCAGGGCCGGGAATATGCCGTGGAGATGATCTCCCGGATGATCGGCTGTTATCGGCAGCTTATCGATGCCCACGCCCGGGGCGAAGACATCAACGGCCCCTTTTATCGGCGTATCCAAGACACGTTGGCAACCCTGGTGTCCGATCGGGATCAGGCCCGGATGGAGAAGACCAAGGAACTCCACCGGCATATTATGGGACTGTAAGCCTCCCATTTTTGTAGATTTCTGAAAGAATTTACTTTCTGGAGATAAAAGCCTGCCTTATAATAGGGCAGGCTTTTTTATGGGCCTGAAGTCCCCCTTATTCCGGTAAAATTGGCGGTTCAAACGGAAAACCGAAAACAGAAAACGGAAAACGCCATCAAACCCTCCCGTAATGATTCTTTCGGGTCTAGGACTCTCTTGTGGGGCTGCGGCGCGCTGTTAGGTCTTCTGGTTCTGGTGGGCAGTTTTTATAACCTGGCCAATTATCCCACTATCTGGTGGGATGAGGCCATCTTTTCGGAAACTGCCGCCAATCTGGCGCAGCATGGGCGTTATGCCTTTACGGTGCAAAGCCCTGATCAGCTAAACGACCTGGACTTTCGTATCAGCGTGGGGCCCGCGGTGGTCTTGCCCGTGGCCCTGGCCTACAAGCTGCTGGGGGTCAACCTGGGGGCCGGCCGCATGGTGGCCGGGACTTATCTGGTCCTCGCTTTCCTGGCCCTGTTTTTGGTGGCCCGCCGCCTCTGGAGCGCAGATACGGCGCTATTGGCTGTGGCCCTGGCGCTGGGGGGCACCGACGTGCTCTACTGGGGCCGCTCGGTTCTAGGAGATATCCCGGCCCTGGCGCTGTTTTTAGGCTCTCTGGTTTTTCTGAGCCGGGGCCTGGAATCCCCCGACCTCTGGCCCCTGGTCCTGGGCGGGGTATTCATGGGGCTGGCCTTTGATGCCAAGGAATTCTATGGCTTGGCCTTCCTGCCCCCGTTAGTGATTCTGGCCCGGCAAACCTGGCAAGACCAACGTCGTCTGGCGCTGCGGGTTCTGGCCTTCGTCGGCGGCGCGGCTTTGCCCCTGTTGGCCTACCTGCTGCTCAAGGCGGTGATCCTGGGGAGCCTGACCGCCGCAATGCTCCATTTCCTGGCCCAGAAAAAGCTGTTGTGCCACGAGTTCTTTACCCCTTTGACCCTCGGCCGCATCTACCCGGAAAGCCTGCTTCTGCTGTTCCAGGACCCCCTGTTCTGGCTGGGAATTTTAGGGGTGGCCTGGATTTGGCGGAAAGAGACTCCTTCCCCCGGAATAACCCTGTGGATTTGGAATTTCCTGCTCTGGAGCGCCATCTATCTTACTGCGGTCTATTGGCACCGGTTCGCCCTGCCGGCCCTGTTTCTGGCCAGCCCCCTGGCGGCCTATTTCCTGAAGCAAGCACCAGTCCGGCTGAGTGCCCTCATCCGCCCCCGCCCGCCTTGCGGGCTGGCAGCCGGGATCATGGCGGCTGTTCTTTTGGTGTTCTTTTCAGCCTCCGGCCTGGACTACTTTAAGCAAATTCTCTCCCGCCGCACCGAAGCCCCGGTGCGCCTGGTGCAGTATCTGCAAACCCATGTGCCTGGCCGCTGCCTCATTGAAACCCCGGAATATGAGTTGGCCTTTCTGGATGACCACCACCGCATCCACCTCATGCCGGCATATTATTTTGTGGAATCCACGCCGGAGCGGGTGGTGCTGCTGAACCCCAGGAAGGAACCTTATGATTTCGAGCAGGCGGGGGCTGAGGTTCTGGTCCTGGGGAGCTTTGGCAAGAGCGTTTTCCGGCAGGTCTATCCGGCGGCGAGGGTCAACCGGGATTGGCGCCGCATCGCCCAGGTAGATTATTATGACATATATGTGTTGAGAAAATCTGAAAAAAAGATGTTACAATTAATCAAGCAAACCATGGTTTCCTGCCCCCAAAATAGTCAGATCAGGATTATCAACAAAAATGAAGTCCCCAAAACGCCGCTTAATAGGCTCGATCACTGATCTCCGGCGCTACTATCGGGACTTGGGCGCCGGGGACCTGGTGCTCGGCGTGATGCCGGTGCGGCCCGGAGAAGAAATCAAAATCCTGGACCTGGCGAACCGGGGGGTGGCCTTTTTCCCTGCGGTGCTGGGCCAATTGTTGAGCCGCTCCAAGGCGGCCCAGGCCGAAGTATTGGCGGATTACCTGCTCCCCGGGAGTTTCGTGGCCTATGCCCTGGCGGACTTGGCCAAGCACCTCCCCGAATTTCACGACCGGGGCGCGGTGGTGGCCAAGCGGGATCGGGGCCACCTGGGACTGGGGGTCAGTCTCTGGCCCGGTCTTGAAACCCTGTACAGCCTGGCGAGCCTCCAGGGCCTCACTTATCCGCTGGTGGTGCAGCCTTTTCTGGCCAAAGCCCGGGACCTAAGGGTGGTGGTGGCGGGCGACTATGCGGAGGCCTATGAACGCCTCAACCCCAAGAGCTTTCGCAAGAATCTCTTCCAGGGCGGGTCATCCCGGCCTGTGGCTCTCACCCCGGAGTTACAGGACTTTTGCCGAGAGGTGATGGCCCGGGGGCAATTTCCCTATGCCATTTTGGACCTGCTGCTTGATCCGGCAAGCGGTCGGCCTTACCTTTCGGAAATCGGCTTCAAAGGAGGCTTGACGGGGGCCCGGCTCTCCCAGGCTGACTACCGCGAGCGCGTCGCCGCTTTGCAAGAGGAGTTTCGCCGCGTATGGGAAAACTCATCACAGACCCTGCCTTAAAAGACCGGGTCCGGGTCTTTTATGACCGCACTACCGCAGGCCGGCGTTTGGCCGCCTTGCTGCAGGGCTATCGGGGGACCGACTTGGGCCTTTTTGCCATCCCGGCCGGGGGAGTGCCGGTGGGCGCAGAGATCGCCCGGGTCCTGGCGATTCCGCTTAATCTGATCATTGTCCGCAAAATTCAACTTCCCTGGACCACGGAAGCCGGCTTCGGAGCGCTGGACCCCGCAGGCCAGGCTATTTTCAACGAGGAGTTAATCCATCGCGCCGGACTATCTCCCCAGGATATCGAGCGGCAGGTTAACAAGACCGCGGCGGGGCTGGCGCAGCGGGAAAAGCGGCTCAGACGCGGCAAACCTTACGACTTCCCTGCCGGCCGCCCGGCCCTGGTGGTGGATGACGGCCTGGCTTCAGGCTATACCATGCGGGCCGCAGTGGGATTTCTCAAATCCCGGGGGGCCGGGAAGCTTATGGTGGCGGTGCCCACCGCGTCGGCAAACACGGTGCGGGGCCTGCTCCCCCTGGTGGATGAGCTGTACTGCCCCAACGTCCGGGGCGGCTTTGCTTTCGCAGTGGCCGACGCTTATGAAAACTGGTATGATCTCACCGATGAGGAAGTTTTGATGATTCTGGCGGAGCTGGAACCAGAACTCAAGAGCTCCGGACCGAAGGAAAATCCAAGTTGACAATATGAATAAAACTGTACCCTCAAATCCTCTGCCGGCCCCTATTCCCAGGGACCGGCTGGCCTTCGACATCGACGGCGTCGTGGCCGACATCATGACCACCTTCCTGGCCCTGGCCCGGGAGCGCTGCGGCCAGGGGCGTAATCTGCGCTATGACCACATCACGACGTTCTACCTGGCCGACTGCCTGGACCTGCCGTCGGCGGTCATCGAGGAAATTATCCGGGAACTTATCGACCGGCCCCATGAGTTGCCGGTGAAGCCCTTCCCCCAGGCGGTGCCGGTCTTAACCCGGCTGGCCCAGGAGACGCCGCTGCTGTTTGTGACGGCCCGGGACCGGGTCCGGCCCATCGAGTGCTGGCTGCAGCGTATGCTGGCCGCGGTGCCCCCCGCCGCCATCCGAGTCCTGGCCACGGGCGACCCCGAAGCCAAGGTCCATTTTCTCCAGGACCACGGCATCCAATATTTCGTGGAAGACCGGCTGGAAACCTGCCTGCAACTGGCCGACCACGGCATCACCCCCATTGTCTTCGCCCAACCCTGGAACCGCCACCCCCACCCCTTTCGGGAAGTCCAAAGCTGGCCGGAGCTGGCGGG
>JARRQO010000176.1:0-5905 GCA_037381685.1 Deltaproteobacteria bacterium | reverse complement strand
CGAAACCAAGCAACCCTGTAAAGCACAAAAGGAGCCGGCAGAACAGGGGCTGAGTTGGGGGAAGTTTCTGCAAGCTCCCCCACCCCCGGCCAGCCTCGAGAAGATCGCGGCTGCTGAAGACCTCCAAGGCCGTTTTCTGAACCTGGGGGCTTATCTGGGGCTCAGATTTCTTTTTAAAAGGTTTTTTTGCCTCCGGTTATACGGCCGGGAGCGATTGGGGCCGGGAAATTATATTCTCTGCCCCAATCACGCCAGCTTTTTGGATGGCTTTCTCCTGTTTGCGGCGGTGCCTGAGGTTCTGAGATCACGCACCTATTTTCTGGGGTACAACAATTATTTCGACGGGCCGGTGATCAAGAATATCGCCGAGTGGATGCACGTCGTGCCGGTAAATTCGGCCCGGCACCTCATCCCGGCCATGCAGGCTGCGGCCTATATCCTGAATCAGGGGGGCATTCTGGTGATCTTTCCCGAGGGGGCCCGCACCCTCACCGGGGAGTTGCGGCCTTTCATGCAGGGGGTGGCGGTTTTGGCTGAAGAGGTCAACATTCCCCTGGTGCCTGTTTACCTTCACGGTTCTTTTCAGGCCTGGGGGCCTAATGCCCGGTTTCCCCGGCCGCACCCCATCCAGATAATCTTTGGCCGGGAATTTTCCGCAGACCGGTTGGCGGCCAGGGGAGACCGGCTCAAGCCCGGGGCCGGGACTTACGAGGCCATTACCTTGGGGTTGCGCCAGGAAGTTTTAAATTTAAGAGACGAATTGCAATCGCGCCTGGCAAGCAGGAGCGCTAAAAAATCTTTAAGAATATGATAAAATATTAATTTGGGGTGGCTATGCTTTTTTCCCGCACACTGATACCGACCTTGAAAGAAACTCCCGCGGAGGCCGAGGCGGTCTCCCACCGCCTGCTGCTGAGAGCCGGAATGATTCGCAAACTGGCCTCGGGGATCTATAACTATCTGCCTTTGGGCCTGCGGGTGCTCCGCAAGGTGGAGCAGATCGTCCGGGAAGAAATGGACCGGGCCGGGGCCCAGGAAGTCCTGTTGCCCGCGGTGCAGCCTTCGGAGTTGTGGCAGGAATCCGGCCGCTGGGACGTCTACGGCAAAGAACTGCTGCGCTTCATGGACCGTCATGAGCGGGATTATTGCTTCGGGCCCACCCACGAAGAGATCATTACCGACCTGGTGCGCAAGGAGGTGCATTCTTACCGGCAACTGCCCCTCAACCTTTACCAGATCCAGGTGAAGTTTCGGGATGAAATCCGGCCCCGCTTCGGGTTGATCCGGGGGCGGGAATTCATCATGAAGGACGCCTACAGCTTCGACGAGGATGAGGCCGGGGCCGAGGCTTGCTACAAGCGGATGTACACCGCCTACAGCCGCATTTTTAGCCGCTGCGGGCTCAAATTTAAAGTGGTGGAGGCCGACTCCGGCCCCATCGGCGGCAGTTTTTCCCACGAATTCATGGTCCTGGCCGATACCGGGGAGGACCTGGTGGCTTCGTGCCTGCTCTGTGACTATGCCGCCAACCTGGAGAAGGCCGAAGTGGTCTTGGCGCCGGGTGAGGCGGGGCCGCCGGTGGGCGAGGCGCCTGAGCCGGTGTCCACGCCCAAGGTGCGCACCGTGGAGGAAGTGGCGGCGTTTTTGGGGGTATCCCCGGCGGACATTGTCAAGACCCTGATCTATGAGACGGACAACGGCCCGGTGGCGGTCTTGATCCGGGGCGATCATGAAGTCAATGAAGTCAAGGTAAAAAACCTCCTGGGGGTCACCGAGCTGATCCTGGCGGGGCTTATCCGGGTTCAGGAGCTCACCGGCGCGGAAGTAGGTTTTGCAGGCCCGGTCAATCTCAAACTCCCCACCTACGCCGATCAGGCGGTGGCCCGGATGAACGCCATGGTCACCGGGGCCAACCGGGACGACTATCACCTCAAAAACGTCCATCCGGGGCGGGACCTGAAGATTACCGAGGTGGCAGACTTGCGCACCATAACCGCCCAGGACCCCTGCCCCCGCTGCGGCGGCGCCCTGACGCTCCTCAGGGGCATAGAGGTCGGGCATATCTTCAATCTGGGCCTGAAATACTCCCACTCCTTGAAGGCCACCTTTCTGGATCAGGAGGGCAAGGAGCAATATATTTACATGGGGTGTTACGGCATCGGGGTAAGCCGGATTGTGGCCGCGGCCATCGAGCAGGGCCACGATGAGCACGGCATCATCTTTCCCATGGGCCTGGCGCCGTTTCAGGTGAATTTAATCCCCATTGATTTTTCGAAAAATGGCGCGGTGCAGGAATATGCTGCGGCCTTGCATAAAAACCTGGAGGCGGCCGGCATCGAAGTGTTGCTGGATGACCGGGATGAGCGTCCGGGAGTGAAGTTCAAGGACTGCGATCTGCTGGGAATTCCCCTCCGGGTGGTGATCGGGCCCAAGACCATGAGTAAAGGACAGGCAGAGGTGAAGGAAAGGGATTCCCAAGAGACCAAGTTGGTCGGCTTGGAAGAGTTGCCGGAGTACTTGAGGAAACGCATTCAGGAACGGGGTGAGGAGTAATATAACCCTCTGCTCAAGGGGCATTTTCAAGCTGGAGCTTGGGTAGAGGTGTTTGAGCGCAGGCTCAAGCCTGCGGCTGCGAAAGATAAGCAAACCCAGGCTAAGGTCTGCGGCCCGCGTACAGAGAACGCGCAGGAGAGGCATGGTTAACCGGATCATCCGCCTCCAGGACATTGTGGAGGAGGTGCAAAAGAATCATCCTGAAGCGGATACGGGGCTCATCGAGAAGTCCTATATCTTCTCGGCCAAGGCCCACGAGGGGCAGTTGCGCCTCAGTGGTGAGCCCTATCTGAGCCATCCTCTGGAAGTGGCTTATCTTCTGGCCAAGATGGGCATGGGTCCCATCACGGTCTCCTCCGGCCTGCTTCACGACACGGTAGAGGACTCCGCCGCCAGCCTGGATGATCTGGAAGAATACCTCGGCGAAGAAGTGGCGGACATCGTCAACGGGGTCACCAAGATCGGACAATTGGTCTTTGGCGACAGGCAGACCCAGCAAGCGGAATATATCCGCAAGATGATCCTCTCCATGTCCCATGACATCCGGGTATTGCTGGTAAAGCTGGCCGACCGGGTACACAACATGCGGACCTTGGGGTTTATGGAGCCTGCCAAGCAAAAGCGCATCGCCCGGGAGACTCTGGAGATTTACGCGCCCCTGGCCGGCCGCCTGGGAATGTTTCGCATCAAGGCCGAACTGGAAGACCTGTCCTTTTTTTATCTGGAGCCGGAGGCGTATCAGCAGATCCGGGAAGGGCTGTTCCGCAAGAAAGGGATGCTGGAGAAATACCGGAAGGAAATGTGCCGGTTCCTGGAGAAGCAGCTGGCGGAGCACCACCTCAAGGGCGAAGTGGGCGGCCGGGTCAAGAATTTCTACAGCATCTACCGCAAACTTCAGGCCCAGCAGATCACCCTGGACGAACTCTATGATCTTCTGGCCTTCCGCATTATCGTGGAAACCGTCCACGACTGCTATGAAACCCTGGGGGTAATCCACGCCATTTTCCGGCCGGTGCCGGGCCGCCTCAAAGACTATATCGGTATGCCCAAAGGCAACATGTACCAGTCCATCCATACCACGGTGATCGGGCAGGGGGGCGAACGCCTGGAAATTCAAATCCGCACCCGGGAGATGCACCGGGTGGCCGAAGAGGGCATTGCGGCTCACTGGAGCTACAAGGAACGGCGGGCCTTCCAGAAAAAGGAGGCCGAGCGCTTCAACTGGCTCAAGCAGATGGTGGACCTCCAGAAGGACCTGAAGAGCCCCCGGGAACTTTTGGAAGGGGTTCGCCTGGAACTTTACCCGGATGAGGTTTACGTTTTTACTCCCACCGGGGAAGTCAAGGAACTGCCCCGGGGGGCCACGCCGGTGGATTTTGCCTATGCCATCCATACCCAGGTGGGCGACCGCTGCACCGGCGCCAAGGTCAACGGCCGCATGGTGCCGCTGCGTACGGAACTCCAAAACGGCGACACGGTGGAGATCATTACCTCACCGCACCACCATCCCAGCCGGGACTGGCTCCAGTTCGTCAAGACCACCAAGGCCCGCCACAAGATTCGGCAGTGGCTCAAAGCCGCCGAAAGGGAGCAGTCCGTCACTTTGGGTAAGGAACTGCTGGAACGGGAATTGCGCAAATCCGGGGCCAGTCTGCAAAAGCTGTTGAAGAACGGCGAAGACCTGAAACAGGTGGTCCAGGACTTTTCTTTTGTAGGGATAGACGATCTTTTGGCCGCCATCGGGCACGGCAAGGTCTCGCCGGGGCAGGTGACCAGCCGGCTGTTCCGGTTGGCGACGCCGGCGGTGGAGGAGGAAATTGTCCCCGAGATGCCGGTCCGGCGGCGGCCCCGGGAAGAACCCGCGGGGCTGAAGATCAAGGGCCTGGATGATCTGTTGGTGCGGCTGGCCAACTGTTGCCAGCCCATCCCCGGTGACGCCATCATGGGCTACATCACCCGGGGCAAAGGGGTGACCATTCATCGGGCCGACTGTCCTTATCTGGCCAGCACCGAGACCTTTCGCCACATCCCCGCGGAGTGGGACGGCGGCGGCGAACCTCAAAGGCTCTATCCGGTGAAAATACAGGTAGTTACGGTGGACAAGCCGGGCCTGTTGGCCGATATCACCAGCGCTTTGAAGATTGCCGAGGTCAACGTCACCAAGGCTTCGGTGGAAACCACCGCGGACAACAAGGGCATCGCCCAATTCACCATCCAGGTGGCGGATCAGGGCCACCTGGACAAGGTCTTCGGCGCGCTCAAACGCTTGAAAGAAGTGATTTCCGTGCGCAGAATGATGGGGTGAGCAGGGTTAGCAAGTTGCAGTAAGCAGTGACTGACTGCTAACGGCTAACTGCGAAAGACTAGGCGGGTTTAACCACTTTGCCGGAGCGCAGGCAGCGGGTGCAGACCTTGAGATAACGCACGGAGCCGTTGCTCAGGACCCGGACTTTCCGCAGATTGGGTTTCCAGCGGCGCTTGGTATGATTAGGGGCGGCGTTCCTGGTATTGGCGGTGGCTTGGGGGCTGCCGGCCCTGGCCGCCCGCCTCCACCCCCAGGAAGAAGCGGCCTTGTTTTCTTTGGCCGACCTGGGACCGGTAGACCTCTCCTCCAAGACCGTCACCGTGGAGCTCTATGTCTCCCCCACCCCCGAACTGGCCGATTGCCGCCGCATGTTGGCCCGGGCCTGGGAGCAGGTCCAGCGATTTTACGCCCGCCTGGGGGTGAACCTGGTGGAGGTGGACGGCGGGGCCCAACCCGGCCCTCTGGCTCCGGCCCGGCGCCTGCGCCTCGAAATGCTAACCGACAAAAAGTGGCTGGCCCGGAGCTACAAGGCCTTCGAGGTGGCGCCGCCTTTTCAGTTGCGCTTCCTCCAGGTCTGCCTGGATAAATGCGCCTTCGCCCACCTTAACCTGTCTACCATTCACATTTCTTTCAAGCGGTTTCAGAAGGCGGATTTTTCCTGCGACCCTCAGGACAACCATCTTAACCGGCACTGGCTGGCCAACCTGTTGATCCACGAACTGGGGCATTTAATGGGCCTCTATCATTCCTTTGAATTTACCAATGACCCGGTAGCCCTGGAGGTCAAGGGCATGAAGGCTCCCAATTTCATGAGTCACGACATCGCCTCCCAGACTTCTCTGGGGTTCGTGGAGTTTCAGAAGCGCATGATTCACAGCTATTTGAGTGGGGGCAAGGTCTTTCAACAGTATCAGCAGGTCAACTTTGATACCCTGCGTTACCTGGAACTGGTGAAGCGCTATAACGGCTTCCGGGAGCCGGCCCCGGTCAAGACCTTCCAGAGGGCGCCTGGGGTGAAGAAGCCGCAGCCGGGAAAGACGTTGGATG
>JARRQO010000175.1:0-5114 GCA_037381685.1 Deltaproteobacteria bacterium | reverse complement strand
GAACGGCGCCGGAGGAGATCACGGTATTTGATTCCACCGGCCTCATTATCCAGGACCTAACCTTAGCGCTGGCGGTTTATAAGCGGGCCCGGCAGGAAGGTTTAGGAGAAGAAAAAAATTTCTTGAAGTGACTTTGAGGGCAGTAATACCCAGGTGGTGGGGGCTTTGCTCTTAATCGGGCCGCTTTAAGGGCAAGGCCTCTTTATTCTCCAGGGTGGTTAAGTGCAACATCTTGCATTATAGAAAATATCCTGTTATTTTTGATAATCTCTAAGGAAATTTTGCCGGGGTTACTGCTACTCCGGTGGGAGTTTTTAGTTCATTCCTCTGCCTTCGGCGGGAATCGCCCTTAGAGGGAAGAGAGGAAAATTTATTTTCGAAATTTTTCACAAGAACATGTTGTGAAACGTCATATTCCTGCAACCAAGGACGAAGGCGGAAATCAGATCGATAAGGAGACAGGCGACATGGCCAAGGCAACGAAAAAACGTTATTGTTATGCTTTCGAGGAAGGCGACGGGACTAATAAAAAGCTGCTGGGAGGCAAGGGCGCGGGGCTTTGCACCATGACCCAGATCGGCCTGCCGGTACCTCCGGGATTCGTCATCACCACTGAGGCCAACATTGAATATTTGGAAGAAGGAGATCACTTTCCCGCCGGACTTATGGATGAAGTACATGAGTACATGGAGGCTTTGGAGAAGAAGACCGGGAAAGGATTCGGTGACCCCGCCAACCCCTTGTTAGTGTCGGTGCGCTCCGGTTCCGCCCTGTCCATGCCAGGGATGATGGACACCATTCTCAACTTAGGATTGAATGACGAAACTGCTAAAGGCATGATCGCGCTTACCAAGAATGAACGTTTTGTCCAGGACGCCTACCGGCGCTTTCTCCAACTGTTTGGCAAGATCAGCCTGGGAATCCCGGACATTGAATTTGAAAAGATTTTTGAAGAAATCAAGGAAAAACATAACGCCCATGTGGATACTGAGCTTTCCGCATCAGCCCTGGCGGAGGTGGTGCAGAAATTTAAAGATGTATTCAAGCGTATTACCAGGAAACCCTTCCCCCAGGACCCCTGGGCCCAGCTCTTTCTGGCCATTGAGGGGGTTTTCAAGTCCTGGATGGGTAAACGGGCCGTGGACTATCGCCGCCAGTTCAACATCACCAAGGAGATGGCCTATGGCACCGCGGTGAACATCTGTACGATGGTCTTCGGCAATATGGGCGATGACTCCGCCACCGGGGTGGGCTTCACCCGGGATCCTGGTAACGGCGAAAATAAACTGTACGGCGATTTTCTCATCAATGCCCAGGGCGAAGACGTGGTGGCGGGCATTCGCACTCCCCAGCCCCTGCATAAGCTGAAGGAATATACCACCATGTCGGGCAGCTACCGGGAACTGCAACAGATGCACAACACTCTGGAGAAGCATTACCGGGAAGTCCAGGACTTCGAATTCACCATTGAACGGGGCAAACTTTATATGCTCCAGACCCGCAATGGCAAGATGAATGCCTGGGCCCTGGTGAAGACCTCGGTGGACATGGTCAAGGAGGGGCTGATCACCGAAGAGGAAGCCCTGCTCAGGATCGAGCCGGACATGCTGGAGCAGTTCCTGCACCGGCGCATTGACCCGGCCTTCAAACAAGAGCCCCTGGCGGTAGGGATTTCCGCTTCCCCGGGTGCGGCCATCGGTAAGGTGGTGTTGGATGCCGACCGGGCCGAGCGCATGGGCAATGAGGGGGAAAAGATCATCCTCACCCGGGTAGAGACCAAGCCGGAAGACATCCACGGGTTTTTTGCGGCGCAAGGCATCCTGACCAGCCGGGGGGGCAAGACCTCCCACGCTGCGGTGGTGGCCCGGGGCATGGGCAAACCCTGCGTCTCCGGCGCCGAGGGGTTGGACATCAACTATGAACTGAAAGAGGCCCGCGTAGGCGAGGTGGTCATTAAGGAAGGGGATATCGTCACCATCGACGGCACCGGCGGTAGAGTTTTTTTGGGCGCTCTCCCCATGCTGGACCCGGAACTCCCCAAAGACCTAACCACTTTAATGGAATGGGCCGACAAAACGGCCAGAATCGAAGTGTGGGCCAATGCCGACACCCCGGACATGGCCATCAGGTCCCGGCAGCACGGCGCCAAGGGCATTGGCCTGTGCCGCACTGAGCGGATGTTCAACGAAGCCGACCGGCTGCCTCTAATGCGCAACATGATTTTGGCGGATACGTTGGAAGAACGGAAGCGCTGGGCCAACCAGCTCATGCCCATGCAGCGCCAGGATTTCGTGGAAATCTTCCGGGCCATGAACGGTCTGCCCGTTACCATCCGCCTGTTGGACCCGCCGCTGCACGAATTTTTACCCAGCATCGAAGAACTGCTCAACGAGGTCAACCGGCTCAAGGAATTCAGGCAAGTTTTAAGCGCCCTGGAGCAGTTGCCCGGCACCTTGACCATGCTGGACCCCGAACTTCATAAGCATGTCCCCTCCATCGAGACTGTGACCCGGGAGTTTAGTGAATTCAGAACCAAGGGCATGGACCAGAAGCTTTTGGAACAGAAAGAAAAGGTGTTGCGCCGGGTCAGGGTGCTGTATGAATACAACCCGATGTTGGGCAATCGGGGAGTGCGCTGTGGTATCTCCTTTCCGGAAATTTATGACATGCAGATCCAGGCCATCTTTGAGGCTGCAGCCCTGGCCCTGCGGGAAAAGATCGATGTCCGTCCGGAAATCATGATCCCCAACGTCTGCACCCGGCAGGAACTTGTGTGGGTGGAGCCGCGAGTTAAAAAGATCCACCAGGAAGTGGAAAAGCGCTACAATGTAAAAATTAAATACAAGTTCGGCACCATGGTGGAAATTGCCCGGGCCTGCGTCCGGGCTGCGAGATTGGCAGAGAGTGCGGAGTTCTTCTCTTTCGGCACCAACGACCTCACTCAGGGAACTTTCTCCTTTTCGCGGGAAGACGCGGAGAACAAGTTTTTGCCTATTTACAATACGGAAGGTATTTTGCGGCATAATCCTTTCGAGATTTTGGATGAGCTGGGGGTAGGGTGGCTCATGCAGCATGCGGTCAAAGCGGGGCGGGAAACCCGGCCGGATCTAAAGATCGGCATCTGCGGCGAACATGGCGGCCAACCCCAGGCCGTGGAATTCTGCCACCGCATCGGCTTAAATTATGTATCCTGTTCTCCCATGCGTATTCCCATTGCGCGCATGGCTGCAGCTCACGCCAGCGTCAAGGAGAAAAAAGGCGAGGCGGGGCGTTCAAAATCGCTTTGAGGATGAAGAGGGGGTAAACCCCGATCTTCCAAAACTTAAAGTTGAGGGGCCAGGGGTCAGCGCTCTTGGCCCTTGATTTTTTATGAAGCTACCCCGATCAATTAAGCGGATTTTGCTGGAAAAGGAAGCCGTGGGATATGAGATGACCCGGCGGATTCTGGCACGACTGCCCCGAATGCCGGTGGAAGTCATTCCGGACCGGGAGGACCTGAAGGCTGGGGCGCGCCATCGGGCCTTATGGTTGTCCGAAGCCAAGGAAACGCTTTTACTGGCAGTCCAAAAGGGTCCATTCTGGCGGCCTTGTCCAGGGACCAGGGATTATATTTGTTGTGGCTACCAGGTTCTTCAGGTCACCCTCAACTGCCCCATTGATTGCACTTATTGTGTACTCCAAGGCTATGTCAATGTTCCGGCCATTACCATTTTCGTCAACGTTGAGGATTTGCTCAATGAAATCGAAAACCGGCGGGCCAAAAGTCCAAACCACCTCTGGCGTTTGGGCACGGGAGAGTTTGGCGATAGCCTGGCCCTGGACGACCTCATGGGGCTCAATGCGCGCCTGATTCCCCAAATGGCCGGCCAACAGCAGGCTATTTTAGAGATTAAGAGCAAGTGGCCTCAAATGGATCATCTCCTTTCCTTCGGGCCCAACCCTCAAATCATCTTTGCTTGGTCTCTCAATCCGCCGGAGATAGTTTCCCGGGAAGAGAAATTTGCCGCATCTCTGAAGATGCGTCTGGCGGCAGCGCACAGAGCCGTTGCGGCCGGCTTCCGGGTGGCCTTTCACTTTGATCCCCTGATCTATTTCCCGGGATGGGAAAAGGCCTACCGCCAAACCGTTGCAGCCATGGGTGCCGCGGTCCCTTCTGAGGCCATCGCCTGGATCAGCCTGGGAGGATTGCGTTTTATGCCCCCATTGCGTCAGCTCATTTGCCAGCGCTTTCCCCGAAGCCGCATCGCCGCCCAGGAAATGGTCATGGCCCCTGACGGCAAGCTCCGTTATTTCAAGGACCTACGCGTTGAAATGTATGGCCGCATGCGAGAGTATATCGCCCAGGTGATGCCCGAGGCATTCCTGTATCTTTGCATGGAAAGCCCCCGAGTGTGGCGCGAGGTTTTTGGCTTCGCTCCCGAGGGAAAACGTCTGGCTCTCATGTTAGACAGACGAATCCTTCCCCATCCTTGAAGACGCAGTTCCGCCCTTTAGAGGCTCGGCCTTGTGCCTTTGCTCTCTTGCGCCTTTGGACGGAAAGAGCTCATGCAGTCGCATGCGCACCCCGTAGGCGGTCAGGTGTTCATTCTCCAAAAGATGTTTGATGGCCTTAACCCGGTCCAAATCTTCTACAGTGTACTCCCGCCGGTTGGATTGAGTGCGGGCGGGTTTCAAAAAATCATCAAAGGATTTTTCCCAGTAACGCAAAGTAGATTTGCGGACCCCGGTAAGCTGGGAAATTTGATCTATCGTAAGCATTAACTGGTGGGTGATGTTGATGTTATCCATAACTCTCCTTTCTGCAAGTCCACAGCTTTTTTGAACTGGGTTGCTGTTGAGAAGCTCTTGAAGACAACTTCCCCTTGAGATCCAAACCGAAGCGAAGTCCACGCGTGCAAAATATTGCCGCGGCACGGGTGTCCTCTGGAATAGGCTTCCTCGCCCCCTGCCGTTTTATCGGGATCAGACCAAAATCTTTTAAGAGTGCCCTTATTGGGGCCTAGTTCAACTTCGTTACCGGGCTCGTGAGCCATCTATTTCTCTTTTCGAGAATTCCAGGGAAAAACTTTAAAAAAATATTCTGGCCACCCAGATGCTGGTTTTAATAGATATCA
>JARRQO010000174.1:5157-10586 GCA_037381685.1 Deltaproteobacteria bacterium | reverse complement strand
TTTCCCAATTCCCATTCTTTATTCAATTTAAGACCAAGAGTATCAATAGTTCTGGTGTGACCCCGTATGTCAGCCTCTCCACCACTTACCGCTGGACTAACTTGAACCTGACCGCCGGCTTTAGCCGCGATCAGAGTCCGTCGGGGTATGGGGTGACCTATGAGATGAACCGAATATACGCCTCAATTCGTTACAAATTTACGGAGAGATTGACTGGCTCCTTGGGCGGGAGCTTTTCTCTAAGCAATCAGGCCAGCCAAGAGGCCAGCAGCGAATGGCAATACTTTAATGTCAGTCCTAGTCTTAATTATCGGATCACTGAGCGGTTCACCGTATCCACCGGCTACAACTTTGCAAACTCCTCGAGTCTGACCAGCACCGGTTCCACAGCACATGGTCATATAGCCTGGATTCAATTTTCTTACTCATATCCCATTCATTATCGGAAATAGCTTCTATTTAATAATGATTGATAAAGTATCTTTGCAAGAGGGAAAGCTAACCTCGAGTACCCTTATGTTAAAAAAGGTCCCTTCAAATTCTCCCGCAACCGACTGGCGGGAACTCGCTCAGGCCGTTTTGGAGAGCGAAGCTCGAGCCCTCACTGCGGTGGCGACTCGCCTGGACCATCATTGGACTGAAGCAGTAGACCTCCTCCTGGGGCATGAAGGCAAGGTGATAGTGAGCGGGATTGGCAAATCCGGCCATGTGGGACAAAAAATTGCCGCGACTTTCGCCAGCACCGGGACTCCGGCGGTATTTCTCCACGCAGCCGAGGCAGTGCATGGCGATCTGGGGATCTATACTCCGGGCGATCCCAGTATCCTGATTTCCAAAAGCGGCAGCACCGCGGAATTGCTCCGGCTTATTCCCATCTTGCGACAATTCCGCTCTCCTTTAATTGCCATCGTAGGGAACCTAAATTCACCCATGGCCCAAAAGGCAGATGTGGTTTTGGATGCCCGGGTGGAACGGGAAGCAGATCCCCTCAACCTGGCGCCGACGTGCAGCACTACCGTAGCTTTGGCCCTGGGCGACGCCTTGGCGGTAGCCTTGATGCAGGCTCGTAGTTTTACGGATAGAGATTTTGCCCGCTACCACCCTGCCGGCCAGTTGGGACGCAATCTTTGGCTGAAAGTAGCGGATGTGATGCATCAGGATGAAGCAGTAGCTTGGGTTGAGCCGGATACCCCCCTGCGCCAGGTCATTATCACCATGTCCCAGCGCCCTCTAGGAGCGGCCTGCGTTGTGGATAAGCATCACCTGCTCTTGGGAATCATCACCGATGGCGACCTGAGGCGAGTCCTCCTCAGCCACGAAGATATCCGCGGCTTGCAGGCGGGGGAATGCATGACGCGACACCCGATCACCATAACCCCCCAGGCTGGCTTAAAGGAGGCCGCCCGGCTGATGGAAGAACGAGCCTCACAAATTTCCGTCCTGCCGGTATTGGACCCGTTGAGTCAACGCTGTGTAGGTTTAATCCGCATTCATGATATCTATCAACCGGAATTAATCTAAAGGATAGCTGATGCTCAAAGCACCATGGGGATGATTAGACAGCCTCGGCATTTGAGAGGATCAAAGTATGATGCCAAATGAAACAGCAGATTTCGGCCACTATCTGGCGATTTTAAAATCCAGGAAAAAGTATTTTATCATTCCTGCGGCGGCGGTATTGGTGGTAGCTATCCTGATCGCGTTCCTTTTGCCTCCTTCTTACGAATCCAGTTCCACCATCTTAATCGAGGAACAACAGATTCCGCCGGATTTCGTCAGGTCCACGGTTACCGGTTTCGCGGATCAGCGAATCCAGAGCCTGACGCAGCGGATTCTGTCCCGGGTCAAGCTCTGGGAAATTATCCGGCAATTCAATCTCTACCCCGAAGAGCGGGAAAAGCTTACTCGGGAAGAGATCCTCGCAAAGATGCGAGATAATGTTAAGCTGGAAACCATCAGCGCCGAGGTCGGACCTAGGCAAAGACGGCGGTCGGGCCAATCCGCCGTGACTATTGCTTTTTCTATTAGCTATCGGGGAAATAACCCCGGCAAGGTCCAAAAAGTTACCGGAACGCTGGCATCGCTTTACCTGGAACAAAACCTCAAGACCCGGGAGGCCCAGGCCCAATCCACCACCAAATTTTTGGAAGCGGAACTGAAGGAATTACAGGAGCGCATACAAAAACTGGGAGCTAAGATTACCGCCTTCAAAGAGCAGCATGAAGGGTTGCTTCCGGAACAGCAGGGGTTTAACCGGTCCCAAGTGACGCGGCTGGAAATGGAACATAAGCAGTTAGAAAACCGTATTCACAACGTTGAAGATCGAAAAATTTATCTGCAAGCCCAACTGGACACGGTGAATCCTGCCTCACCCCTTATCGGGGAAAGCGGGCAGCGAATCATGACTCCGGGCGACCGTCTCAAGGCTTTGGAGATAACTCTGGCCGACCTCCGGTCAAAATTTTCCGACAATCATCCTGATGTCCAGAAGGTGCGCCGGGAAATCGCTTCATTAAAAAAATTAACTGCCCATTCCGGAGCTAGCGCCTCATTACGCCAAAAAAAGATCGACCAGCTCAAATCTGAATTGGCTCAATTACAAGGGAGATATTCCGACCAGCATCCCGAGGTCAAGAAGTTGAAAAGCGAGATTGCCACGCTGGAAAAAGAGCCAGCAGCTGCCCCCGCCCCCTCCCCCAAACCAGGGGTAACACCGGATAATCCTGTGTATATCAACCTCTCCACCCAGATTCAGGCTGCTAATGCCGATATAAACGCCTATCGGAGAATGCAGGCCATCTTAAAAGATAAAATTCAAATGTACCGTCAACGTCTCGAGGATGCCCCCAAGGTGGAGCAGGAGTACCTGGCGCTAATGCGGGATTATCAAAACGCCCATACCAAGCACCAGGAAGTCATGAACAAAATCTTGGAAGCCCGCATTTCCGAAGGCATGGAAGAACATCAAAAGGGTGAAAAATTCACCCTCATTGACCCGGCGAGCTACCCCGAAAAGCCGGTTTCCCCCAACAGATTGTTAATTCTTTTGGCAGGACTCTTTTGCAGCTTCGGTTCGGGGCTTGGAACTGTAGCCCTCGTAGAACATCTTGACCATTCGGTTAAAGACAGCGATGAACTGTCCCGTCTCACCGGGTTGCCCATATTGGGATCCATTATCCGGATTCGAACAAGTGAAGATATCATGCGGGCGCGTCGAAAACGTCGATTAATTTGGATGGTTTCCGGTTTTTCCGTGATCGTGGGAATAGTCCTCTTTCACTTTCTTTACATGGACCTGTGGATCCTCGCGGCCAAACTTCTGCGACTCGCGAATAAATATACCTGATGAGCAATTTCTTTAAGGCACGGGGAGACAAATTCCAATAAATTTTTAGCCAGGGAAGAGACGACAGTGAGTTTCATAAATAAAGCCTTAGAAAAAGCCAAGTCCATGCAGCCCAAGAAAATGGAGCCGCAACCACCCACCAGCCAGATACCGCCGCAGGAACCTTTCCTTGACCTGGAAGAGATGGCGGAATTTGGCGAAACTGCGGGAGAGATTCAATATACCTATACCCGCAAGGTGGCGGTGAATATGAATTTTCTTCGCCGCCAACGCTTGATCGTTAACGGTAGTGACAAGACCCTGTGGGAAGCTTATAAATTGCTCCGGACCCACATCCTGCACCGCACCAAGCAGGAACATCGGAATACTCTGATGGTTACCGGTCCCCTGCCGAACGAGGGTAAATCTCTTACCGCAGTCAACTTAGCCATAGCCATTTCCCAAAAGGTGGGTCAAACGGTGCTGCTGGTAGATGGCGATATGCGAAATCCCACAGTCCACCGCTACCTGGATCTGCCATCGGGACCGGGGCTTATTGACTTTTTGGCCTCGGATTACCCCATTGCGGACTCCCTGGTGCATCCGGAAGGCTTGGCTAACCTGGTGGTTCTCCCCGCAGGCAATCCTGCTCCGCAAGCTACCGAGCTTCTGAGCTCACCGCGTATGTTGGATTTGGTCCGGGAATTGAAACATTTTTATCCGGACCGTTATGTCCTGTTTGATTTGCCACCTTTGATCTACGCCGATGCCTTGGCTTTTGCCCCCCTGGTGGACGGAATTGTAGTGGTAGTGGAGGCTGGCCGGACGCCCCGGGAAGAAATCGTGCACACCATGGACCTGCTCAAGGAATTTCCGGTCCTCGGCTTTGTGCTCAATAAAATCGACACCGCGCCGTTGTCCTATGGCTATTATCCTAAATATTACGGCGATCAGGACTCGCAAAAAACCTTAACTTTCCCTTGGAAGTAGGTCATGTACGAAGATTTTTACGGACTAAAAGAGCGCCCCTTTAATCTGGTACCGGACCCTAGCTATTTGTTCCTGGGGTCCCAACATAAGTTGGCCAGAGCTTACCTGGAGTATGGCATCAAGGAGCGCATGGGGTTTGTGGTGCTCACGGGCGAAGTGGGCACCGGTAAGACAACCCTGATAAAATCTCTCTTACGGGAAAAAACGGCCAGCCAACGGGTGGGTGTCCTTTATCAGACTTCTGTGGAAGCTGAGGACCTGTTAGATTTACTTCTGAAGGAATTCGAGATTCGAGGCCATTTTGGCACCAGTCGGGCCGCGCGTCTCGGGGCTTTCAATCGTTTCCTCCTTAACGCCTTCTCCAGGGGCGAACGCGTTGTCCTGCTGGTAGATGAGGCCCAGAATCTGGGGCCCAAGGCCCTGGAGGAATTACGCCTGCTTTCCAACCTGCAAACCGAAAAGGAACCTTTGCTCCAGGTCATCCTGGTGGGACAGCCCGGGTTGAAGGACCGCCTGAAACATCCCTCCCTCCGGCAACTGGCCCAACGGGTGGCCATTCATTATCATCTCAGACCATTGGACCAGGAAGAAACCAAGGAGTATATCCGCTTCCGCCTGGCTCGCGCCGGAGGCAGCGGCATCTTTACCGTTTCGGCTTTGGATAAACTTTATGATTATACCCAAGGGGTGCCGCGCCGGATAAATGCCTGGTGTGATTTGGCCCTGGTGGCCGGGTTTGCCGAGGGTAGGCATGAAATTGACGCAGAGTTTATCGACATGGTGATCACCGCCCAGGGAGGCAGCCTGGAAGATATCAGCGAAGATTCTTCCGAGGACTCGGCGCCGTCTCCGGCTCCCGAAACCACTTCGGAAAGACTCGAAGTGGTTTCCTCGGCGCCGTCCGACGGACTGCAAGCCACCGTGTCGGACTTGTCGGCCAGAATAACCCGCCTGGAAGGATTGGTCCTGGAAATGACCTCTCAGCTGGTTCCGGTCCTGACTAAATTCATGACCTCGCCAGCATCTGACGAGCCCCTCCAGCCACCGCAAGCCTCCAGTCTGGAGCCCCTGGATACCCCTGAAGAATCACCTTCGTCTAAATCCTCGCCTGAAT
>JARRQO010000174.1:0-5135 GCA_037381685.1 Deltaproteobacteria bacterium | reverse complement strand
GAATCACCTTCGTCTAAATCCTCGCCTGAATTTAAGGAAAGTCGGTGGTCTAGGTTTTGGAAGTATGGGTAATAACTGCTGATTTCTAGAAATCAGCCTGGTATGCCCCACTCCCTTTTCCCCCCCAACATTTCATATTAATACCCAGTTGCAGTCAAATGGCAATTTTCTTGTAGGGGCGGACCTAGGTGTCCGCCCTTGACCGAGGGCGCATACGCAGCTGTGCCTCTATGGTTCTAGGTTTTTCGACTGCGACTTGGTATAATATCCCCCGAGGTTCAGCTTCGTGCCGGTTTGAGTCCGGCCCTACACCAATGATTTTTGGGGGAAATGCAGTGGGCTTTGGCTTTCCGGAATGTTTGGGGACAAGGGTCTGCTTTTCGGGCCAAAAGCCATTTTTCCCACGTCCGGGGCTACTTGCCAAAAGGGCACTTTTGCGGAAAAGTACAGACCTTGCAGTTCAAACAGAAAGCGCCGTTGGCCAGGCGCGCCAGATCACGTCGGGTGATAGTCAGGCCAGCCAACAACCGGGGCGCCAGGAGATCAAAGCTGGTGGTTTTGAAGTATAAGGCGCAGGCCGGCACCCCCATAACCTGCACCGGCCCGATGTTGGCCAGCAAGGTCATGGCCCCCGGCAGAATTGGCGCGCCATAAAGCATATCCTTGGCCCCCGCGTCCACCAACCCCTGGCGGGTAACATCATCGGGGTCCACCGAAAGCCCGGCAGTGGTCACCAGCAGATCGATGCCGCAATCCAGGAGGTCCTTTACTCCCTCGCGGATGGCCCGGCGCTCGTCCGGGACTATGAGGGACTTCATGACCTGCCCGCCGAATTTCTCCATCTTGGTGGTAATGATGGGAATAAACTTGTCTTCCACCAAGCCCATGAAGACCTCGGTGCCGGTTACCAGGATGCCCACCCGGGGCTGGCGAAAAGGCAGCACCCGGAATAGAGGCCCCTCACTGAGAACGGCCATGGCTTTTTGAAAATCGGCCCGCGGCAGAAACAGGGGAATGGCCCGGGTGCCGCCCAACATCCTGCCCTGGGTTAGCAGCGAATAGCTCTGCCGGGAGGCGCACATGACTCCGGGGACCAGGTTGAACATCTCCAGACGGGGCTCGTCCGTCACCAGCAGCCCATCGCGCGCTGCGGTAAGATTAACCTTGCCCTCCCGGGGAGGTTCGGAAAACGCCACGCCTTCGCCGGCCATGGCCTGAGCAAAAGCCAAGGCGGCTTCATCTTCGTGCACCCACTCCGGTCCCACCTCATTGTCTTCCATGACATAAAGGTGGCGGCGGCCCATCTGCTGCAAGCGGCAAAGATCCCCGACCCCGATGAGTTGCCCCTTTTCAAAGGCCGCGCCCTTGCTTTCGCCGGGAACAATCTTGGTCATGTCATGCAAGGCCCGGCGGCCTATGGCCTGCTCCACCGGCGCCAGGCGCAGGGAGGGGGCTTGAGGGCCGGCTTCCTCACCCCGGGCGTCATTCAGATAAGGCGCCCCCCCTTGACAGGCCCGGCAGATGCCGCCATCCTGGACCGGATAGGCTTCCCGGCAGAGAGGACAGATGGCTATGCCGCCCCGACTGCGCTTGCCGAGAAACTCTGGGCGGAGGGTGACCCGCTGCCATCCCAGGATATCAGGCCCGGCTGCCTCGATTTCCTTTCTCAGGCGCAAGGAGTCCTGCTCGGCTTTGGGTTTGAGCTTGAGATACCAGGTGTTGATTTCCGGCCAAGCGGCCGTCTTGACCGGGTCGAGGAAAACCCGCACTCCTTCTCCCTGGTATTTATCGTAGAGGGTCAGGGCGAAGCGGCCCACGTTGATCACTTTGAGCCAGCTGTTGCCGATGGTGCAGGGTGTAAGGATCTGGATGGCGTCCGGAAGACAGTTTCTGGTCTCGCTGATGGCGTCGAACATGATTCCCGGCGGTAAATGCTGCCGGGCCACTTCCACCATGATCCCGCCGATAATCACGCCGGGAGCGACATGGCCATGAAAGGATTTGACCAATTGCACGAATTCTTCAAAGGAATAAGAACCGATTTTCATCATGTTAGCCACATGTAACTTCTGAATAAGACTTTTCCCCCACCCGGGGGCAGGCACGGGTGGGGGAAGTAGGCCATCAGGTATCGGCGCCGGGAGCCTCTGGTTATTTTAGCCTTTTTCGATCCGCACTGCACAGGCTTTATATTCCGCGGTCAGAGAAGCCGGATCGAACACTGCGTTGGTGAGCCAGTTGGCGCAGGCCTCGCGGAAATGGAAGGCCATCCACACCATGCCTTGCGGCACTTCCTTGGTAACTTTGGCCTTAACCTGCACTTCTCCACGGCGAGACTTGACTTTGATGACCTCACCATGATTGATCGCCAGCCTGGCCGCATCCACCGGTGAAATATCCGCGGTTTCTTCTCCCAGGATATCATCCAGCCCCAGGCAGCGCCCGGTCTGAGTCCGGCTATGATATTGATAAAGCCGCCGGCCCGTACTGAGCACTAGGGGATATTCCTCGTCCGGCACTTCGGCCGGCGGGGTCCAGTCTATCGGGGTAAACCGGCCCTGGCCGCAGGTAAAGCACCCATCTTTGTGCAGCGTGCAGGTGCCCGGATGATCGCAATCGGGCACCGGCCATTGCAGGCCGTCACCCTCGATACGGTAGTACTTTATTCCCACCAGGGAGGGCGCCAGATGGGAAATTTCATTATCCCAGATTTCCTGGGCGCCGGTGGTGGTCCACTCATGGCCCAGGCGCTTAGCCAACTCCTTAAAAATCCACCAGTTGGGTTTGGCTTGGCCCGGGGGCTCGGAAACCTTGCGCACCCGGTTAACCCGGCGCTCACTGTTGGTGAAGGTGCCTTCGTCCTCGCTCCAGGCCGCGGCCGGAAAGATAACGTCGGCAAACCGGGTGGTTTCGGTTGGAAAGATATCATGGCAGACCATAAATTCCGCAGATTCCAGACAGTGCTCCACGTGATGGATGTCGGGCTCGGTATTGGCCAGGTTTTCCCCGAACACATAGAAGAACTTCACTTTGCCATCCACCAGGCCATCCATCATCTGCGGCATCATGAGGCCGTTTTTTTCCGGAAGCTTGCCACCCCAGGCGGCCTCAAATTTTTCCCGGGCCGCAGGGTCTTCCACCTTTTGGTAGCCGGGGAAGACATTGGGCAGCGCCCCCATATCGCAGGCGCCCTGGACGTTGTTCTGGCCGCGCAGCGGGTTGACGCCGCCGCATTCAAACCCCACATTGCCCAAAACCATCTGCAGATTGGCGCAACTCATGACATTGTTGACCCCGCAGGTATGCTCGGTGATTCCCAAAGTATACATGAGCATTGCGGGTTTGACCGAAGCCAGCCGGCGGGCTACCGCTTCCAGCATCTCCACGCTGATGCCGGCGATGCCCGCAGCCCGCTCCGGCGGATACTCCATGACTTTGGCCTTCAGGGTCTCAAATCCCGTGCAACAAGATTCAACATACTTCTGGTCATAAAGGTTTTCTCTGATGATGACGTGCATCAGACCGTTAAGGAAAGCTATATCGGAGCCTACCTTGATGGGCACGTGGATATCGGCGAATTCGGCCAGCTTGGTATACCGCGGGTCCACCACAATAAGGCCGGCGCCTTTCTGCACCGCATTTTTCAGAAAGGTGGCGGCCACCGGATGGGCTTCGGTCATGTTCGAGCCGATCACGAAAAACATCTTGGCCTTGGCGAAATCCGCAAAGGAATTGGTCATTGCCCCGGAACCGAATGAAGTCGCCAGCCCGGCGACGGTGGGGGCGTGTCACGTACGGGCGCAGTGATCGACGCTGTTTGTGCCGATCACGGCGCGGAAAAATTTCTGCATTTGATAGGAATCTTCATTGATACTTCGGGCGCAACTCACGCCCGCCACCGCGTCGGGACCGTGTTGAGTTATGGTCTCCTTGAGCTTGTGCGCCACCAGATCCAGGGCCTCGTCCCAGGAAGCCTCCCGAAACCCGCCGTCGCTCTTGATCAGCGGCGTGGTAAGCCGTTCCGGCGAGTAGATAAAATCATAGCCGAAACGCCCCTTGACACAGAGCCGTCCCTGGTTGGGCGCGGCCCCTTCCACCCCGGTGACCTTGACGATTTTGCCGTCTTTGACATGGAGCCACAGCTGGCACCCCACCCCGCAATAAGGGCAGGTGGTGCGGACTTTCTCGGTCTCCCACGATCTGGCCAGACCCAGGGCTTTCATCTCCAGAAGCGCGCCCGTGGGACACGACTGCACACACTCGCCGCAAAACACACAGTCCGAATCACTGTAAACCTGATCCGAACGGGTGACGATCTTGTTGTGCGGTCCCCGGTAGCCGATGCTGATGGCCTGATTCACCTGCTTTTCGTTGCAGGCCCGGACGCACCGGCCGCACATGATGCATTTGGAAAAGTCCCGCCGGATCAAATTTTTATTATCTTCAAGATAATACGGGGTATCCGGCGGATTGGCGAAAGCCGGGGTCGGCACCTGGTAACGATAAGCCAGCGCCTGCAGCTCACAGACGCCATTGGCTTCACATACCAGGCAGTTGTGGTTGCCGGAGGCCAGCAGCAACTCCAGCACCATGCGCCGGGCCGCGTCCACCCTGCCCGACTCGGTGCGAATCACCATCCCGGGGGTCGCCTCCGTGGCGCAGGCCGGCAACAGGGTCCGGGCTCCTTCCACTTCCACCACACACATGCGGCAAGCTCCGGTGGCCGTGGTGTCTTTGAGATAACACAAGGTGGGAATAGTCTGGATTCCTGCTGCCCGGGCCGCCTCCAGGATGCTTTGCCCGGGTTGGAATTCAACCGTCATGCCATCAATGGTTACAGTGGGCGCGCTCATAGGCTATCTTGACCTCCGTCTTACTCTGGTGAATAATAGGCAATAATTTAAAGACGTTATCTTAAAGACACTTTTTAGTGAGATTTTTATAGCGCTATACTCTATAAAAAATAGCGCTCTCAAAAATATAAATCCCCTTGCCGTTTCCGGACTGCC
The DNA here is from genome assembly GCA_037381685.1 of Deltaproteobacteria bacterium. Lineage (GTDB taxonomy): Bacteria > Desulfobacterota > Desulfobaccia > Desulfobaccales > 0-14-0-80-60-11 > 0-14-0-80-60-11. The sequence goes on along the minus strand of JARRQO010000174.1, from coordinate 126 downwards.
GGGATTAAAGCCTTCTCCGGAAATTGTCGGGGAATCTGCCCCAATGGGTTTCTTGTCTTCCCTTAGGGTTATTCTCAAAATAGAATAGCCAATAGAATTAAAAAAGGCAACTATTTTCCTTTCTGA
>JARRQO010000173.1:0-6930 GCA_037381685.1 Deltaproteobacteria bacterium | reverse complement strand
GGTTTTTCATCCACCGTCCCATCTTCGCCATGGTCATCTCCCTACTGATCGTTATTGCCGGAGCGGTGGCCCTCTTCAGCCTGCCCATAGCCCAGTACCCCCAGATCAGCCCGCCCACCATCACCGTGGACACCTTCTACACCGGAGCCAGCGCCAAGGTGGTGGAAGAAAACGTGGCGGTGCCCATCGAGCAGGAGGTGAACGGCGCGGAGAACAAGCTGTATATGTCCTCCACCAGCACCAACGACGGCCGCTACTTTCTCACTTGCACCTTCAAGGTGGGCACCAACATCGACATCGCCCAGGTGGATGTGCAAAACCGGGTCAGCCGGGCGGATAAATCGTTGCCCCCGGAGGTGAAGAATTACGGCATCACCGTCAAAAAGGCCTCCCCGGACATGCTCATGGTGCTTTCCCTCTATTCCCCGGATAATGCCTTCGACGACCTGTTTCTGAGCAACTACGCCCGTATTAACCTGTATGATCCCATCGCCCGCATCTACGGCGTGGGCAACATCACCATCGTCGGTGAGCGGGAGTATGCCATGCGCCTGTGGCTGCGGCCCGATAAGCTGGCCAAACTGGGGCTCACGGCCAGCGATATCGCCCAGGCGGTGCAGGACCAGAACGTCCAGGCCCCTGCCGGCCAGGTGGGTCAGCCCCCGGCCAAAGCCGGGGTCAGTTTTCAATATCCGGTGGATGTCAAGGGCCGGCTCACTACAAAGGAAGAGTTTGATAACATCATTATCCGGACGCTTCCCGACGGCTCGGTTTTGCGGTTAAAAGACTTGGCCCGGACCGAGATGGGCGCCAAAATGTACACCTCCTTCTCCCGGCGGGGCGGGCAGCCCTCCACCACCATGGTGGTCTATCAGCTCCCGGGAGCCAACGCTCTGGATGTAGCCAATAAAATCGATGCCTTCATGGCCGAGGCCGCCAAAAGCTTCCCTCCGGGCCTCAAGTACGAGGTCTCCTACGACAGCACCCTGTTCGTCAAAGCGGCGCTGAAAGAAGTAGTGAAAACTTTTTTCGAGGCCCTGATCCTGGTAATCCTGGTGGTATTCATCTTTCTGGGGAGTTTTAGGGCCACCCTTAGTCCTTCCCTGGCGGTGCCCGTCTCTCTGGTGGGTACCTTTGGCGCGTTTGTGGCCCTGGGCTTTTCCATCAACACCCTCACCATGTTCGGCCTGGTCCTGGCCATCGGCACCGTGGTGGACGATGCCATCGTAGTGGTGGAGGCGGTGGAAGCGTATATCGGCAAGGGCTTGAGTCCCTTGGAAGCTACGGAGAAGGCCATGGATGAAGTGACCGGTCCCGTCATCGGCACGACCCTGGTCCTGCTCTCCGTCTTTGTACCGGTGGCCTTTCTGGGCGGCATCACCGGTCAACTCTACCGGCAGTTTGCCCTGACGCTTTCCGTCTCCGTGGCCCTTTCCAGCATCGTGGCCCTGACCCTGACCCCGGCGTTATGCGTCAAGATCCTGCGCCCCCGGCGGGAAATGCGGGGCCCTCTAGGCGCCTTTTTCCGTGGGTTTAACCGGTTCTTTGACCGCACCACGACAGGATATCTTAAGGGAGTGCGCACTTTCATGCGCCGCCTGGCCCTGGTGCTGGTTCTTCTGCTGGCCGTATATTTAGGGGCTGCTGGCCTTATGAAAATTTTGCCCGGAGGGTTTGTGCCGGATGAAGACCAGGGGGTGGTGTTCGTCAACTTCAACCTGCCACCGGGGGCGTCCCTGGAACGCACCGACGCGGTCTTGACCCGGGCGGAGAAGTTTGCCCAAACCATCAAACGTCTACGTGCAGATCGGCATCGTCATGCTCATAGGCCTCTCCGCCAAGGCCGCCATCCTGATCGTGGAGTTCGCCACCTACCCCGAGGCCCAGGCCTTCGTGTTCACCCTGCCGCCCATTCCCGGTATGGGAAACGTCAGTGGCTTCCAGTATGAACTTCAAGACCGATCCGCCCGGACGCCGGAAGAACTCTATCGAGAGGCCCAAAAGATGGTGGCCGCCGCGGCTCAAGAACCAGCCATCGCCGCCTTGTTCAACACCTTCCAGGTCAATGTTCCCCAGGTGAAGCTGGACATTGACCGGGACAAGGTGAAGACCTTGGGCATCCCGTTGAAGCATGTCTTTGATGCCTTGCAGCTCTATCTGGGCGGCTATATGATTAACGAATTCAACAGGTTCGGAAGGGTCTACAAAGTCATGGCCCAGGCCGAACCCGCGTTTCGCCGGAGTCCGGACAACATCAAAAACATTTATGTGCGGACCGCGGACAAAAAGATGGTACCCCTGAGCACCCTGGTAAAGATGAGCACCGAAACCGCGCCCACGCTCATCAAGCGCTATAATATGTTCCGAACTGCAGAGCTGTCGGGCCAAAGCGCGCCGGGCTACAGTTCCGGCGACGCCCTTGCCGCCATGGAGCGCCTGTCGGAAAAGCTGCCTGCCGGGTTCGGCTACGAATGGACCGGGCTGGCCTATCAGGAAAAACTGGCCAGCGGCCAGGCGGGGCCCATTTTCGCCTTTGCCCTGCTCTTCGTGTTCCTGGTGCTGGCGGCCCTTTACGAAAGCTGGGCCATTCCCTTCGGGGTGCTCCTGGGTCTGCCCATCAGCGTATTCGGGGCCTTTATGGGCATCTGGCTGCGAGGGCTGGCCAACAACGTCTACGTGCAGATCGGCATCGTCATGCTCATAGGCCTCTCCGCCAAGGCCGCCATCCTGATCGTGGAGTTCGCCAAGAACAAGCGGGAGGCCGAAGGCTGCAGCGCCTTCGATGCCGCCATGGAAGGCGCCCGCCTGCGCTTCCGGGCCATTCTGATGACCACCCTGTCTTTCGTCCTGGGGGTAATCCCCCTGTTGGTGGCTTCGGGAGCCGGGGCTGCGTCCCGCTGGTCCCTGGGCACGGCGGTCTTTGCGGGCATGACCACCGCCACTCTGCTCAGCGTGTTTTTCATCCCGGTGCTCTATTACGCCATCGAGATGCTGTTGGATAAGTTTCGGGGGCCCCGGGCCGCCCCGGCAAAAGCCAAGCCGGAACCCTCCGGCCATAGCGGCGGGAAGGAAGGGGGGAGCTCATGAAGCGAGTGGCATTGCTTTTCGCCGGAACTCTGCTCCTGAGCAGTTGTATGCTGGCCCCGAAATACGAACGCGCTCCCGGCGTGGTGCCGCAGGAATACCGGTTCCAGGCCGTTGCGGGCCAACCTCAGCCGCAGCCTGCCAGCCTGGCGGACCTGTCCTGGTGGGAGATCTTTGACGACCCAGTGCTTCAGGGTCTGATCCGTACTGCCTTGGCGAATAACTACGATGTCCGCCTGGCCGTGGCCCGGGTGGCTGAAGCCCGGTCTGCGGCGGGCGTCAGCCGCTCCTACTGGCTGCCCCAAGTGGGCGGCACGGCCCTGTTCCAGCGGGAAAAACTGAGCCGGACCAGCGTCAATCCGCCCTTGCCCGCAGGTACGAAAGTCACCGACAACCTGGCCCAATTTAATTTCGATCTGTTCTGGGAGATCGACCTGTTTGGCCGCCTCCGGAGTCTGTCGGAAGCCGCCCGGGCCGAGTTCTTCGCCTCCCGGTGGGGTCAGAGGGCGGTATGGGCCACCGTGGTGGCCGACGTGGCGAGGGCCTACTTCGAACTGCGCAGCCTGGACCGGCAGCTGGAGATCGCTAGGTCAACCCTGGCATCATACGAGAAATCCCGTCGTCTGGTCATGCTGCGCCACCAGCGGGGGATGGTGTCCGGGCAGGACGTGGCCCAGGTGGATGCCCTGGTGCACACCGCCGGGGCCAAAATCCCGGACCTGGAGCGCCAGATTGGCCAAAAGGAAAATGAGATCTGCATCCTGTTGGGGATCAACCCCCAGCCGATCCGCCGGGGGAAACCCCTGCCGGAGCTGGTGGTGCGGGCCCAGGTCCCCGCCGGCCTGCCTTCGGCATTGCTGGAACGGCGTCCGGACATTCGCCAGACCGAGGAAGTGCTTATTGCGGCCAACTACCGTATCGGCGCCGCCCGGGCTAATTTTTTCCCCCGGATCACCCTCACCGGCTTTGCAGGAACCCAAAGTGCCGACCTGGGACGCCTGTTCACCGGACCCTCCAGCATCTGGAATATCGGCCCGACCTTGACGCTCCCCATTTTCACCGCCGGTTTCAACTACTATACCCTTCAGGCTACCAAGGCCCAAAAGGAACAGGCCCTGATTCTCTACCAGTTCACGGTGCGCCAGGCCTTCCGGGAGGTGTCCGACGGGCTCCTCGCCCATTACAAGTTCCACCAGTTTCGTCAGCAGCAGGAGGCCCTGGTCCGAAGCTACCAAAAGTACTCGAATTTGGCTAATAAGCGCTACAAAGGGGGGATAGCATCCTATCTGGCCGTGCTCGATGCCGACCGGCAGCTCTTCACCGCCGAACTGGACCTGGCGGTGGTGGAGCAGAACCAGCTCCTGACTCTGGTGCAGTTATATAAAGCCCTGGGGGGAGGTTGGGAGACCGAGGGTAAATCTCGACAAGCTGGCCTGCCAGTTATCCACCCCGCCAACACTGCGAAACAATAAAGAGGAAGGCATGCATCTGGTCGATTCCATGCTGGCCTTGCTCGCCCTGGCTGCTCTCCATGTTCTCTGTGGCAGGCTGCGCATCATTCATCAGGAAGATCATAGCCCCTGGCTCTCGTTTGCCGGCGGGATCGCGGTTGCCTATGTTTTTATGGTACTCCTCCCCAAGTTGAGCGATTGGCAATCTTTTTTCGTAGCGCAAATGCCTAAAGAAGCTCTAGTATCCGGATTACCCAATACTCAGGTCCTGGTTGCTAAGGGCGGGGGCCTGAAGAGGTTCTTAATCTATGAGGTTTTCGCCTCCGCTCTGACTGGACTGGTGGTATTTTACGGACTTGAGAGGGGGGTGCACTGGTCTCTGGATTGCCAAAAGGGGGAAATGGAGTCAGGTTTTCACCCCCCTGGTTTGTTTTGGGTGCATATCAGTGTGTTTGCCGCCTACAACCTCCTGATAGGCTATATGGTGGTCCATAGCATCATACCCGGACGATTTGTCTTGTTCCTGGGAGTTATTGGCATTGGCTTGCATTTTTTAGGAATTAATCATGGACTCTGGAAGAATTACCAAGAAAGATTTGATCGCTATGGTCGCTGGATTTTAGCCGCCGCTCTCCTGGCAGGATGGGTTTTGGGTGTTCTAACTGCTTTTGGTAAGCAGGTATATATCGGCTTGTATTCCTTTTTGGCGGGCGGCATCATTATGAACGTCTTCAACGAGGAATTGCCGTCCGGGCCCCAGGCAAGATTCTGGCCTTTCTTTTTCGGGGTTACGGGATATTCTTTGCTTTGGCTGACCATTTATACGTTTTTCAAGTAGTGATGATGGCCAGTCAAAACCGGACCAGGGTTCACCAATAATAGAGGAAGACCGATGTCTTTGAACATTCCTGTCCATCTCAAAGAACTGCGCTTCCTGCAGCTTACCTTGTATACGTTAATTTTCTTGATCATCTCGCCGCTTCTATCCGACAGCCTCATCTTCAATATCCTGGCCCAGGTCTTTCTCCTCAACTCCCTCTTGGTTTCCCTGTCCGTTGGCGAGCATCAGGTTCACCTCAAGTGGCTTCTGTGGAGTTTGTGGGGGACAGCAGTGCTTTGTTATCTCCTGGGCGCTGCCGCTCTCGCCCCGCCATTAACCCCGATGTTCCATCTCCTGGAAATTATTCTTGCCTCTCTTTTTCTGCTGGGCTGCATCATTGTGACCCTGGCCTTCATTTTCCGAAGTCACCGGGTAACTCTGGACACCATTTTTGCTGCGGTCATGAGCTACCTGCTCCTGGCTTTCATCTATGACAAATTCTACCAGTTCCTCCTGTTTTGGAACCCCCAGAGCTTCAAACTCCCCGGTTTAGCCTCCCTGGATACTTACAAAATCTTTCGAGTGGATATAACCTACTTCAGTCTGGTGACCATTTCCACCCTGGGTTATGGCGACATCGTACCGCAAACAGCTACGGCGAAGATGGTAGCGGTAGTGGAGGCCGTGATGGGCCAGTTTTTCGTAGCCATTCTGGTGGCCTGGCTGGTAGGTACGTTCATCTCCCAAAACATGGTTCAGACCCAGAACCAACAGAGCCCACCGAATCCACCACCGGAGGAGAGAATGTGATGCAAACCGGCAAGCGAACGAGCCTCTGGCACTGGTCAATAAAGATGAATTAACTCACCAGGACTGATAAGTTGGACACAACATGAATACCGCAGAGCAATCGCCGCCGGCTTGGCGCTTCCGCATCGGGGTTTCATTATTTGTCTTGGGCCTCCTTAGCCCACTAGGTATTCCTCTGGTCACGGCTACGAACCTGTCCACCACCTGGAAAACGACGCTTTCGGGACTTTTAATGCTGGGCATTCCCGAACTCTTTTGGCTGGTGGCCGCGGCCATCATGGGCAAACCCGGCTTCAATTATCTTAAGGCCAAGGTGTTCGGTACCTTCAAACGGTACACGCTGCCGAAGAAGGTGAGCCGGACGCGTTATAGGCTGGGGCTGGTCATGCTGGTCATCCCGCTGCTGTATGGCTGGCTGGAACCTTATGTGTCCCTCTTGATTTCGGGAGATGACAAACGTCAAGTTATTTTCGCGATTGCGGGCGACGTGCTTCTGCTTGCCAGCCTCTTCGTGCTGGGGAGTGAGTTCTGGGAGAAACTGGGGGCTCTCTTTATCTATGAGGCCAAACCACAGATTTAGCCAAAATATTCCTGTTGACCTATCGGTAAGGCTGGTTTAGGGGTTTTGTTAGCTGCTATATCTGCGCGTTGTTCCCCCCACCGGTTCCCCTTCTGATCTTCAAATCATACCCGGAAATTTCCCTTCTCGGGTGATAACTATCAACCGTGGCAAGTGAGCCGCTATTCTTGTTTTTGGCCCTTTTA
>JARRQO010000172.1:0-5166 GCA_037381685.1 Deltaproteobacteria bacterium | reverse complement strand
CTCTGGCCTGTGAAAAATTGTATTTAGATTCTGTCTCCCCAGGGCCAGAGGTTGCTAATTGCTAACAGGCAACTGCTAACAGCTAATCCCATGTCCCATCCCATTTTAGAACGGCACCTAATGGGCCGCACCCTCAGGCCCCTCTACCTCTTTTATGGGGATGAGGAGTTCTTGATGCAGCGGGCCCTGGCGCGCCTGGAGGCCGGGCTGACGGGAGAGGCCGGGGAGCCGCCCACCCGGCTGCTGCGGGAGGCCCAGGAGGTGGAGCTCTCCGAGTTTTTAGCGGAGGCCCGGGCCGCCACCCTCTGGGGCCCCGGGCAACTGCTTATCCTGCGGGGGGCGGAGGCTTACCCCGCGGATCAACTCCAGGCCGTTACGGCCTATCTGGATCACCCCGCCCCCCGGGCCTGGGTGGTGCTTGTGGCTGCGGGTTTGAAGGCCAGGGAGGTGGAAAAGCATAAGGTGTGGGGCCGCCTGTATGAACAGGAGGCGGCTCTGGGGTTTTTCCGGCTGCGGGAAAGCGAGCTTTACCAGTGGCTGACCCGGGAGGCCAAGCACCTGGGCAAGAACCTGGCCCTGCCCGCGGCCCAGCGCCTGGTGGAGATGGTGGGCGACAACCTGGCGGAATTGAGCCAGGAGTTGGAGAAACTGGCCCTCTATGCGGGCTCGGAAAACACCCTGACCCCGACCCTGGTAAGCCAGTTGGCCAGCCATAGCCGGAACTACAACATTTTTGCCCTGGTGGAGGCTTTAGGAGAACCCAACTTCCAGCCGCGTTTGGCGTCTTTAGCTCACTTGCTGGACCTGGGGGAACACCCGGTCAAGATTTTGGCCATGCTGGCCCGGCAGGTGCGGCTGCTCATCCGGGTGAAGGAGGCCGGGAAGGGCAATCCGGCGGAACTGGCCCGCAGCCTGAAACTGCCCTCCTGGAACGTGAAGCGCTTAACTCAACAGGCAACCCGCTTCAGTAATGCCGCGCTCCAGGCCCACCTGGCCCTGCTGCACCGGGTGGACTACCACCTCAAGACCAGCACCGGCAACCCCCGGCTCTGGCTGGAGTGGGCGCTTGTCAAGATGGGACCGGGATAAAACAGGTGTCAGGTGTCAGGTGTCAGGGATAGTTAAAGATTATCCTGGACTTGACGCCTGCTTAAGCGTTTTGTAGGGAGTTGACCTGCCGGGTGAGGCGGGAAATCTTGCGAGCCGCGGCTCGCCAGTGCAGGGTGCCCTTGCCGGCCACCCGGGCGATGACCGGAACGGCGGTCTGCAAGGCTGCCTGGGCTTCTTCCGGATTGTTTGCGGCCACCGCCTGGCGCACCTGGCGCACCAGGTTTCTGACCCGGGTTTTACGGCTCTGATTGCGCTGCCGCCGCTTTTCGTTCTGTCGTGCCCGCTTCAGGGCGGATAAATGTCTGGCCAATGTTGTCCTCCGCAGTTAGTGCTTTATAAATGTGACTTAAGGGTTGGCGTTTGTCAAGGGAGTCAGTCTTCCTGATATTCCCGAAAAAATCCCCAAAAATAACTTATGCCGGACACCAAGGTGGCGACCAGGGCCAGCCAGAGCAGGGCGATACCCAGTTCGTGAAAATCAACGCCGACATAAGGGTAGTGCAAAATCAAGGCCGTCAGCGACGCCATTTGGAGCAGCGTCTTGACCTTGCCCCAGCGGTCGGGGGCCAGGATAACCCCTTCGCTGGCCGCCAACCCCCTGAGGCCGGTGACCGCCAGTTCCCGCCCGATGATCAGAACAGCCATCCAGGCCGGCACCCGGCCCAGAGGGATCAGCATGATCAGCGCGGCCGAAACCAACAGCTTGTCGGCCAGGGGGTCCAAGAGCTTGCCCAACCGGCTCACCAGGCGGCGGCGCCGGGCCAAAAAGCCGTCCAGAAAATCGGTGGCTCCCGCCAGCATAAAACAGAGGGCTCCCAAGAAACTGGTCCAGGGGCCGGGAAAGAACAGCAACGCCATCACCACGGGAACCGCGGCGATGCGGACCCCGGTGAGCATGTTGGGGGTGCCCCAGTTATTAAGATCTACCTGGCTCATGTCAAGACTTGCGGGCGCGCTCCCAATCTTCCCGGAACTTTTTTAAGCCGATGTCCGTCAGCGGGTGCTTCATGAGCTGCATCAACACCCCGTACGGCACCGTGGCGATATCGGCCCCGGCCAGCGCGGCTTCCAGGACGTGCAAGGGGTGGCGCACCGAGGCCACAATGATTTCCGTATCAAACACGTAATTTTCAAAAATCGTGACAATCTGCTCGACGACTTCCAGGCCCCGGTGATTGATGTCATCCAGGCGGCCGATAAAGGGGCTGACAAAAGCTGCGCCCGCCTTGGCGGCCAACAGGGCCTGGAGCGGCTGAAAAATCAAGGTGACATTGACCCGGATGTCTTCCGCCGCCAGGATCCGGGTGGCCTTGAGGCCGTCGGGGGTCATGGGGATCTTGACCGTCACCCATTCATGAATCCGGGCCAATTCCCGGGCCTCGGCCACCATGGCTTCGGCCTCGGTGGCCACGACCTCGGCGCTTACCGGGCCCTGCACCTCCTCGCAGATGGTGTGTATATGTTGCTTGAACTGCTCCGGGGTGCCAATGCCGATTTTGGCGCAAAGACTGGGATCGGTGGTGACGCCATCCACCAGCCCCAGGCTATGGGCCTCGCGAATCTCCTCCAACTTGACGGTATCGATAAAAAATTTCATAAAAGACTTTTAATTGTAACACAAATCAGCTATTCCCACCACTCTGGAAGCGCTTCAAGCAGCCTTCGGAGCAGAAAAAATAGGTTTTGCCGTCCTTTTCCATCCTCAAGGCTTCCCGCCGGGGGATAAAAGTCTTGCACACCGGGTCCTGGACCAGGACATCGGGCCCCTGGTTGCGGTCCAGGGGCTTGGGCGCCTGGGGCCAGAGGCCCAAAGAGCCGGCCACCTTCTTGATGATCCGATAACCTAGATAGCCCAGAGCCAAACCTAAAAGTAAACGAAACATCCGGTCTGTCCTCAATCTGAAGAAATAGGTTGCAAGGCCGCCCGGACTGCGGGGTCCAGTTCGGCCAAAAGTTCCCCGGCATCCTTGTCCAACACCGGATGCCAGGCTCGGGGAGCAATCTCCGCCAGGGGAGCCAGCACGAAACTCCGGCGATGCATCTCCGGGTGGGGCACCACCAGCCCCGGGGTCAGGATCACTTCCCCGTTATACAACAACAGGTCCAGGTCGATGACCCGGGGACCCCAGTGTTCGCCCCGCAACCGCCCCATGGCGGTCTCGATCTGCTGCAACAACTGCAGCAACTCTTCCGGTCCCAGGCGGGTACGCACCCGGGCCACGGCGTTGAAGTACCAAGGCTGATTCTCCGGCCCCAGCGGCGGGTTGCGGTAGAGGCTGGAAACCCGGGTTACTTCCACTTCGGCAGCGTCATTCAGGCGCTCCAAGGCTTCCCGCACCTGGGCCACCGGATCTCCCAGATTGGCCCCCAACCCCAGGTAGGCGATAACCGGGGCCCGTTCGGTAATGGCGGCAACTCCCAAGGGCATCTTTTATCCCGACCTACAGCAAATTGTGGCTTAGGCCTCCGGCTTGGATAGGTAAAGCCCGCATCCACATCTAGAGATATTATACTATCCTATTTTTCTCAATTGGATAAAGGCTTTTTGTTTAAGGACTGAACCACCGGTTTGAGTTGGGCCGCGATCTCGGCGGCCACCAGCTTGGAGCCCTGATCATTGAAGTGGGCCACGTCACAGATATTGGCTTTGACTGGGGGAATCTCCTGGGCCAGGTCGATCACCAGCACCCCGTTTTGCGCCCCCACCTCCCGGATGGTCTGATTGAGCCGGTCAAAAGCGCCCTTAAATTCCGCATAAGTAATGCCCTGGCCGACTTCCAGGTTGTGCATCATCTTTTTAATCAGGGGATCGGGGTGGTCCGTCAACCGGCTGGGCTGGGTCATGAGCACCGGGATGATGCCCCGGGCCCGGCAGATATTGATAAAGGTTTGCAGGTTCAGGGTAAATTCCCGGACAAGCAATTTCTGATCGATGTGGATTTTCTTGCCCCTGACGGCCTGGAATTCGTCGCCGTTGGTTTGGTGGACGGATTGGAAGACCCCTTTGACGGCCCGGGCCAAGTAGGGAAAGGTCAGGTCCCGGACCAGATGAAAAGTCTGCTCCAGGTCCTTGCCAACGGTTTTGAAATTCGGCTTTTTCTCGATGAGGGGCGACCGGGAGGGGTTGTTATTCCAATAGGTTTTTTCGTACATCAGGATGGCCAGATCGTTGATGTTGTGCATCATCACCACGATGTCAGGCTTGAGATTCACCACTTTATTCATCAAGACATTGAGGGAGTGTAGAGTGTTATTGCCGCTGCGCCCGGCATTGTAGGCATTGACCTTAAGATGCGTCTGCTGTTCCAGGAGCCGCCCGGTCAGATAGGGGAAGCGCAAATTTTCATCCACATAGACACATTCGGTGGTGGACCCACCCAGAAAAACGATGGTCAGGTCGGGGTGTGGGTGAATTTTGGAGGGCATGATGAAGCCCTGGCGGTCGATCCGCAGCACATAGGGTTTCTGCACCAGGCTGTCGGACATCCGCATGGCCGCAGCGTTGGGTACCAGAATATTTCGGGATAAGGGGTTGAATTCTCTAAGTTTAATGTAGCGTTGGATGCCGACGGGATTGACCCGGCCCTGGTATTTCAGGGCTAGAAATTTTTCGGACGCCACCGCCAGGCCGCCGATGGCCAGCACCACGATGAGGAAAATGACCTTTTTGGGGTTCCGCTCCAGCCAGTTTTTGCGGTTTCGTTTAGCAGGCATGTTTGGGGGAAAGGCTTATGCTCGTTGCCGGAAGTTTTTTCTTCTCCCCGAAAGTGGCAAAGGCGGGAGGCGCTTTGCTTTCCCGCTACGGGGTACAGGCTTCCTCTGTTGGAAAAAATCCTGGGTGGGCCTAGCTCGGGCGCTAGATTAACTCGCCTTCAATCTACAACTCTGAACCTTGAATCTAGACCTCTGCGAAAATCTCTTCATCTGTCATTCTGAGGAAGCGGAGCGACCGAAGAATCTGTGACGTATAAGTTAGTATAAGGAAATGCGAGATCCTTCGCTTCACTCAGGATGACAACATGGCTTTTCGCAGAGGTTCAACTCTGAACTCTCCTA
>JARRQO010000171.1:0-6452 GCA_037381685.1 Deltaproteobacteria bacterium | reverse complement strand
CACAAAGAGCCTTTCATGATCGCCCGGGCCAGGCTCTGCAGCTCATCGAGGTCTTGGGGGGTACCCTGGCCATGGGCGAACTTGTCCAGGAACTCCAGCATGGACTTCAGACCCAACCGGCAGGGCAGGCACTTACCACACGATTCTTCTTCCAGAAAATGGAGAAAGTACCGGGCGACATCCACCATGCAGTCCCGCTGATCCATGACAATCATACCCCCGGACCCCATCATGGCCCCCACCTTGGTCAAGGAATCGAAATCCACCGGGGTGTCCTTGAGTTCATAGGGGATGCAGCCGCCGGAAGGGCCGCCGGTCTGGACCGCCTTAAAGCGGTATTGCCCGGGCACGCCCCCGCCGATTTCGTCGACGATACGCCCCAGGGAAATCCCCATGGGCACCTCCACCAAGCCTATGTTATTGACCTTGCCCACCAGGGAAAAAATCTTCGTACCGGTGCTCTGGGGCACTCCAAAACCGGCATACCAGGCCGCACCGTTTTCAATAATCCGGGGAATGTTGCCCCAGGTCTCCACATTATTGATAATGGTGGGACGGCCCCATAACCCCTTTTCCGCCGGGTAAGGGGGACGGGGTACGGGTTCGCCCACCCGGCCTTCCAGGGAGGCGATCAGGGCGGTTTCTTCGCCACAAACAAAGGCCCCGGCGCCCCGGTTGATCCGGATGTCAAAGTTGAAGCCCGTGCCCAGAATGTTCTCCCCGAGCAAACCCAAGGCCCTGGCCTGTTCGATGGCCGCGGTAAGGTGCTTAATGGCCAGGGGGTATTCCAGCCGCACGTAGATATAGCCTTGATCGGCCCCCAAGGCATACGCCCCGATGGCCATGCCCTCCAGCACCGCGTGAGGATCACCCTCCATGAGGGTGCGGTCCATGAAGGCCCCGGGATCACCTTCATCCCCGTTGCCCACCACGTACACCGGCCCCGGGTTCTTCCGGGCGTTGTCCGCCGCAAAACGCCATTTGCGGGCGGTTAAAAAGCCGGCGCCACCGCGGCCCCGCAGCCCCGCAGCTTCGACCTCAGCGATCACCTCGTCCGGCGTCATGGTGGTCAAGGCCTTGGCCAAGGCCTGATACGCCCCCACCGCCAGGGAGTCGCGGATGTCGATGGGATCGATCTTGCCGATATTGCGAAGCACGATACGCTCCTGGTATTTATAAAAAGGAATCTCGTAATTGTGGGGAATAGGCTCGCCGGTATGGGGGTCTTTATACAGCAACCGCTCCACCGGCTTGCCTTCTATCAGGGTGGTTTTGACCAGCTCCTCCGCGTCGCTTTCTTTAACCTTTTGATAAAAGAGACCTTCGGGGTAGAGAATCACCAGGGGACCGCGGGAGCAGAAGCCGTGGCAACCGGTGGTCTTGATCTCCGGAATCACCTGGGCCGGGAGACCGGCCGAGGCGATGGACTGGCGCAACGCCGCAGCCACTTTGGGACTGCCGTTGGCAAGACAACCGGTGCCGTGACAGACAATAATCACCGTGCGGTTAGGGTCTCGTTCCGCCAGGATACTTTCCCGGTACGCGGCCAGCGCTTCAGCGGAGGACAGCCGAAAGTCCTCAAGCTTTTTTGCCATGCTTACTTGTGCCATACCTCTATCCTTCCTGGCTCTAACCTTTCTTTAATTCTTTGAGAACCTTTTTCAGCTTCCGATGGGAAGTGGTGGGGTGATAATGCTCGTCCACCACCACCACCGGCGCCAGGGCGCAGGCCCCTAAACAATTGACTGTGTCCAAATCAAAACTCAGATCCTTGGTAGTGTGACCGCGGGTTACCCCCAACTCCCGCTCCAAACCTTCGACCAGACGGGCTCCACCTTTAAGGTGACAGGCGGTGCCCAGGCACACCTTAATTTCATGCATGCCTCGGGGTTCCAGGCGAAAGGACTTGAAAAAAGTGGCCACGGCCCACCCCTGGGAAAGAGGCACCCCCAGGTGGTCACAGACCGCCGTCAAGGCCTCCGGCGGGATATAATTAAACTCCGCTTGGACTTCCTGGAGTATGCTGATCAGATGCTCCGGGCTGGACGGATACTCTGCCAAAATCGCTTCCAATCTGCCGAAAGATATGCTCATTATCCGACCCTCCGTTTTGGAGTTATTTGTTAGATAACAGAGCAAGGTTGGGGCCATAAAGTTATCTTTCTGATATCATTACTATTTTGGCTGTAGGGAAAAAATAGGCGGGCTCAGAGAGGGAACAAATTGAGCGGATATGACACTTGATTAAGGTTAATTTTTTAAATAGTTAATAAAATCAATTAGATATATTTTTATCATATAATGTCGCGGATTTGCTAAACCATATTCATTTTAATGCCAATATCCGGCTAAGAGATAGTAAATTAAAGGGAAATAACAAGGTCGGAATAAATGTCGCGTAATTGCAACAAGCAATCTTATACAGTGAATTCGGCCTCATCGATGTTATAGGCCTTCATCTTGCGCCACAGCTTGCTGCGGCTGACTTTAAGGAGGCGGGACGCTTCCTGTTTGTTGCCGTAGGTCTGTTTGAGGGCCTTAACAATGGTTTGGCGTTCCATGGCCTGCAAGGGGCTGATGGAGCTGTCTTCCCCGAGCATTTCCGGATGGAAGCCCGTGGCGTCCAGGGGGGGTAAATGGCGGCGGGTGATAACGGGACCTTTGGCAAACACGAAGCAATACTCCAGGACATGTTGCAATTCCCGGATGTTGCCGTGCCAGAGGTGCCGGCAGAAAACCTTCATGACCGCAGGGTCCACCCCCCTGACGCGTTTATTGAATTTGCGGTTGAGCCTTTCCAGAAAGTGCTTGACGAGAATGGGAATATCCTCCCGTTTTTCTCGCAGCGGCGGCAGGTGGATGGGCACAGTGAAGAGACGGTAATAGAGGTCCTCTCTAAACTTGCCCTGCCGCATGGCTTCCTTCAAGTCAATGTTGGTGGCCGCGATGACCCGGGCCTCCAGAGGGATTTTGCGGGTGCCGCCCACCCGTTCGAAGACCCGCTCTTCCAGGACCCTTAAGAGCTTCACCTGGATCTCCGGCCTGATCTCGCCGATTTCATCCAAAAACAGGGTCCCGCCCCGGGCCAACTCGAAACGGCCCGGCTTGCTGGCGATGGCGCCGGTGAAGGCTCCCCGTTCATACCCAAAAAGCTCGGACTCCAGCAGGGTCTCGGGGATGGCCGAACAATTCACCGCCTGAAAGGGTCCCCGGCGTCGGGGACTATGGGCATGGAGGGCCCGGGCCACCAGTTCTTTGCCGGTTCCTGATTCACCCTGGATCAGCACGTTGGAATCGGAGGCGGCAATGGTGGGCAGTCTTTGAGTAATCTCCTGCATCTGGGGGCTGACCCCCACGATCAGGGATAGGGACTCACGTTCCTTTTTGTCGGAGGCCGGCAGATGGGCGCTGCTCAGATCATGAAAGGTCTCTATGCCTCCAAGGACCAAATGTTCGCCCTTCTTGACCTGGGAAGTATTAACCAGGATTAATTTTTTCTGACCGTCTTTGGTGATGATTTCCACTTCCCGGTCCAACATGTGGTCCCCGGTGGTCATCGCAATGCGCATGGGGCAACTTTTGTGACACAACTCGCTCTGGAAGATTTCCCAGCAAAACTTGCCCAAAGCCTCCTCCCGGGAAAACCCGGTAATTTGTTGGGCGGTCTGATTGAAATAAATCAATTGCCACCGGGTGTTGACCACAAACACTCCCTCGGGAAACTGGTCCAGGATCGCAGGGTAGTCGAGCCCGAGGAACTTGAGGGTCCGGGCCATATCCTGATATTCATCTTTCAAATTAGCCACCGTGCCCATGCTTCCTCCCCTTTACCAAGAGGCGGGGAAAACCCTGTTGCATCCAGTCATGGTTCTCTTTCTTTGTCCGTATCCTTCCCCCGCGGTGACAACTTTTCGGAATGCCGGCCTGTTTCCGATGAAAACCTGGTCGGCAGGCGGCGGTTAGCCGAAATTGCCTTCCTCGAACGGGAGCCATATAAGTAATTGTATCAAATTATTAGGCAACTTTCATGCCAAAGCGAATACTTTATGGGGATAGACTGATTAATGAAAGGCCTTGGGCAGGGACGCCCGCGCGCGCCTGTGCCTTTTAGACTTCGGTGTCGGGAGACGAACCGCTTATTGGTACTGGATATAAAGCGGTTTCGGATTCAGCTTCAGCACCTCTTTAGGGGTCAGCAGCGGATCGCCTTTCTTGGTGTCATTATGGTAAAACAGCTTAAAACCGGTATACTCCACCGGTTCGGCGACGATGTAATCCTTGTACGAATCCCGCTTCAACCAGGGGGCGCCCCAGCCATCCATGTTCACGACGATCTGTACTTCGGGGCGAAGCACAATGTTTTTGGCATTAGTGACCATTTTGCGGGTAAAACGGTGGACAATGAACACCTTGGGGGGAAGATTGTACTTCTTCACCAGTTTCTGCAGGTACCCCGAGGCATAGTTGATGTCCGCCGCGTCATAGGTGCCGATTTTGGTCCCCGGAATCCTGCCGCTCTTGATCAGGTTGAACTCCGGGTCGATGGCCAGGTGCACGTCCGGATTCTTCAGCACCCATTCAAAGCGCGGCAGGATGCGGCGGATATTGTCTTGTCCGGTTTGAATGTCGATGAATAGGATGGCATTCGCCTCTTGGGCCCAGCCGTAGACCCGGTTGACGATTTTATCCGGCATGATCATCCGGTATTTGCCGGCCTTACCCGGCTTTCCCTGGGCCACCACCGCGATCAGGTGCAAGGCGGGCTGCACCGGCAGGGACGGGTCCGCCTTCTCCCACCGGTGCACTTCCTGTTTGAGGCGCCGCAGCATCTCCTCTTTGGGATACTCGCCCAAGGCGCCCATGCGTCTGGAAAGTGGATTGCCGTAATAGGCGACGATGCGTTTCTGCGGCAGGATCGACCCAGGCAGCGTCGGCGGGCATTTCACCGGCCAACCACGTCGTTTAGCATACCCCGGGTCCTCGCCGGCTTTGTACTTGATTTTGGGGGTGGCAATTTTGGCGGCTGGGGCTTCTTGCTTTGCCTCCGGCTTGGCTGTGGCTGCAGGGGAGGCGCCGGCAGCAGGAGGCTTGACTTCCACAGGGGCCGGTGGCGCGTGGGTTTGAACCGGTGGAGCCGCGTGGGTAGCGCCAGACGGGGCAGTGGTGCCGCCAGAGTCAGCCGGAGCTTTGGAGGCCTCCAACTTGGGCGGCGTTTGCCGCGGCCTCCTGGTTGCCGGGCCTGTCACCGGTACAGCCAGTTAGGGCCAGAGCTATTGCCAGCAAAGAAACAAGTATCCGCAGGAGCAATCACGACCTCCAGTTTAAAATTTTATCAACAGAGTATGCCTTTAGCATTATCGCAATAAATCGAAAAAATTTCAGGTCCCAACTCGGCCCTTCCAGGGTTTCTCCCGTTTCTAGCTCCTCCTCTTGATAAACAGGAATAACCTTAATCTGCGGGCATTCTTAATTATATTCATAAATATTTTTGTAAAAATAAATTGTCATTCAACAATTTTTATGTTAATGATGCAATTATTTCAAACTAGCGTCAAGATATCTGCAAACCTCCTTGTGGCCATCCTGAGTAAAGCCAGGAATTTCGTAATTACTTAATAATTATGAAATTCTTCAGCCGCTGCGCTCCTTCAGAATGACAGGGGAGAGAATGTGCGCAGAGGTCCTGCCGCTTCACTGTCAGCCATCAAGCGGGCAATTCTCGGACCCTTAATCTGATACGTTGGGGCCCGCAGGCTCCGGTCCGCCTGATCTCGTTAACTTAATACCCAAGCCAGAGGAGAGGATCGTTGAAAATTTTGGTCATATTGCTGCTCTTAGCCATCCCGGCCTGGGGCCAGTCCTGGCCCGTCACCCCTCCACGCATAGGAAAACTCAAGCTTAAGCAGGAATACTGGAACTACATCAAGGAAGCGGCCCAACGATATCATATCTCCCCTTACCTCATTCAGGCGGTCTGCGCCATTGAATCGAGATATGATCCTGAAGCGAAATCGGGAAGATGTTTTGGCCTGATGCAGTTGCATAAGGATACCGCCAAAAAGTATGGTGTCAACCCCCATGATCCCCGGGAAAATATCATGGGCGGCGCCGCGGTCCTGTCAAGGCTGATGCATAAGTATCACGGAAATATCCGGAAAGTTTTGCACGTATATAATGCCACCTGCACTTCGGCCTATGAGCGCGAGGTTATCAAGGCCTATAAACAGGCCCGGTTTGAAGCATCATCTTTGGCATTGGACAAGTTGCACAATTAATCTGCGAATTTTGGGGTTCCCCAGGGTATTTAGCCTCCTTGTCCCGCACTACCTCAGGGAACCCATAACCAACGGCGGTTTTGCTCTGTCTGGCTCGGCCACCAAGTCCTTCTGTTCCGGGCGATCCCTCTTAATGTGCCCGGCCCCCTTCCCCATGCTAGGCTGCCTGCAGCAGCG
>JARRQO010000170.1:0-9193 GCA_037381685.1 Deltaproteobacteria bacterium | reverse complement strand
AACGTCACCGACGCCCTCCGGGGGCGTATCATGGGTCTATATGGACTCATTCTCATGGGCTTTGCACCGGTAGGCAGTCTGGTGTACGGCGGCGTGGCCCACTTCGCGGGTCCCGGCCATACGATCGCGGGCGGAGCCGGTCTGGCGGCCTTGGTGGCCGGGGTGGTGTTCTGGCGAAACCGGGAACTGCGCCATTTTGGTTTCAGCCAGGCGGAGCCGCAGGTTTCCGAGGACATCCCGCCGAGCATCACGCCGTTTCGGGGTTGATCTTCAGCGCATGCTCGCATTATAGTCATGGCCAAAAGTTTTTCCTTCTTTTAGCCCTTACCCTGACACTGACGGACAGGGGGACAGGGAAATAAATGGAAAGAACTTTGGACAAGCGCTCTCACTCAGGCTTGCGGCGAATATTTTCTGTACAAAAAATTACTTCCGTGCCATATTTCTTAAAAGTTTGCGATAAGTGGGGGGAGGAAGAGCATGAGGTTACTGAAGCTCAGGAATGTTGTTATCCCAGGGTTGTTGTCGCCGCTGATTCTGTTGTTGTTCAGCCTTTCGGCCTCGGGGTATGCGGGATTTTTCTATGTCAAGCCGACGTCGGTGCCCTTGCGGGAATGCGCCTCTCCCGCCTGTGATGCGTTACTCACGGTTTACCAGGGTGATAAAGTGGAAATCCTGGAGCGCACCGGCGCAGGCTGGTCCCGGGTGCGCCTGGTGGACCGCAGCGGCGCAGGCTGGATACGCAGCAATTTGCTCAGTTACAGCCCGTGGAAATGCTGGGGGTTACCTCCAGCGGCTGGGCCCAGGTCCGGGACTTTAAGACCAGCAAGGTCGGCTATGTGCCGCCCCGGTACCTGTCTTCTAAGCCCCTGGGCCATCGCAAATCTTCCCGGCGCCACCGGTCTCCGGCCCCCAAACCGGCTCCCAAAAAGGAGAAAGCTCCCTCAACCCCCAATGTGATGTGAGCTTGACAGAGCAAAGCCAAACCCCGCAGGACTTTTCCCAGACCGGCGCACGGGATCAAGGGCTGGCGGCATATTTCAGCGCCCGGGCGCGCCTAGCGTCGGCCGAGTCGGACTTTCATTGTGATCCTGCCTGTACCAGGCCAGGGTGCCGGAATCAAGACCTCCAGGTCCCGGTGAACCTCTTCGATCTTTTGGGGGCGGCCCGGCACCGGGAGGCTTCAGTATCTGCATTTTACCCGGGCCACTACTCTTTAGGCCTGCTCTCCACAGAAGGACACGATTGGATCAAAACGGTATCCTTGAGGCTTAAGAAGCCCTGCCCTTTTCTTGAGGCTGACCTGTGCAGTATTTACCCGGTTCGGCCCCTGCCCTGCGTGCTGTTCCCCGAATATCTTGGGCCTGCAGGCGCGTTCGCGGCCTGTGCCGACAAAGAGTATTTCCGGGATTATCTGTGCTTGCGCCGGGCCCCTGCGCTTTCCCCGGCTCGGGGCCGGGTAATTGCCGAACTGAGAAGGATGTGGGAACGGGAAAAGCTTATTTCGAATTTCTACCTCTTCAATCACGGCTCCTGCCACGTGGATTTTGGCAATCTGATCAAAGAACTTTCGGATGAGGGTGCCAGCGTCAAGAACAGCGAGGCGGAGCCGGGGCGGGGGCAAATCATTTCGAACCAGGTGATAGAAGGCTTTTTTCTTAAGCATATCGCCAAATTTCTCCCGTTTTCCGGCCTGAATAACAAGATTCTGCAGCTCCAGGAGTCGTCGGGAGCGGCTCGGCTTTGGCAACTTTTACAAGATGACCGGCTGGTGGCCAGACTGCGGCGGGAAGGCCGCGGCCGGGCCCTGGTTTTCCGATTCCACCGTGGCAGACTGCGGTTCCAGCGACGCAGTCTTATCCCCGAGGAATACAAGTTTTACTGATAAACAGCCGGTCCAGGGTAACCCATCCGATAGCAGGGAAATTTTGGGAAGCAAAGCAAAACCCGCAGCGCGGCGCTCAGCTGGCCTATGACATACCCTCAGACCGGCAGCAGGCTTAGAAAAACTCCTTGTCAAATTTTGACGATTTTGTTATAAATAAGAGATTTTAAAAATTCTCACGCGTCGCGGGAGCGGGCTGGTGCCGGCTGTACCGGGCCGGTGGCCCCGCTTGCAAAGCGGTGCGGCGGACCGAACCAGGAGGAAGTTAATGTCATACGTCACCATGAAGGAATTGCTGGAAGCCGGGGTCCACTTCGGCCACCAGACCCGCCGCTGGAACCCCAAGATGGCCAACTACATCTTCGGGGCCAGAAACGGCATCCACATCATCGACCTGCAAAAAACCGTCCAGTTGTTCAAAATCGCTTACAACCACGTGGTGGAAACGGTCGCCAACGGCGGCATCGTCTTGTTCGTGGGCACCAAGAAGCAGGCCCAGGACGCCATCGAAGAAGAAGCCAAGCGGTGCGGCATGTTCTATGTCAACCATCGCTGGCTGGGGGGCATGCTCACCAACTATCAGACCATCAGCCGCTCCATTCAGCGCCTGAAAGATTTCGAGGCCATGAAGGAAGACGGCACCCTGAAGCGCTTTCCTAAGAAAGAAATCCTGATGATGGAAAAGAAGGCCACCAAGCTGGAGCGCTCCCTGGGCGGCATCAAGGATATGGGCCGCATGCCGGATATCGTCTACGTGGTGGACCCCCGGAAGGAAAATATTGCGGTGGCCGAAGCCCGGAAGATGGAGGTTACGCTTTTGGCCATCGTGGACAGCAACTGTGACCCCACAGAGATCACTTACCCGATTCCGGGCAACGACGACGCCATTCGGGCTATTCGCCTGTTGACCTCCCGGGTGGCCAATGCCGTGATAGACGGCAAAAAGCTGGCCGAAGAACGGCTCCAGGCCATCACGGACAAGGAGGCCTCGGAAGGAGAAGCCGAAGCTGAAGCTGGAGATGAGGTCGAGGCCACACCCGCAGCCGAGGCTGCACCCGCGGAGGAAGCCCCGGCCCCAGAAGTGGCCGCGGCCCCGGAAGCCGAAGCCTGATACCTGTATCGTCTGACAAAGTCTGAGAGATGGTTTAGCCTTTCAGCCAGCTATGATGGTTGACGCTGACGATTTTCGCCCTTTTTCCAAAGGACGGCATAAATTAATAAATTAAGGATAAGCATAGGGCCTAAGGAGGCATACGTTGGAAATTACAGCGGAACTGGTTAAAACCCTGCGGGAGAAGACCGACGCGGGGATGATGGATTGCAAAAAAGCCTTGAAAGAAACCGGCGGCGATATGGAGGCCGCCATCGCCTACCTGCGCCAGAAGGGCCTGGCCGTGGCTTCCAAGCGGGCTGGCCGGGCTACCTCTGAAGGCGCCATCTGGGCGTCCATCGCGTCGGACCACAAGTCCGGCATTCTGATAGAAATCAACTGCGAAACGGATTTTGTCGCCAAAACCCCGGCCTTCGTGGAATTGGGCACCAAGTTGACCGAGCATCTGGCTGCTGTGGCCCTGGAGAGCGTGGAAGAGCTCCTGACCCAGCCCTGCCCGCACCAGCCCAACCTCACGGTGACTGATTACCTCAACGAAACCATTGCCAAGACCGGCGAGTCCATCCGCATCCGGCGCTTCACCCGCTATCAGGGCGATTTGGTGACCGCTTACATCCACCATGGCGGCAAGATCGGCGTCATGCTGGAGCTGAGTGGCGGTGGCGTCGCGCCCGAGGCCGTGGCCGCGGCCAAGGATCTGGCCATGCAGGTGGCTGCCACCTCGCCGGTTGCCGTGAGCCGGGAAGAAATTTCTCCGGAACTGGTGGCCCAGGAAAAGGCCATTTACGAGGCCCAGGCCAAAGACAGCGGCAAACCCGAGAAGATCATCGAAAAGATGGTGGGGGGCCGGCTGGAGAAATTCTTCAAGGAAGTCTGCCTGGTACAGCAGGCCTTTGTGAAAAACCCGGACATCACCGTGGCCCAGTTCCTTACAGAAGTGGGGGCCAAACTGGGTGGTAAGGAACTCAAAGTCAGCCGGTTCTCCCGCTACCAGGTGGGGGCTTAAACCGGGGCCCATGACCGCCGAGACCGTTAAATATCGCCGCATCCTGCTCAAAGTAAGCGGTGAAAGTCTGGCCGGAGACAAGAAATTCGGCCTGGACCCCGCCACCCTGGAAGCCATTGGCCGGGAAATCAAAAGCGTGGTGGAGCTGGGCGTGCAGGTGGGCATAGTGGTGGGCGGCGGCAACATCTTCCGGGGGTTGGAAGCCAGCGCCCAGGGGATCGACCGGGCCGTGGCCGACAACATGGGTATGCTGGCTACGGTCATCAATGCCCTGGCCCTGCAGGACGCCCTGGAAAAAAGCGGCCTGCCCACCCGGGTGATGAGCGCCATAACCATGAATGAAGTGGCCGAACCCTACATCCGCCGCCGGGCCCTGCGCCACCTGGAAAAAGGCCGCATCGTGGTGTTCGGGGCCGGCACCGGCAGTCCGTATTTCACCACGGATACAGCCGCGGCCCTGCGGGCCACCGAGATCAGGGCGGAAGCCATTCTCAAAGGCACCCGGGTGGCGGGCATCTACGACCGGGACCCGGAGAAAGACTCCGGGGCGCAGATGCTGCCCCGGCTGACATATTTCGATGTCCTGGAGAAATCCCTCCGGGTGATGGACAGCACCGCCATCACCATGTCCATGGAACAGAATATCCCGATCATCGTGTTCAAGCTACTGGAGCCGGAAAATATGAAAAAAGTGGTACTGGGGAAAATTTTGGGCACCATTGTGGAGAAGCGCAGCGATGAAAGATGAGGTTCTTGCCGAAACCAGACGTAAGATGGACAAAGTTTTAGAAGCCATGGCCCGGGACCTGTCCCGGGTGCGCACGGGGCGGGCCTCGGTGGCCCTGCTGGAAGGCATCAAGGTAGACTGCTATGACACCACCATGCCCCTGTCCCAGGTGGCTTCCCTGGCGGCGCCGGAGAGCCGGCTGCTCACCATTCAGCCCTGGGACGCCTCGGTCATGGGCGATATCGAGAAGGCCATCCTCAAATCGGACCTAGGCTTAAATCCCGTCAACGACGGCAAAATCATCCGCCTCCCCATCCCGGCCCTCACCACGGAACGGCGCAAGGATCTGGTGAAGATGGTGAAAAAGATGGAGGAGGAAGCCAAAGTGGCCCTGCGCAACGTCCGGCGGGAAGCCAATGATGACCTCAAGGAGATGAAGAAAGAAAAGCTGTTATCCGAGGATGAGTCCCACCGCGGCCAGGACGAGGTCCAGAAGATTACCGATGAATTTGTCAAGAAAGCGGAAGAACAGTCCGTGGAAAAAGAAAAAGAAATTATGTCTTTTTGAGGACGGTTTCGGTTTTTTGTTGGCAGTGCGAAATATTCTACCCGATCAATTGGTGGGCCCGGCTGGTGCGGCGAAGCTTATAAGAAACTTCTGGCATGAAGGGCCGGAGGGCAGCGTTGACTGAACACTCCATGCCTCTGGAATCCAGCAAACTCCCCCGCCATGTGGCTATCATCATGGACGGCAACGGCCGCTGGGCCCAACGCCGGGGGCTGAAGCGGGTCAAGGGCCATGTGGCTGGCATAGCATCGGTCCGGGCGGTGACCCGGCTGGCCCGCCAGCTGAACCTCTCTTACCTCACCTTATTTGCCTTCTCCGATGAAAACTGGCAGCGCCCCGCCTTGGAAATCCGGGTCCTGATGGCCCTGCTGCGCAGATATCTGCATCGGGAACTGGCCGAGATGCAGAACAACCAGATCGCGCTCAAGGCCATCGGCAATCTGCAGCAACTGCCCGATAAGGTGCTGGAGGATTTGGAGCGAACCATCGCGGCCACCGCACTCTGGCCCAGGACCTGGTGGCCGGCCGCCTCAAGCCCGAAGACATCGACGCGGCCTTGTTTTCCTGTTATCTCTACACTGCGGGGATGCCCGACCCGGACCTGATCATCCGCACCAGTGGTGAATACCGCTTGAGCAACTTTCTCCTCTGGCAGTCGGCTTACACGGAACTTTACGTCACCGACACCCTGTGGCCCGACTTCCGGGAAGATGAATTCCTTAAGGCCCTGGAAACCTACCAGAACCGGGAGCGGCGTTTCGGCCTGACCCAGGAGCAGATCGAGGCCAACGAAGCCTCCAATTCCCGCCATTAAGCTCTTTATCTCCTCAAAATCAAGCCATAATCACCCCGTGCGGCCCAAACTGGTCAGAACCGCTATGGTTCGCTTGACAGACATAATGGCCGGCACTACCTTGCCTTGTAAAGCAAATGGCTAGTCGAGATCGGCTGTCTTGGAAGTTGAGCCAGAAAACCAAAGGGAGGCCCCCATGATGAATCCCAGCAATAATTTAGCGGCTGGCAGCCCGGAAGTCGACCACCGGGTACAAGCCTTTCTTGAAGCCCTGGCGGCCGCAGGCGGCAAGTCGCTGGAACAGTTGCCCCCGCAAGAGGCTCGCACTGTCCTGGTCGAGGCCCAGGCCGGCGTGAAACTCGATTTACCCTGGTGCGATGTTGCCGAGAAGACCATCAGCGTTGACGGCCAGGATTTGAAACTTACCATCGTGCGGCCGGCAGGGGTCACGACCCCCTTGCCGGTCTTTATGTTCTTCCACGGTGGCGGCTGGGTGCTGGGCGATTTCCCCACCCATGAACGCCTGGTCCGGGACCTGGTCGCCGGCTCCGGCGCCGCGGCGGTGTTCGTGAACTACTCCCCCTCGCCGGAAGCCCATTACCCCACCGCAATCAACCAGGCTTATGCCGCCACCCAGTGGGTCGCCGCCCACGGCCGGGAACTCAACCTCGACGGCACTCACCTCGCCGTAGCCGGCAACAGTGTGGGTGGCAACATGGCCACCGTGGTCAGCCTGATGGCCAAAGCCAAGGGCGGCCCGGCGCTTCGCTGCCAGGTGCTGTTGTGGCCGGTCACCGACGCCAACTTTGAAACCGCGTCCTATAATCAATTTGCGACGGGGCACTTTTTAACCAAAAGCTTGATGAAGTGGTTTTGGGACAACTATACCACGGACGTAAACCAGCGCCGGGAGCTCTATGCCTCGCCGCTTCAGGCCACCACCGCCCAACTGCAAGGTCTGCCGCCTGCGCTGATCCAGACCGCGGGGTGCGACGTCCTGCGGGACGAAGGTGAAGCTTACGGCCGCAAACTGGACGCCGCGGGCGTGGATGTCGTCGTGGTGCGTTACAACGGCATGATCCACGACTTCGGTTTGTTGAACGCCATCAGCCAGGTCCCGGGCACCAGAGCGGCCATGCTCCATGCTGCGGCGGAATTAAAGAACCGCCTGGAGTGACCGCGTCAAGATTAATGAAGAACTACAAATGGAAGCCAGGCTCAGCCTGGCTTTTAAGGTGTTTCCAAATGCAACCTGGGAACGAGGCTCAACCGAGTGTCTGCCTCTAGCTGCCCTCCCCTGCCCTCGCCAGCCACTCGGTTAAGCTCTCCGCCACCTTTTGATTAAAACCCGGCAAAGCCGCGACTTCCGCATCCTTGGCAGCCTTGAGAGCCTGCAGGTTGGCAAAATGCTCCAACAGCCGCCGCTTGCGCACCGGGCCGATACCCGGGGCCTTATCAAAGGCCGAGGCCAGCATCTCCCGGCGGGCCCGTTTGCGGTGGTAAGTGATGGCGAAACGATGGGTCTCATCCCGAAGCCGCAGCAGCAACAGCCAGCCCGGGGCGCTGGCGGGGGGAAACAGGGGGTTTTTGCGGCCCGGCAAAAAGAGGCGGTCCCGCACGGCGCGGCCGTGCTGTTCGGTGGCCTTGGCCAGGCCCACCATGGGAATTTTTTCCAGGCCCATCTCTTTGAGGGTCTGGGCCAACGTTTAACTGGCCCCGGCCGCCGTCCACCACCAACAAATCCGGCAATTGTTGCCCTTTCTTGCCGTAATGGCGCCCCACCACTTCCCGCAGCATGGCATAATCATCCTGGCCCGCCACTTCCCTGATCTTGAAGCGGCGGTAGCGGGATTTATCCGGCACCCCGCCAGTGAAGGCCACCAGCGCGCCCACGGGCTGCTCCCCCTGGGGGGTGGAGATGTCCAGACAGGCCAGGTGGGCGGGCGGCCGGTCCAGGCGCAGGCGGTTTTGCAAGTCCAGGAGGGCCGCGCCCGGCTCTGGGGGAGTGGTGCGGCGCCGGAGCGCGCCTTTTGCGTTGTCCGCTGCCATGGCGAGGAGACGGGCCTTTTCGCCCCCCGGGGCCACCACCAGGGCCACCTTTGCGCCTTTTTCGTCGGTGAACAGGGCCTCCAGGAGCTGGCGGTCCGGGACCTCCACCGGCAAGAGCAGTTCCTCCGGCAGAGGCCGGCCCTCTGTATAATACTGTCTGAGGAAGGCCCCCAGCAGGTCGCCGTCCGGGGGCAGTTCCGAAAAAAAGTATTCCCGGCTGCCGGAAACCAGGCCGGCCCGGATCACCAGGACCACAATGACGGCCTGTCCCGCGTCTTCTGCCATCCCTAAAACGTCCTGGTCCTTGAAGCTGGGCCGGGCCATGTCCTGGCGTTTCAGAGTTTCGGTGATGGCCCCGATGCGGTCCCGCAGGGTGGCGGCCCGCTCAAAATCCAACTCGCTGGCGGCCTGCTCCATCTGGCCTTTAAGTTTTTTTACCAGGCCTCTGCCTTTGCCCTTGAGGAACAACACGGCTTCCTGCACGGCCTGGCGGTAGGCCGCCTCACTGACGCAACCGGTGCAGGGGGCCAGGCAATGCGCCAACTGGTACTCCAGGCAGGGGCGGGAGCGGTGTCCCAGGCGCCGCTCCTTGCAGGTGCGCACCCCAAAGGCCTGTTTGATCACCTTCAGGGTCTCCCGGGCCATGCCCGCGGAGGCGTAGGGCCCGAAATAAAGGGCGCCGTCGGGATGAAAACGCCGCACGAAGCGCAGGGCCGGAAACCGCTCCTTGAGGTCCAGGCGCAGACAGAGATAGTTCTTGTCATCCCGCAGCATGACGTTGTAGCGCGGCCGGTGTTCCTTGATGAGATTGCGCTCCAGGATGAGGGCTTCCCGGCCCGTGGGAGTGAGAATTACGTCCACCCGGGCCATTTTCTTCAACATCAGCGCGGTCTTGGGATCGTGCCGCGAGGGGGTTTTGAGGTAGGAGGCCAACCGATGCCTCAGATTCACCGCTTTGCCTACATAGAGCACCCGGCCCCCGGCGTCCTTGAACAGGTACACCCCACTGCCTGTGGGGATGTCGAGTAGGGCCGCGGCCAGGGCGGGATAGGGC